>QGVE01000003.1 GCA_003242675.1 Bacillota bacterium | reverse complement strand
GCGCAGAAGCTCCTGCCCTCACTGGCGAGGGGGCTGGTGGACTACTTCATGCACGGCATGCGCGAGTACCTGGCCAGGGCGAAGGGGCGTTCTCCTTCGTGAATCTGCGGCCCGGCATGCAGGCCGACCCGGTCTGGCATCATGGAAAAACCGGCTGCCTCTGCAGGGGCGGCCGGTCCCTTTTGTCTGTCGAAACCGCCGGCCGTACCGCCGCAGGCGCCGGGGGCGAGCGGACCGGGTCATGCGCCGCCGAGAAACCGCCTCAGCCGGCCGGCCGCACCCCGCAAATCCTGTGGGGACCGGAGCAGCGGCGCGAACAGGTCGCCGACCGCGGCCAGCCGCTCCGGGAGGGTGCGCAGCGTCACGCGCGGCGGCTCCCCCTCCAGCTCCTCCCAGGTCACCGGAACCGACACCGGCGCCCCCGGCAGCGGCCGCACGCCGTAGACGCTGGTGATCGTCTGCCCGCGGCGGTTCTGCAGGTAGTCGACGTACACTTTCGCGCCCCGCTTGGCCACCACCCGCTCCAGCGTAACCTTCTCCGGGTACGCCCGCAGCAGGACCCGGCCCACCAGCTCGCAGAAAGCGGCGGTCTCCGCGTAGGTGGTTCCCGGCTGCGCGCGGCAGAAGATGTGGATGCCCGTGGCGCCGGACAGCTTGGGGAAGCCCTGTACCCCGACCTCCGCCAGGATCCGGCGGACCAGCCGGGCGACCAGCAGCACGTCGGCGAACGTCGCCCCCTCCGCCGGGTCGAGGTCGATGACCGCCCAGTCGGGCTGGTCCGGTGCTAGGCAGGAGGAGAGCCACGGGTGCAGCTCGATCGCCCCGAGGTTGGCCACGTAGGCCAGGGCCGCCGGCTCCTCGATGCGCAGGTAGTGGATGACGCGGCCGTCGTCGGCCCGGTCGGCCCATGTGGGAATCCACTCGGGCAGGCCCTGCGGCGCATCCTTCTGGTAGAACCACTTGCCGTGGATGCCGTGGGGGTACCGGGTGAGGACCACGGGGCGGCCGCGCAGGTAAGGCAGGAGGTACGGGGCCGCCGACACGTAGTGGGCGATCAGATCCCCCTTGGTCAGCCCGTCCTCCGGCCACAGGGGCTTGTCCAGGTTGGTAAGGGCCAGTTCCCGGCCGCCCACCCGCACCCACTGCCTGCGCGCCCGGCTCACGAATCCGGCCCCGCCTCCGCCGGCCCGGCAGAGCGGCCGCTTCCCTCTCCGGGACCGCCCCCGGCGGCCCCCGGCGGCCGGAGCTTCACCTCTTCGGCTCCCCGGGCGGAAACCAGGTCCAGGACCGCGTTCACCTGCACAGGCGGCACCCGGGCCTCCAGGCGGACCCGCGGCCGCTCCCGCCCGCCGGCGCCGCGCCGGTCGCCGCCGGCCGCTCCCTGGTCGAGGAGGCCGCCGAAGAACGAACCCAGACCGGCGCCCGCCAGCGTGGTCAGCATCGTGCCGGCGGCCGAGGCGCTGCCCACCGGCGGCACGAGATACTGCGCGGCCAGGAAGCCGGCGGTAGCGCCCACGGTGGCGCCCAGCACCGCGCCGGGCCCCATTCCCCTTTCCGCCAGGGCGGCGGAGCCCTGAGCGGGAGCCTCCGCCGCAGGCGTCGTGCCGGCGCCGGAATCGGCCTCGGGGCGCCGGGACCCGGGGGCGGATCCGGACTGCCCGGTCGTCGTTTCCAGGCGCACCGTCACGCCGCGGGACTCCAGATCCCGGACACACGACCAGGCGGCGGCCTCGTCGGCAAACCACGCGACGAGACGGGCCTCCGGCCCCCCGGCGGGCTCCCCGCCGGGGAAGTGCGGTTCCTGCCCCGGAAGGGGCGGTGCGACGGGTTCCGGATGCGCCTGCCACTCGTGCTCGGTCAACGGCTTCCCCTCCTCCTGTGCCTCTTACGGGATCACGGCAGCCTCCGGCGGCTCCGTGCTGAACCCCGTCACCACCGGGTCCCGCAGCCGCCCCTCCTCCGTCCACTCGGTGAAGCTCACGCGCACGGTCAGGCGGGGCTCCACCCACACCACGGTGCCCGGGTCACCGCCGAACCGGTCCCGCAGGCGGGGGACCGCGGGGAACGGGCACCGCGCCGGCGGCAGGTGCTGCCGGATCACCGCCAGGTCAGCCGCGCTCAGCCCGGAGCCCACCCGGCCGATGTAGCGGAGCTGCCCGTCGCGGTAGGCCCCCAGCAGGAGGCCGCCGGGCCGTCCCGCCGGGCAGGTGTAGCCCGCCACCACGGCCAGCATCTCCCGCCGCTGCTTCACCTTCAGCCAGTCACGGCTGCGGATGCCCGGCACGTAGCGGCTGCTCCGCCGCTTGGCGACGACGCCTTCCAGCCCCTGCGCCACCGCGGCGGCGAACAGCGCCGGCCCGTCGGTGCCGGGGAAGGACGCGACCACCTGCCAGGCCTCGGCCGGCGGGACGACCTGCTCCAGCAGGGCCAGCCGCTCGGCCAGCGGCACGTCGTACAGCTCCCGACCGTCCCACTCCAGCAGATCGAACAGCATGAGCGTCGCCGGCAGGCGGCGGGCGCCCGCCCCCGGCCCGGCGGCGAGGTCCCGCTCCAGGACCGCCGCGAAGCTGGGGCGGCCGTCCCGCAGCACGACGATCTCCCCGTCCAGCACCGCCCGCCGGCCGGACAGGGCCGCCGCCAGGCCGTCGAACTCGGGGAACAGCGCGGTGCGCTCCCGCAGCCGCCGGCTCCAGTGGCGAACCCGGCCGCCCTCCACCAGGGTCAGGTTGCGCACGCCGTCCCACTTCACCTGATAGAGCCACCCGGCGTCGGCAGGCGGGGATTCGGCCCGCTCCAGGAGCATCGGCGGAAAGGGCACCTCCACCGCCTACGGCCCCCCGGGCGCCATCTCGTCGGAACGGGCGCCGGGCAGCCCGTCCGCAAGGGGACGGAAGCCCTTCCCCGGGCCCGGCCCGGCCGCGCCGCCGGCCACGTCCGGGACCGGCGGCAGGCCTGTGCCGCTCCGGGGGCCGGCCGGCGCACCCGGCAGCCCCGGGATCGCCCGGCGCGCCGGTCCCGCCGCCTCCCGCCGGCCCTCCGCCGCGTGCCCGTCCTGCGCCGGGTGTTCCGGCGCCGCCTCCCCGTCCCGCTCCACCGGCGGCCCCGGCATCACCCTCCCGCCCGCTGCGGCCTGGTCACCCGGCCCCGGGGGTTCCTTCGCCCCGTCCCGGCCAGCCAGGGCTCCGTCGGCCAGGGCCCCGTCGGTCGCGGGGCCTTCTGGCGCGCGCTGCGCCCGGGCCGCGCGGATCGACGCGCGCAGGGCCTCCATCAGGTCGACGACACGCCCCTGCTCCGGGGCGGGGCCCGGCGCCGCCGGCGGCAGTCCCGCGATCTTCGCCTGAATGAGCTCCATCAGCGCGTCCCGGTACGTGTTGGCGAATGGTTCGGGCGTGAAGGGCATGGTGAGCGACTCGATCAGCCCCTTGGCCATCTCGACCTCCTGCGGGCGCAGCGCAGGCTGCGTGATCCCCGTGAGCGCGGAAACCGGCCTCACCTCGTCCGGGAAGTGCATCGTCTCCATGGCCAGCACCCCCTCCCGGAAGACCCGCAGGGCGGCCAGCGACTCCTTCGCGCGCAGCACCATCCGGGCGATCGCCACCCGCCCGGTCTCCTCCATGGCGCGCCGCAGCAGGGCGTACGCCTTCGCGCCGCCCTCGCCCGGTTCCAGGTAGTAGGTCTTGTCAAAATAGATGGGGTCAATCTCCTCCAGCCGCACAAACGCCACGATCTCGAGGGTGCGCCGGGCCGCCAGCGGGATCGACTCGAAGTCCTCCTCCCGCAGCGTGACGTAGCGCCCCCGTTCGAACTCGTAGCCCTTCACGATCTCCTCGTTCCCGACCTCCCGGTCGCAGGTCGGGCAGTACTTCCGGTACTGCACGGGCGTCTGGCACGGCTCGTGGAGCAGGTTGAAGCGCAGGTCCTTCGATTCGGTCGCGGCGTAGAGCTTCACCGGGATCGTCACCAGCCCGAAGCTGATGGTCCCCTTCCACATGGCACGCAGGGCGTCCACCCCCCGGTTCCTAGCGTAAGCCGCCGCGACGCGGGCTATTCCGGCCGGACGCGCATCGGGCCGGGCGAGGCAAGGCCCGGCCCTAGAGCGTGTCATCGGCGCCGGTGGTGTCGCGGATCTCCGGCTCCCACTCCTCGCCGCCTGCCGGTCCGCCCAGCGCGGCCCGCAGCTTGTCGATGATCTGCGGCGCCAGGTCGATGAGCCGGTGCACGGGCTGACCGCCGTCGACCGGCAGCATCCGCACCTGGTCCTTGCCCACCACCAGGAAGCCCACGGGGCTGACCGACACCCCGGCTCCGCTGCCGCCCCCGAAGGGATGGTCGTGTCCGGGCTCCTGCTCCCGCGCCGGCACGAACTCCGAGCCGCCCGCCGCGAAGCCGAAGGTCACGCGTGAAACCGGGACGATCACCGTGCCGTCCGGCGTCTCCACCGGATCGCCGATGACCGTGTTCACGTCCACCATGCTCTTCAGGCTTTCCAGCGCCGTCTTCATGAGGCCTTGAATCGGGTGATCAGCCACCGGTTCTGTCCCCTCTCCTCCGCCAACGCTCCCGGATCCGGGCCAGCAGCGCGCGGCGGCCCGGCGCCGCGCACAGCACCATGCCCGCTGCCCAAGTAGCCTCTCCCAACCGCACCCGCAGTATGCAGTCGAGATCGGTGCGCAGCATCGGCCGCTGGAAGTTGGGCACGACCGCGACCTCGACCGCGCCGGGATTCAGCTCGACCCAGCGGCCCAGCTGCGCGAGCAGCGCGTAGACGACGCCCCACCCCAGACCGGCCAGCAGCGCCGAGTCGGAGGCGTCCAGGCCGCCCACCTCCACCCGGATGCAAAGCCGCTCGCACCGGGCGACCCGCGCCAGGTAGCCCAGCCCGGGTGCGGCCGCCCGGGCCAGCCGCCGGCCGTCCGGCCGCCGCCCGCGCCCGAGCCCCGTCTCCGCCCGCTCCCCGGTCCGGCATCTCCGCGGCAGGGTCGCTCTGCGGCGCAGGCGCAGCCCTCCGACCGCGAACTCCAGCCCCACCTCTGCCGTGAGCCCGGCCTGGGCCAGGCGGAGGTGCAGCCGGACAGGCAGGAGCGCCGCGAGCAGTCCCGCGGCGACCAGGACCAGGGCGGCGATGCGCCAGCCCATCTTTCCCCACCCCCGCCACTCTTCCCCACGCTGACGAGGTGAGTCTTGCCAAAGACGGACCGGCTCATGCGAGCCCGGGTGCCGGCGATGCGGGCCCCGGGCGGCGGCCCTGTGTGCCCCGGCGGCCGGGGCACCCGGGGAAATCCGTGGAAACGGAAAGGCAGCCGACCCCGCGGCGGGATCGGCCGCCCGTCAGACCGCCAGGCGGAACCGCTGCGCCACGAGGCGCGGCAGCTCGCCGATGTGCGACAGCCGGTGGTAGTTGGGATCCGCCTCGTCGACCTCCAGGTGGTCGTAGGCCCAGGTCTCCACGTCCACGTGGTAGGCCGCCAGCCCCAGCTCAAGCGCGGGGCGGATGTCCGAGTGCCGGGAGTTGCCGACCACGAAGCAGCGGCCAGGGTCGCGGTCGCCGACGAATTCCCGCAGCCGCTCCGGCGTCTTCTCCGGCACCACCGCCTCCCGGTGGATCCAGCAGCTCAGCCCGGACTCCCGGATCTTCCGCCGCTGCACCGCCTCCTCGCCGGCGGTCCAGATCGTCACCTCGAAGCCCGACTCGTACAGCCACCGCAGCGTTTGGGCCGCGCCCGGCAGCAGCTCCTGCCGGGTCTCGTAGGGGATGGCGCACAGTCGCCGGATCTCGGCCTCCACGGCCGGGTCGGCCGGCCGGCCCGCCCGCCGGGCGAACTCCCGGTAGCAGGTCAGCCAGGCCGTGGCCAGGGACTCGCGCACCAGCCCCATCTGCCGGGCCACGGCGAGGTCCAGCTCGGCCCCGCGCCGCCCCACCTCGGCCGGGTCAAAGCCGGTCCGCTCGGCGATGAGCCGGCTGGTCTGCGCCTCCACCTCCCGGAAATAGCGGATGTTCTCCGCGATGGTGTCATCCCAGTCCACGAAGGCGTGCCCCGTGAAACCCAACCGCTACCCCTCCCCTTGCACAGCGGGTGCCCCCGCCTCGCCGCCGGCGCTCTCGCCGGCCCCCTGCCCCTCGCCGTCGAACAGCGACGCCTGAACCTTCCGCTCCTCCTTGCCGCTCCCCGAGCGGGTCGGCACGATGAGGCCGGGCTCCGCGGTGTCGATCTCCACCGGCGGCAGCTCGCTCAGCTCCTTCAGGCCGAAGTACCGCAGGAACTCGGCGGTTGTGCCGTAGAGAATCGGACGGCCCGGCGCGTCCTTCCGCCCCTTGTCCTCGATCAGCCCCCGCTCCAGGAGCGTCTCCAGGGCCCGGTCCACCTTGACCCCGCGCACGCTTTCGATCTCGGCCTTGGTGATGGGCTGCCGGTACGCGATGATCGCCAGCGTCTCCAGGGCGGCGTGGGAGAGCCCCCGGGCGCGGGGCTGCAGGAGCCGCTCCACGTACTCGGCCGCCTCCGGACGGGTCGTCAGGACGTATCCGCCGGCCATCTCCCGGATCGCCAGCCCGCGGTGCGGGGCCTCGTAGTCCTTCTGCAGGTCGGCCATGAGCAGGGCGGCGTCCCGCTCGTCGATGCCCATGACCTCGGCGATCCGCTTTAAGGTGAGCGGCTCCGGCGACGCCAGGAGCAGGGCCTCCAGGATCATCTTGCCGTGGTTCCAGATCATCCGTCCTCCCGGCCTCCCTCGGCCTCATGGTCGGGCGGTTCCGCCCGCAGGACCAGGATCTCCCCGAAGAGCTCCCGCTGCACCACCTTCACCTCGCGCCGGCGCATGAGCTCCAGGAGGGCGAGGAACGTCACCACCACCTCCAGGCGGCTGCAGCCCCGGGTGAAGAGGTCGCGGAAGCGGATGCCGCCGGGGGAGCGGGCGACGCGGAAGCGGATCTCGCGGATCTTCTCCCGAAGCGGGATCTCCGCCCGCGGCACCTCGCGCCAGTTCCACTCCTCCCGGAGCACCTCCTGGAAAGCCCGGACGAGGTCGGCCAGGTCGATGCCCTCCAGCGCGGGCGGCCCGGCCGGCTGCTCGAGGAACAGGCCGCGCGTGTAGACCCGCAGCATCTCCCGCTCCCGCTCGCGCAGGAACTCGGCCGCCTCCTTGAACCGGCTGTACGTGACCAGCTGCTGCACCAAGGCCGCGCGCGGATCCTCCTCCGGCTCCTCCGCCGCCTCGCCGTCGGCCGGCGGGCGGGGCGGCTTGGGCAGCAGCATCTGCGACTTGATCCGGAGCAGCGTCGCCGCCATCACCAGGAACTCGCTGGCCCGGTCCAGGTCCAGGTCCGCCAGGTCCTGGATCGCGGCCAGGTACTGCTCCGTGATCCGCGCGATGGGGATGTCGTAGATGTTCATCTCTTCCCGCCGGATCAGGTGCAGCAGGAGGTCGAGGGGGCCCTCGAAGTTGGCCAGGTGAACCACGTATGGCTCTGACCTGGTGGCGCGCTCCACGTGCGAACCCCCTCTCCCCGGGCGGCGCAGCCCCGGACTTCATACAGCCCCTTTATATTACATGCATGTTGGGATCTCCGACAATGTCACAGCAACTGCAGCACCGGCGAGGCCAGCCACACGACCGCCCGCAGGATGCTGTTGTACACCGGCGACAGGTCGATCAGGTCCGTCATGAAGAGCACGACGAGGATCACCGGACCGAAGCGGTACAGGGTCCGGACCAGCTCGTGCGACCCCGGCGGGAAGGCGTAGACCACGAGCCGGAAGCCGTCCAGGGGCGGGATGGGCAGCAGGTTGAACCCGACCAGGAAGACGTTGATCATCACGACCGCGTAGAGGGTCTGGCTCAGCACGGGGTGCTGCCACCCGAGCCGGCCGGTCTCCGCCAGGCCGAAGAGCAGGATGAAGACCAAAGCCAGCAGGAAGTTCATGGCCACCCCGGCCAGGGATACGGCGATGTCCCCCAGGATCCGCGGCCGGAGCCGGGCGGGGTTCACCTGCACGGGCTTCGCCCAGCCGAAGCCGCCCAGGAGGAGCAGCACGGTGCCGATCGGATCCAGGTGCGCCAGGGGATTCAGCGTCAGCCGGCCCTGAAGGCGCGGCGTGTCGTCGCCGAGCCACGTGGCCACCAGCGCGTGGCCGAACTCGTGGAACGCGAAGCCCATCACGACCCCGGGAATCAGCATCACGATCTCCTGCAGGGTGGGCAGTGCCAAGCGATTCACTCCTCCTGTTGGGCGGCGTAGCGGCGGGCGAGCTCCAGCTGGGACGCCCGGTCGGGAGCCGCGCCGGTAAGCCGGGCGGCCAGCACCCGCTCCAGGATCCGGCCGATCCGGGGCCCGGGGGGCACCCCCAGCGCCTGCACGTCGGCGCCGGTGATGTCCAGCCGGATGCGCCGCCACTCCCGCCAGTAGGTCGCCACCCGGTCGCCGCCGCCCAGCAGGTGCAGGAGCAGCAGCCCCTCCGGCGGCCAGTCCCTGAGCTGGCTGACGATGGCGGCCGGGTCGGCCCGGGGCGCCGTAACCAGGTCGTGGGCGATGCGCCAGCCCGCAAGGACCCTCAGGCAGGCCTGGGACTCCGCCCGCTTCAGCCGGAGCCGCTTCACCAGCCCTGCCCCCTCGCTCAGGGGCAGCCGGTGCAGCAGCACGAGCAGCTTCACCAGCCAGAGGCGGCTCTCCGCGCTGATCCCGGGCTGCGCCTCGGGCAGCCCGTCCGCCGCGTCCAGCAGGGCCATCAGATCGGGCGACAAGCTCACCCCCGGCAGGATCTGCTCCAGCCCGCCCAGGTCGGCCAGCATCCGGAGCGCGCCCCCGCAGCCCGGCTCCTGGAGGATGAGGAGCAGCTCGTTGCGCAGCCGCTCGCGGCTCACCCGACCAAGAAACCCCTCCGCGATGGCGCGCCGGGCGCACTCCTCCGTCTCCGGCTCCAGCCGGAACCCGTAGCGGTGCGCGAACCGCACCGCGCGCAGGATCCGGGTCGGGTCTTCCACAAAGCTCAGGGTGTGGAGGATGCGCACCTGCCCCGCGGCGAGGTCGTTCAAGCCGCCGAAGAAGTCGATGAGGCCCGAGGGTCCGGAGGACCCGAGCCGGATCGCCATGGCGTTGATGGAGAAGTCGCGCCGGTACAGGTCCTCGTGCAGGTCGGCGTGCTCCACCCGCGGCAGAGCCGCCGCGTGCTCGTAGAACTCCCGGCGCGCCGTGGCCACGTCGATGCGGGACGGCAGGTCCGGGTCGTCGGTCTTCAGGTAGATGTGGGCGGTGCCGAAGCGGGGGACCTCCTGCACACGGCCGCCCAGTTCCCGGGCGAGGGCGTGCGCAAAGGCGATGCCGTCCCCCTCGACGACGAGATCGAAGTCGAGGTTCGGCCTGCCCAGGAGCAGGTCCCGGATGAACCCGCCGACGGCGTAGACCGCCACCCCCTCCTGCTCGGCCACCCGGCCGGCGGTGCGCAGGAGCGCCCGGATCCCCGCGGGCGCCCTCTCCACCGCCTCCAGGGCCATCTGCACCGCCTGGTCCCGCAGGTCCTTGGGCACGTCGGGCGCCGCGTAGAGCCGCCGGTGCCAGCGGGGCGGCGGCGCCCCGTAGATCAGGCCCAGGATGTCCGACCGGGTGATGATGCCCACCAGGTTGCCGTCCTCCACCACCGGCACCCGGCCGATGTCCCGCTCGATCATCAGCTCCTGGACCTCGTCGACCGGCGTGTCCGGGTGCACGGCGATGACCTGGGTCCGCATGACCGACTTGACCGGCGCGTGCTCCAGCCCGTGCCGCCGGGCCTTCTCCACGTCCCGCAGCGACACCACGCCGACGACGCACCCCGCCTCGTCCACCACCGGCAGCCCGGTGTGACCGTGGCGCAGCATCAGCCGCTCCGCCTCGCGGATCGGCTTCTGGGCGAGGATCGTCTTCACCGGCGCCGACATGATGTCCCGGGCCATCAGCGGCCGGTCCACGCCGGCCGGCAGGGCCTCCTCCAGCCGCTCGGCCGCCTCCTGCACCGAGAGCCCCTTCACCACCGCCGAGGCCGCGGCCGGGTGGCCGCCCCCGCCGAACTGGCCCAACACCTTGGCGGCGTCCACCCACGGCACCGCCGAACGGCCGACCAGGTGCACCCGGTCGTCCATGCGCACCGCGGCGAACAGGGCCGGCGCCGGCTCCAGCTCCATGAGCCGGTGGACCACCAGGTTGAGGCCGCCCACGTACTCGGGCACCTCGGCCACCAGCAGCCGGATGCGGGCCCCGCGCACGTTCACCCAGCGCCCCCGGTTCTGCAGCTGCTGCAGCAGGGTCTGCTGCGCCGGCGACAGCGACACCTCCATGAAGCGGGCGGCCGCCTGCAGGCTCGCACCCCGGGACAGCAGAAAGCCCGCGGCCCGGGCGTCCCGGTCGGTGGTGCCCATGAGGCTCAGCGAGCCGGTGTCGGCGTAGATGCCCACCAGGAGCGCCGTCGCCTGGAAGGGGGTGAGCGGCGCACCCGCCTCCTCGATCAGTTCGGCGATCAGCGTGGAGGTCGCCCCCACCGGGGCGCGCACCTCCAGCCGGCCCTGCAGGTCGTCGGCCTCGGCCGGGTGGTGATCGTAGAGGTGCAGCTCGACGTTCGGCAGCAGCGTGCGCAGGGGCCCGAGCCTTGCAGCATCGGCGGTGTCCACGACGATCGCCCGCTGCACCTGCGTGAGGTCGACGTCCTTCACCCGGTACACCCGAATGTTGTACCGGTGCAGGGAGATGAACTCGGCGGCCATGGGGTTCGGCACGCCCGGCAGCACGATCCGCGCCTTCGGGTACAGCACCTGGGCCCCAATCGCGGCGCCGATGGCGTCGAGGTCGGTGTTCGTGTGCGGCACGATGATCTCCATGTCCGTCCCTGGACTCCCGGAAGCGCTCCAAGCGCACATGATATCGACAACTATTCGGCTGCAGAGACCCCAAACCCTGCACAATCTTCCAGGCGGCCTTGCATCCCGAACGGGCTTGCGGTACAATGAGCGAGCACTGGGCGGTTAGCTCAGCGGGAGAGCACTTGCTTCACACGCAAGGGGTCACTGGTTCGATCCCAGTACCGCCCACCAGACGGCTGGCAGCGGCCCAGAAGGGCCGCTGTCTCGTTGTATGCGCACCACACGCAGACAGGGGGTCAGCGCGCGATGGCAGAGAAGCAGAAGAGCGGACCGCTTGTCGGAATCATCATGGGCAGCCGGTCCGACCTTGAAACCATGCAGGAGGCCGCGGCGGTACTGGAGGAGCTGGGCATTCCGTACGAGATGAAGGTCGTCTCGGCCCACCGCACGCCGGATGCCATGTTCGCGTACGCGGAGGAGGCGGCAGCCCGGGGCCTGAAGGTGATCATCGCCGGAGCCGGCGGCGCCGCCCACCTGCCGGGGATGACGGCGTCGAAGACCCTCCTGCCGGTCATCGGCGTACCGGTGCACACGTCGGCCCTCGGCGGCCTCGACTCGCTCCTGTCGATCGTGCAGATGCCCGCCGGCGTGCCGGTGGCCACGATGGCGATCGGGAAGGCCGGCGCCCGCAACGCGGGGCTGCTGGCGGCGCAGATCCTGGCGCTGGAGAACCCGGAGCTGAGGGCGACGCTGGCGGAGTACCGGGCCTACCTGCGGCAGATGGTGGAGGAGAACCAGCCATGATCCTGCCCGGCGAGACCGTTGGCATCGTCGGGGGCGGGCAGTTGGCCCGGATGTCGGCCCTCGCCGCCCGGGCGATGGGCTATCGGGTGGTCGTGGCCGACCCGGACCCCGACTGCCCCGCGGCGCCGGTGGCCGACCGGGTGGTGGTGGGCGCCCTGAACGACCCCGACGCGCTGGCACCGCTGGCCGACGTGGCCAGCGTGATCACCTACGAGTGGGAGAACATCGACGTCCGGGTCTTGGAGCGGCTCGCCGAAAAGCGGCCGGTCCAGCCGAAAGTCGACGTCCTGCGCACGTGCCAGAACCGGATCTACGAGAAGCAGGCGCTGGAGCGGCTGGGCATCCCCGTCGCGCCCTGGCGCCCCGTGCTGTCTGCGGAGGAATTCCCCGCCGCGCTGGAGGCCATCGGCCTGCCGGCCGTGCTGAAGACCGCCACGATGGGCTACGACGGCAAGGGCCAGGCGGTGATCCGCACGCCGGAGGAAGCCGACGCGGCCATCGCTGCGCTGGCCGGGCCCCCGCTGGTCCTGGAGCGGCTGGTCCCCTTCGCCTGCGAGCTCTCCGTGGTGGTCGCCCGCAGCGCCTCCGGTGAGGCGGCGCCCTTCCCCGTCGCCGAGAACATCCACGAGCACAACATCCTCGCCTACTCCATCGTGCCCGCCCGGGTGGACGCGGCCGTCCAGGCTGCCGCCCGGGACCTGGCTGTGCGCATCGCCGAAGGGCTGGGGCTGGTGGGCCTCTTGGGGGTGGAGATGTTCTGCCTGCCCGACGGCCGGCTGCTGGTCAACGAGCTGGCCCCCCGCCCGCACAACTCGGGCCACTACACGCAGGACGCCTGCGCCACGTCGCAGTTCGAGCAGCACATCCGCGCCGTCTGCGGCCTGCCGCTGGGCGCGGTGGACCTGCTCAGCCCCGTCTGCATGGTGAACGTGATGGGCGAGGACTTCCCGCTGAATGTAGGCGCGGCCCTCGCCGACCCGCACGTGAAGCTGCACCTTTACGGCAAGCGGGAGGCGCGGCCGCACCGGAAGATGGGCCACATGAACGTGCTGGCCCCGACCGCCGAGGAGGCCTTCGCACGGGCCCGGGCGGCGAAGGCGGCGATCGCCGGCCGCCGGTAGCGCCGCTGCCGCCGCGGGATCCTCGCCGCACTCCGCGGGGACCGGGAAGCGGCGTCCCGGCACGCCGCCGAAGCGAGGCGGCTGGGGTACGCGGGCGCAAGCCCGGAGGCGGTTGCGCGCGCGGCGCAGTCGGTCGCGTCCCGGATCGGCGGGCGTGCAGGCGCCGCGAGATGAGCGGACGAAACGGAAAAACGGGGCGGTGCCGGTCGTGCACCGCCCCTTGCGTTTCGGGCGACTACTCGTACCGCAGCGCCTCGATCGGGTCCAGCCGCGCCGCCTTGACCGCCGGGTAGACGCCGAAGATCAGCCCCACGGCGGCGGAGAAGCCCAGCGCGAGCGCGATGGCGTAGAGGTCGATGCTGAGCGGCGCATCCAGGTACCGGGCGGCGATCGTCACCGGGCCCACGGCCAGCAGGATGCCGATGGCGCCGCCGATCAGGCAGAGCGTCAGCGCCTCCACCAGGAACTGCATCAGGATGTCCCGGCGGCGGGCGCCGATGGCCTTGCGGAGGCCGATCTCCCGGGTCCGCTCGGTGACCGACACCATCATGATGTTCATGATCCCCACGCCGCCCACCACCAGCGAGATGCCGGCGATGGCCGCCATGACGCCCGTCACGATGGAGATCACCTGGTTGAACTCGCTCACGAAGTCCGTCCAGATGTGGGCCTCATAACCGGTCCCAGGATACGTCCGCTCCATGACCCGCACCGCGAGGTCCTTGACCACGACCGGGTCGTAGCCCTCGCGCACCCGCACGGTCAGGTGATCGTAGCTGTTCTGACCCGTCACGCGGGTGATGTAGGTGCGGGGCACCCAGAAATCGCCGCCCTCGCCGCCCAGGAGCCGCGAGAGCATGCCGGTGTTGGGGGCGATCACGCCGATCACCCGGAAGGGGTATCCGTTGATCAGCAGCTCCAGCCCCAGCGGATCGACCCCTTCGCCGATCAGGTACGACAGCCGGTTGGCGGAAACCACCGCCACGCGGTCGCCGCGCCGGATCTCTTCCTCGGTGAACCACCGGCCCGAGGAGAGCCGGATGTTCATCAGGGACGCCGTGTCGGTGCCGGCGCCGCGAATCCAGTCCCACGCGGTCTCCCGGTGGAAGGTGATCGTGGCGCCCATGCCCACCTGTGGGTCGATGACGTCGATCTCCGGGAGGGCCTCCTTCAGGAGGGCGATGTCCTCCTCCCGGAACATGCGCATCCGGGCGGTCATCTCGCCTTCGGGCGACCACCCGGGCGTCGCCATGAGCTGGAAGACGCCGCCGTGCAGAGCCTCCAGCTCCGCCGCCACCGCCTTCTGGGTGCCCCGGCCGATGGCGATGATGGCGATCACGGAGCCGACGCCGATGATCAGCCCCAGCATGGTCAGCGCGGAGCGCAGCTTGTTGGCCCAGAGCGCGGACAGCGCCACGCTGAACGTCTCCAGCAGGTTCATCGCGCCGCGCCCCCCGTGAGCAGGCCGAGGGGCACCGCCCGGGCCGGCCCGGGCATCGTCCGGATCCTCGGTCCCATGCCGAGGCCCATGGAGGGACCCATCCCCGGCATGACCTCCATGCGAACCGGATCGCCGTCCTGGAGCGTCTCGATCAGGCCGAACGGGGAGACGATGATCATCTCGCCCTCCTCCAGCCCCGAGACGACCTCGACCTCGCGGCTGGTCACCAGGCCGGTCTGGATCGGCCGCACCTCCACGGTGTAGTCGTTCACCACCAGCACGAAGGCCTGGCCGCCCTCCTCCCGGACGGCGAGCAGCGGCACCACGATGACGTTGTCGCGCTGGGCGGTCTGGATCCGCATCTCCACCTGCATGCCGCTCTTCAGCCGGCCTTCGGGGTTCAGCACCTCGCCCCGGACCTCGAAGGTCACCGTCTGGCCCATGAAGCCGGGGCCCATGAACCCATCGTTGCTCTGCGCCGTCTGCTGGCTGATGCGGGTGACCTTGCCCTCGAAGCTGGCCAGCGGCAGGAGCGGCGAGGTGACCAGGATCGTCTGGCCCGGCTCCAGGCTGTCCAGGTCCACGGCCTCCACCTGGCCGATCAGCTCCATCCGCTCCATGTCGCCCACCCGCACGATCGCAGCGCCCTGCTGCACCGGGTCGCCATCGTTCACGTGGACGCTCAGCACCGTCCCCGGGGCGGTGGCGACGATGCGGGTCGCTTCCAGGTTGGCCCTCAGCTTGTCCAGGGTCGCCTGCGCGGCCTCCACCCGGGCCCGGGCCAGCTCGACCTGCCCCATGTCCGGGCCGCGGCGCAGGGCCTCCTCGGCCTCCTTCACCGCCACCTCCGCGAGGCTCACCTGGATCTCGGCGAGCCGCACGTTCAGCTCATGATTCGCTGTGTCCTGGCCGCCCTCCAGCAAGGCCTGCAGCTCCGCCTCGGCCCGGGCGAGCTTCTCGGCCGCGTCCTGCACGGTCTCCTGGTTCTTCCGCACCGCCTCCCGGTAGGCCTCCTCGGCCTCGCGGTAGGCCTGGGCCGCCTGCGCATCGGTGGGGTCGGCGAGGTACGCCGCCTCGGCGGCCATCAGGCGCTGGCGGGCCTCCTCCACCGGCTGCTGCGCGGCCGCCACCTGGCTGCGCAGCTGGTTGATCTGCTCCCGCAGCTGCTGCACCTGGTCGCTCTCACCGCCCCCGGCCTTCACCCGGGCCAGGTTGCTCTGCGCTTCGATCAGCTGCCGCCGGGCCTCCTGCAGGTTCCGCTCCAGCTGAAGCGGCGCGCTCTCCATCTGGCGGAGGAGCTCCTCCAGCTCCCGCTGCGCCTGCAGCAGGTCGCGCTCCTTGGCCTTCAGCTCCTCCTGCAGCTCGGTGGCGTCCAGCTCCGCCAGCAGCTGCCCCTCCTCCACCCGCTGTCCGGGCTCCACGTGAACGGTCACCCGCGGGCTGCTGAGCGGGGCCTTGTACTCCTGGAGGTTGCCGGCCTGCACCGTGCCGGGGGCGAAGACCTCCTGCACCAGCATGCCGCGGCTGACGGTCTGCACCTGCACCACCGGAGCGCCTTCCGGCCCCTCAGCCGTCACGGCGACGGCGGCGCGCAGGCCGAAGAAGCGCTGGTAGACGAACCACCCCCCGGCGCCGAGGACCGCAAGCACGAGGACGATCCTGAGAACCTTCCGCTTCAATTCGGTTTCACCTCATCCAGTGGGAACCTATCACTCCTTAGACAGCCGGTCGGTGCCCAATGGTTCCACTTTCCTGCGCTGAAAACCCTGCGGCGGGCGCGCGCAGGGCCCCGCGCGCGAAGAGGGCCCCGCCCCCTGTTCGCTGCAGGGGGGCAGGGCCCTTTCACATCTCCGCGGGCTGCGCCGCTACTCCGGCGCGCCGGGCCGGAGCCGCGGCGGCAGCACGTCGCAGGCCGCCATCTCGGCGAAGGTCTCGCGGCGCACCACCAGGTCCGCCCGGCCGTCCCGCACAAAGACGACCGCCGGCGTAGGGACGCGGTTGTACCGGGACGCCATGCTGTAGTTGTACGCCCCGGTGACGAAGACCGCCAGCAGGTCGCCCGGGGCGACGTCGGAGGCGACGGCCACGTCGGTCAGCAGCACGTCGCCGGACTCGCAGTACCGGCCGACGACGGTGACGACCCGCCCCCGCTCGCTGTCCAGCTTGTTGGCGACGACGCACTCGTACCGGGCCTGGTAGAGCGCCGGCCGGATGTTGTCGCCCATGCCGCCGTCCACCGAGAGGTATGTGCGGACGCCCGGGATCTCCTTGATCGTGCCGACGGTGTAGAGGGTGGTGCCCGCCTCGGCGACGATTGAGCGGCCGGGCTCGACAATCAGCTTCGGCAGGGGCAGGCCGTGTTCCGCCGCCCCGGCGCGCACGGCCCCGGCCAGGCAGGCCGCCAGCTCCGCCGGCGGGACCGGCCGGTCGCCATCCACGTACCGGACGCCCAGCCCGCCGCCCAGGCTCAGCTCCCTGAAGCTAAACCCGGTTTCGGCCCGGACCGCCGCGGCGAACGCCAGCATCCGCTCGGCGGCGACCCGGTAGCCGGTCAGGTCGAAGATCTGCGACCCGATGTGGCAGTGAAAGCCCAGGAGCTCGACATGCGGCGTCTGCAGGGCCGCTCGGGCCGCCTCCAGGGCGAGGCCGCCCTCGATGGGGATGCCGAACTTGGAGTCCAGCTGGCCTGTGCTGATGTACTCGTGCGTGTGCGCTTCCACCCCAGGCGTGACCCGGAGCAGGATGCGCGCGGTTTTCCCCCGCTCCCCGGCAAGCTGGCTCAGGAGCGCCAGTTCGTGGAGCGAGTCGACCACGAAGCGGCCGACGCCGGCATCGAGGGCGAGCCGGATCTCATCGGCCGTCTTGTTGTTGCCGTGGAAATACGTGCGCGCCATGGGGAACCCGGCCTGGACGGCGGTGGCGATCTCGCCGCCGGAGACCACGTCCAGCGAGAGCCCCTCCTGGGCGACCAGCCCCGCCATGGCGGTGCACAGGAACGCCTTCGAGGCGTACGCCACGTCGAAGTCGGGGTAGTGCCGCCGGAAGCTCTCCACGTAGGCGCGGCAGTTCCGGCGGATCAGCTCCTCGTCCATGATGTAGAGCGGCGTGCCGAACTCCCGCGCCAGGTCCACCACGTCCACGCCGCCGATGGTCAGGTGCCCCTGCGCGTTGCGGGATGCCGTGCCGTAGAAGTGCATCGTCTCTAACCCCTTCACCGGGCTGCTGCTCGGCAAGAATTCCTTCCCTCGAATATTCCCCACAATAGCATCCCGCACGATCGACTGTCAACGCCGCCAGGGTGCACCCGGGGGCATGCTCCGGGGGCCCCCGGGCGGCGGGCCGCCAGCCGAGCCGTGGGCGGTGCCGCTGCCTTGGCGGCCCCCGGACCCTTAGCGTCCCCCCGCGCTCTGCCGGCTATGCAGGGCCGCCGTGCCCCGCCTGGCGGCCCGGGCCCCGCCCCCCACGAAGCGGCCTGGGCTGCGCGCGCCCCTTCACGGGGCGGCGTTGACGTAGTTGCGGATCCGCTCCAGGGCCCGGCGCTCCAGGCGCGAGACCTGAACCTGGCTGCAGCCCAGGATCGACGCCACCTCGGTCTGGGTCTTGTCCCGGAAGAACCGGAGCAGGATCACCGTGCGCTCCCGCTCATCCAGCAGGTTCAGCCCCTCCCGCAGGGCCACGCGGTCGAGCCAGACGCCTTCCCGCTGCCCGTCGTCCGCGGCCAGCTGGTCCAGCAGGTAGATCGGATCGCCGTCGCCCTCGTGCACGGTCTGGTGGAACGACGCCGGCGGCCGCACGCCCTCGAGCGCCGCGACCACCTCCTCGGGGGGCACGCCCAGCTCCTCCGCCACCTCGGCCACCGTGGGATCCCGCTCCATCCGGGCGGCCAGCTTCTCCCGCACGCGCCGGGCCTGCTGCGCCAGCTGCTTCAGGCTGCGGCTCACCCGCATCGGGCCGTCGTCCCGCAGGTAGCGCCGGATCTCGCCCAGGATGAGCGGCACGGCGTACGTGCTGAACCGCACGTCGTAGTTCAGGTCGAACCGGTCGATGGCCTTCAGGAGGCCGATGCAGCCGATCTGGAACAGGTCCTCGGGGTCGACCCCGGACGCGCTGAAGCGGGACACCAGCGACCGCACCAGCCGGAGGTTGCCCTCGACCAGGCGATCCCGCGCCTCCTTGTCCCCCGCCCGCGCCCGGGCCACCAGCCGCCGGACCTCCTCGTCGGGCCAGCCCCGCTCCTCCAGGGTGTTGTCGCCCGCCATCGCCGGATCAGCTGCCCTTCAGCGAGGCGACGTCCCTGGCCGCGGGCCGCTTCCGCATGACCACCCGGGTGCCCTGCCCGACCTGCGACGACACCTCCACCACATCCATGTGGGCCTCCATGAACGAGAAACCCAGCCCCATCCGCTCGGGATCCGTCGTCACCGCCGGCTGCATCGCCATGGCGACGTCTTCGATGCCGCGGCCGTGGTCGATCACGGCGATGACCAGCTCGCCGTCCTGCAGGGCGATCTCCATGCGCACCGTCTGGCTGTCGTCGCCCCGGTACCCGTGGACGATGGCGTTGGTCACAGCCTCCGAGACCGCCAGCTTCACCTCGTCGACCTCGGCCAGCGTGAACTCCGCCTGGGCCGCCACCAGTGCCGCCGTGAGCCTGGCGACGCCGACATTCTCCGGAATGGCAGCGAGTTCCAGGACAACCCGGTTCTGTGCGACCATCACACAGCCCCCTCTCCTGCGCCGCGCCCCGCCCCGCCCGCGGAAAGCGCCTCCTCTTCCGTGCGGAACTCCTCCATGGTGCGGAAGACGCCCGAGAGCTCCAGCGCCGACCGCACCTGCGGCGGCACGCCGATCACGCCCACCCGGCCGCCCTCGCGGCTGATCCGCCGGTAGCGCCCGAACAGCGAACCGAGAAAGGCGCTGTCCACGAAGGTGACCTGCGAGAGGTTCACGTACAGGTGGCGGATGGGACGCCGGTCCAGCAGCTCCTCGACCGTCTCCTTGAACCGGGCGGCCGCCACGAGGTCCAGCTCGCCGGAGAGCCGCACGATCAGGCTCTGACCTACCAGCTCGCACTCCATCGCTGACATGGCCGGCCACGCTCCTTCCTGCTCTGCACGGCCCGCCGCGGCCGCGCGTGGTTCAGGCAATTTCTTCCTTGTAGCACCCATTTCCTGCCTGTGCGTCCAGCTTTCGGTCGACAAGATTCGACCAAATGCGCGCAAAAAGGGCCCGCCGGCGACTCGATGCCGGCGGGCCTGCGCGGGCCTGCTCAGTCAAAGCTGAAGACGTTGCGCATCGTCTGCACGACCGACTGCCAGAGGTTGGCCTTCCCGACCGCCTCGGGCGCGACCAGCGCCATGCGGCCGACCTCCTGTCCGTCCAGGGTGGCCACGATCTCGCCCACGGCCTGGCCCTGCGCGATGGGCGCCGCGACCTGCTTGGGCAGCCGCACCTCCCACTTCACCCGGTCCTGGGAGCCCTTGGGCACGCTCACCCCGAACGCGTCGCGCGGCACCGGCTCGATGGCGGCCACGGACCCCCGGGCCACCCGCACCGGCCCGAACTTCTTGCCGGGCGGCGCGATCTCCACGGACGTGTAGTTGGCGAAGCCGTAGTCCAGGAGCCGGGCGACCTCGATGTTGCGCTGCTTTGCGCTCTCCGCCCCCATGACGACGGCGATCATCCGGGTCCCGTTCTGCACGGCCGTGGCCGCCAGGCAGTACCCCGCCGCCTGGGTCCAGCCCGTCTTCAGCCCGTCCGCCCCCGGGTACCACGTGAGCAGCTTGTTGTTGTTCCAAAGCTGGAACTTGGGCCCGTTCTTGCGCCAGGGCACGTTCAGCTCCGCGCCGTAGATGGCCGTCAGCTTCACCAGCTCCGGGTAGTGGAGCACGGCGTACCGGCTCATGAGGGCGATGTCGTACGCGGTGCTGTAGTGCCCCTCGGCGGAAAGGCCGGTCGGGTTGACGAAGTGGGTGTCGTTCATCCCCAGCTCCTTGGCCTTGGCGTTCATGAGGGCCACGAACGCCTCCACCGAGCCGGCGACGTGCTCGGCCACCGCCACGGCCGCGTCGTTGGCGGAACCCACGGCCACCGACAGCAGCAGCTCCTCCAGGGAGAAGGTCTCGCCCACGTCGGCGAAGATGGTGGTGCCCGGCTGCCGCTTCGCCTCCTCCGAGATGGTCACCGGATCCTTCAGGCTCACCTTGCCCTCCCGGAGGGCGTCGAAGGCGATGATCAGGGTCATGATCTTGGTCACGCTGGCCGGGTTGCGCCGCTCGTGGGCGTTCTTCTGGTAGATCACGCGTCCGCTCAGGGGCTCCATCAGAACCGCGGACGGCGACGTGATCTTCACCGGGTCGGCCTGCCCGGACTCAGAGGCCGTGGCGGCCGCCGCGGCCGGCTCGTACGGTTCTTCGGCCCGGCCGCCCTGCAGCAGGCGGTCGCCATCCTCGACGTCAGGCGCCGGCGGCCAGCGCTCCATCCCTTGTGCGGCGGGCGGGAGCGCCGTCAGCAGGACAGCGGCGCACAGAAGCGCCGCCCAGCAGCGCATAGGCGTTCTCCACATGGGTCATGCCTCCTCGCACAGACTCTACCGCTAGTCTGCCCGCGGGACATGCCCACTTGCGCGCGCAGGCCCCGGAAAGGCCGGTTTCCGGGCCGAATCCCGCCCTGAGCGGCGGACGTCGGATACTAGTAGCGATGATTTTGAAAGTGGAGTGAGGACGACCGTGGCCAGTGCGCCTGCGATCCTGCTGGAGAACCTGACCAAGTCGTACAACGGCTACCCGGCCGTGCAGGGTCTGAACCTCACCGTCAGGCCCGGCGAGATCTTCGGCTTCCTCGGGGCCAACGGGGCCGGCAAGACGACCACCCTGAAGATGATCGTCGGCCTCTTGCCGCCCACGTCCGGGCGCGTCCTCGTCATGGACCACGACGTCTGGCGCGACCCGGCCCCGGCCAAGCGGGCCATCGGCTACGTGCCCGACACGCCCATCCTGCACGACCTGCTCACCGCGCGGGAGTTCCTCTGGTTCATGGCCGACCTGTACGGGATGACCCGGGCCCGGGGCAAGGCCCGCGCGGAGGAGCTCCTGGACATGATGGGGCTGACGCCCCACGCGGACCGGCTGATCCGCGACTTCTCGCTGGGGATGAAGCGGAAGCTGGCCATCGCGACGGCCCTGCTGCACCGGCCGCGGGTCCTGCTGCTGGACGAAGTCACCAACGGCCTGGACGCCCGGGCGGCCCGTGAGGTGAAGGATCTCATCCGCAGCTGGGCGCGCGCCGGCGCAGCGGTGATCCTGACGACCCACGTGCTCTCGGTCGCCGAGGAGCTGTCGGACCGCATCGGACTCATCCACCGCGGTCGGCTGATCGCGGAGGGCACCGCGGCCGAGCTGGCCCGGCAGGCGGGCATACCCGGGGCCAACCTGGAGGAGACCTTCCTCGCCCTCACCGGGGACGAGCCGCCGGTCGCGGCGGAAGCGGAGGAGGCGGAAGCGCGGTGAACGGAGTCCTCTCCCTTTCCCTGGCGGTGGCGCGCACCGGCTGGCTGGCCGCGTGGAACCGGCTGTTCCGCTTCTCCCGCGTGAAGGCCGGGCTCATCTGGCTTGCGCTGCAGGGCTACGTGGTCTACGTCATCGCGCGCCGGGCGCCGGCGGTCGCTCCCGATGCCGCCGGCGCCGGCCTTGTCGGCGCGCTCACCCTGATGGGCGCGCAGATGGCCTGGTTCGGCCTGATGTACGGCTTCTCCCGGGGCCAGATGCAGCTCTACCAGGGGCTCCTGGTCCCGCTCTTCCAGATCACCCCGGCCCGCCCCCTGGCCTTCCTGCTGGGGCGGGTGATCGAGGCCGTGCCGACCCGGGCCTGGACCACCCTGCTCTGGGCCTGGGCCTACTCCGCCATGGTCCCGCCGCCGGGGCGGTGGGCCGCGCTCGGGCTCCTCTGGATCACCGGCCTCGCGGTGGGGACGCTGGCCCACCTGGCCGGCCTCCTGCTCCTCACCTTCTGGGGCCGCTACCACCCGCAGTCCATGCGGCACGGCAACACCGCCTTCGGCGTGCTGACCATCGCCATGGCGACGGCGGCGGTCATCTACCTGATGCAGGGGCACACGGTGACGGAGCTGGCGGTCGCCATGCGGGCGGCGCGCCGCTCCGTGCTGACCGCCCTGGCCGCGGTGGCCGGGCTGCCCGGGCTGGCGCTGGCCCTGGCGCTGCTGCTCCGCCCCCAGTGGGTGGAACGCCACTACCGGGAAGGGCTCTACCGGGTGCTGGAACTGGGCGAGCAGGACGCCGTGCGCTCCGGCCGCTCCTTCTGGCTGCCGCTCAGGGGCGACGGCGTCCTGCGGGCGGTCCTATCCCGGGAGTGGCTGCAGTTCGTCCGCTACCGCATGGCGCACACCCAGCTGCTGATCTACCTCGCCGGGGTCGTGTGCGTCTGGTTCCTCGGCCGGTCCGCGGCGGGACGGCCCCTGCCCGGCCTGATCGGCGCGATCGGCGGCCTCTCCCTGCTCGCCTGGTTCAACGCCTTCGGCCACTGGGTGACCGTCGTCTTCCAGCAGGAGCGGGTGACCATCGCCCTCTACCGGCTGGCGGCGGTGCCCACGGCCCGGCTGGTGGCGGCGAAGCTCATCGCGCTGCTGGTCCCCTCGATCCTGCTCGTGGCCGCGGCGGTGGCGGTGGGGAGCCTGGCGGCAGGGCTCACCCTGCCCAGGGCCCTGCTGCTGCTGCTCTGGACCGAGCTGGGGCTGGTGTGCGGCGTGCTGGGCGGCTTCGGCGTGGCCGCCGCGACCGCCGACCAGGAGCCGGAGGAGCCCGAGGCCCCCGGCGCCCCCCGCGCGGAACAGGCCGGCTCGGCAATGGTGCAGTCCAGCGCCTGGTCCGCGCTGGCCCGGACCTTCGGCCTCATCCTCTCGACCGCGCTGCCCCTCTGGGCGGCCGCAGGCCGGCCCTGGGTGGATCTGCCGCCGGCGGTCGCCTGGCCGATCGCCCTGGGGCTGCCGCTCGCGCTGTTCCTAGGCGGCGTCGGCTTCATGCTCCGCACCTGGCGCGTCTGAGAGCGACGCCGCCTCCGCGAAGGGCACGACGATCAGCCGGTCGGCGAGCACGATGTACAGGCGGGACCCGGCGAGATGGAGCCCGCGCACTTCCCCTTCCACCTGCCAGGTGCGCTCCGCACCGGTCAGGTGGTTTCGCGCGCGCACCCATCGGCCGGCCGCGGTGAACGTCGTGACGCCGTCGTCCCAGACGGCGATGTGCGGGCTCTGCAGGGGCACGCTGTACTGCCGGCCCGTGTAGTCGTGGGACCCGCGCAGCACCTGTGCACTGAGCCGCCCCTCCCGGCGCTCCACCAGGGCGAAGAAGCGCGCCTCGGGGCTCCAGGTGAGGCTGACCGGCTCCGCGCCCTCCGGCACCTGGTAGAGGGTGTAGGGCGAGCCGCCGGGATCGGGCTGCGCCAGCCATCCCTCTGCCGGATCGAAGTGCAGGTATTCCCCGAACTGGACGCTCCAGGGCTGGGTGAGCCAGGCGGGGAAGATCACCTCCCGGCCCGGGGCGGGGATCCGCCTGGCCGGGTACCGCCCCCACCGGCCGGAGTCGGGGCGGAGGGCCAGCCCCTCGGGCTCGCCTTCCGGGTCCGCCAGCACCAGCACGGTGCCGGCGGGATAGCGGCCTTCGTCCGCGTGCCACTCCTGCAGCGCCCAGTAGGGGAAGCGAATCGGGGCTTCAACCGGCGCTTCGAACACCTGGTGTACCACCGGCCCGGCCGGGCGCACCAGGTGGACCCGGTTTCCGCCGCTCAGGAACAGGAGCTGGTCCTCCTCCGGGTGCCAGACGAGGTCGTGCCCGGCGACGTCATACCGCTCCTGCGCGCTGCCGTCGACGGCCCACCAGCCCACGCCGCCTTCCGCCAGGCGCGCGGCCACGTAGCGCCCGCTCGGTGAGGGAACGGCGTCGCGGAGCAGCCAGCCCTCGGGCGCCGGCACGGTCAGGGGCTCGCCGAAGCGGAGCTCCGTCGTGCGGGCAAAGGCCTGGTAGCCGGGGAGCGCGGGGTTGATGTCCTTCATCCCGGACAGGACGATCGCGTACGCCACCCATGCCCGGTACTGGCGGTCGAACTGCGCGGTGCGGGCGACGCACTGCCACAGGTCGTCGGACGGTCGCCCCCGGATGAGCGCGTCGACGGCGGGACCCAGCTCCGCCAGGCCGAAGCGCCGCAGGCAGTCGAGCATGGTCACCTGGTCGCCGTTGGCTTCCTCTCTGTCCGCCTCGCCGCCTTCGCCGGCGGAGGCCGTCCCGCCCTTTCCGGAGGAGGGCGCGGCGCCGGCGGGCTCCGGCTGGTCCGACGGCCGCTCCACCGGCGCGGCGGGGCCCTCCGCCGGCGCGACGGACCGGAGGCTGCATCCCGCCAGCACGGCGGCCAGGAGCCCGATGAGGATCCACCGCTGGGTAGGGGTCATCTTCACACCTCCGCCCTGAGAGACGACAGAATCGTCTGGATTGGTTCATCGGTGCCGGCCCGAGGCACAGCATTTCGCCCCGCCGGTCTCCGACCTGTTGCCGCCGTGAAGGCCGGGTCGACACGAAACCGGGCGGTCCCGCCGTGCAGCGCCGGACCGCCTTCTCTCAGGCTGCCGGCTCTGATGCGACCCCACCCATCGGCGCCGGGCAGCGGTGCCCGCACGCGCGAGGAAGGGCCGCTTGGCCCGCAGCCACACCCCGACGCACCCTGCGGTGCCCATAGGCGCGCGGTAGCGCCCCTCTGCGGGGCGCTCCCAACTGCCTCATGCCGTGATCAACTCCGCAAAGCTCTCGCCGAACCCCGTCTTCGGCACCCCCAGCAGGTCCGCCACGGTGGCGCCCAGGTCGGCGAGCGTCGCCCGTGTGCCCACGTTCACCCCCGGTCGGATCGGCTTGCCCCAGAGCAGGACCGGCACGTACTCCCGGGTGTGGTCGGTGCCGATGTAGGTCGGGTCGTTGCCGTGATCGGCCGTGACCACCAGGACATCCTCGGGACCGAGCTTCGCCATGATGCCCGGCAGCGCCTCGTCGAACTCGATGAGCGCCTTCGCATACCCTTCCACGTCCCGCCGGTGGCCGTAAAGCATGTCGAAGTCGACCAGGTTGGCGAAGATGAGGCCCGGTTCGTCCCGGTCGATGCACTCGTGGATCGCCCGGATGCCGTCGGCGTTGGACTTGGTGTGGACGCTGTAGGTGATGCCGTGGCCGGAGTAGATGTCGCTGATCTTGCCGACGGCCAGCACGGCCATTCCGGCGTCCTTCACCTCGTCCAGCAGCATCCGCGGCGGCTCCAGGGCGTAGTCGCGCCGGTTGGCCGTGCGGGTGAAGTTGGTCCGGTCCGTGCCGACGAAGGGCCGGGCAATCACCCGGCCGACCCGGTGCGGCGGCCGCAGGAGGTCACGGGCGACCTGGCACACCGCGTACAGCCGCTCCAGGCCGAACCGCTCCTCGTGCGCCGCCACCTGGAACACCGAGTCGGCGCTGGTGTACACGATGGGCCAGCCGGTGCGCAGGTGCTCCTCGCCCAGCTCCTTGATGATCTCCGTGCCGGAGGCCACCTTGTTGCCCAGCACCCCCTCGAGCCCGGCCCGCCGGCAGAACTCGGCGATCAGGTCCTCCGGGAAGCCGTTGGGGTACGTGCGGAAGGGGGCCTCGGGACGGATGCCCGCCATCTCCCAGTGGCCGGTCATCGTGTCCTTGCCCTGCGAGAAGATCGCCATGCGCCCGAAGGCGCCGGCCGGCGAGGCCACGGGCGGCGTGCCCACGATCTCGACCAGGTTGCCGAGCCCGAGCTTCCCCAGGTTGGGCAGCGACAGCCCTCCCCGCTTGCGGGCCAGGTTGCCCAGGGTGTTCGCGCCGGCGTCGCCGTATTCGGCGGCGTCCGGCATGGCGCCGATCCCTACGCTGTCGATGACGATCAACACGACTCGCCGGACTTTCGCCATGTGCCTTGCTCCCTCTCTCTGGACTTCGTCTCTCACTATAGCACCGGAAAAGGACAGGGAAAAGCGGGCCCGCTCTGCGCAGGCCCGCGGATTCCGCGCCTTGTCCCTATGCCCGGGGATGCGTCCGTGCGTAGACCTCTTTCAACCGGCCCTTCGTCACGTGGGTGTAGATCTGGGTCGTGGAGATGTCGGCGTGGCCCAGCATCTCCTGCACCGACCGGAGGTCCGCGCCGTTCTCCAGCAGGTGGGTGGCGAAGGAGTGGCGCAGGGTGTGCGGGGTGATCTCCTTGTCGATGCGGGCGTCGTGGGCGTACTTCTTGACGATCTTCCAGAAGCCCTGGCGCGTCAGGCGGTGCCCGTGGTGGTTCACGAACAGCGCGGGCTCCTGCCGATCCTTCACCAGCTTCGGCCGGCCGCTCTGCAGGTACTCCTGGACCCAGTGGATCGCCAGGCTGCCCAGCGGCACGATGCGCTCCTTGGACCCCTTGCCGATGCACCGTATGTACCCGGTCTCGAGGTTCACGTCGGCGAGGTTCAGCGAGACCAGCTCCGAGACCCGGATGCCGGTGGCGTAGAGCAGCTCCAGCATGGCCCGGTCCCTGAGACCGGCCGGGTGCGAAGGGTCAGGCTGGGCGAGCAGCCGCTCCACCTCGCCGACCGTGAGCACCCGCGGCAGCCGCTTCTCCAGCTTCGGCGATTCGAGGTTGGCGGTGGGGTCGGTCTTGATGCGCTTCTCCCGGACGAGGAACTGGTAGAAGGCCTTCAGCGCCGCCAGCCGCCGGGCGATGGTCGCGGTGGCCTTCCCCTGCTTCTGCAGGAACATCAGGTAATTGATGATGGTCGTGCGAGAGACGGCATCGGGGTCGACATTATCCCCCCCGAGGTACTGGTAGTACTGGCGCAGGTCGCGGCCGTAGGACTCCAGAGTGTTGGTCGCCAGCCCCCGTTCCACGCTGAGGTAGTTGATGAACTCCTGGATCAAGTTGTTCATGCAGCATCCCCTTCGCGCCATTGGTGGTAATCATTCTCTCGCACATCGGGGCGGATTATGCGCCAGACCCGACCGATTTCGTCAATTCCACGAAATTCGTGCCGCAACCTCCCGCCGGCCCCCGCCGCCCCCTTCCCGACATCTCCGCCGCACCGACACTTTATGACGACCGGCCTTCGGTTATGCCCTTCCCCGGCGGCCCAGCGGCAAGGGCCCCGCATCGCACCGATGCGGGGCCCGATGAGTATGCCGCCTACCGGAGCAGCTTCTCCAGCTCCACGCACTCCAGCCCGTGCGCCTCGGCCACGGCCGGGTAGGTGATGTGGCCGTCCACGACGTTCGCGCCCTTGGCCAGGGCCGGATCCCGCCGCAGCGCCTCCTTCCACCCCAGGTTGGCGATCTTCAGGGCGTAGGGCAGGGTGACGTTGGTCAAGGCCCAGGTGGACGTCCGCGGCACCGCGCCCGGGATGTTGGCCACGGCGTAGTGCACCACGCCGTACTTCTCGTACACCGGATCCTGGTGCGTCGTCACCCGGTCGATGGTCTCCACCGAGCCACCCTGGTCGACCGCCACGTCCACGATGACCGAACCCGGGGCCATCTTCTGCACCATCTCGGCCGTGACCAGCTTTGGCGCCCGGGCACCGGGGATGAGCACGGCGCCGATGACCAGGTCGGCCTGGGCCACGGCGTTGGCGATCTCGAACTCGTTGGACATCCGGGTCTCCACCCGGGAGCCGAAGATGTCGTCCAGGTAGCGGAGCCGGTCGGCGTTGATGTCCAGGATCGTCACGTGCGCACCCATGCCGACGGCGATTTTCGCCGCGTTGGTGCCGACCGTGCCGCCGCCGATGATCGCCACCCGGGCCGGGGCAACGCCGGGCACGCCGCCCAGCAGGACGCCGCGCCCGCCGTGGGCCTTCTCCAGGAAGTGGGCGCCGATCTGCACGGCCATCCGCCCGGCCACCTCGGACATGGGCGTCAGCAGCGGCAGGGACCCGTCGGCCAGCTGCACCGTCTCGTAAGCGATGGCGATGGTCTTCCGCTCCATGAGCTTCCGGGTGAGCTCGGGTTCGGCAGCCAGGTGCAGGTAGGTGAAGATGATCTGCCCCTCGCGCATGAGGTCATACTCGGGCGGCAGCGGCTCCTTGACCTTCACGATCATGTCGGCGATGGCCCAGACCTCTTCGTTGGTCGGGAGGATCTTGGCGCCCGCCGCGACGTACTCCGCGTCGTCAAAGCCGGAGCCCCTGCCGGCGTCGTGTTCCACGTATACCTCGTGGCCGGCCTTGACCATGGCCATCACGCCGGCGGGGGTCATGGCCACCCGGTTCTCGTACGCCTTCAGCTCGCGCACAACGCCAACCTTCACTGCTCTCGCTCCTTCCACGTTCGGCGCGCCGCGCCTGTCCCTGAATGTTGACCGCGTTTGTGAAACCAGCCAGCTCAATTCTCTACGAAATTATCCCACGTGTGCGTCACCAGGACAAGACCGCCGCGTCACGGGCCGCTGGCGACTATCCGCACCAGGTGGGGCGTCACGTACCCTTCCACCAGCGCCGCTGCGGCCAGCAGCACCGCCGCCGAGAGGAGCGTGCGGGTATACCGGGCCAGCGCGGCGTAGTATCCCGACAGCCGCCGCCGCCCCCGCCAGGAGGCGAGCACCTCCGCCGCAAACCCCATCGACGCCGAGGCGGCGAGGACGACCCCGGGCACCTCCAGCACCGTCTGGGGCAGGTGGCCGGCGGCCGCGAGCAGCACGCCCCGGGCCCCCATCTCCGCCGTCAGGTAGGCGACGGCGAAGCCGGAGGTGAACCCCCGGACCAGGGGCAGGGCCATCACCGCGACGCTGCCCACCAGGGAGACCGCCAGCACCCACATCAGGGCGACCGTGCGGACCTGCCGGAACAGCGCTTCCGACACCAGGGCTCCGGCCGCCGGATCTCGCCCCGCGCGCACGGCCTCCAGGGCGCCGGAAAGCTGCCGGGACAGCTCCAGCTGGGTCTCCACCTCCAGGCTGCGCAGCGCCAGGGCTCCGAACAGCAGCCCGACGACGAACAGCGCCGCGTGCCAGACCACCAGGCCTCCCCGCTCCAGCACCAGCTCCTCCAGGTTGTCCCGCCACGCCGCATACGCCTGCACCCGGCTCCACCCCCGCCCATGGACTCACCGGGAGTCTATGGGACAGGCCGGGCGATTATGTCGCCGGGTTGCCGCGGCGCCGGCGCGGGCGCAGGGCCCTTCCCCGGCCGTCAGTCGGCCGCGGCCACCCGCCCGTAGATGCCCCCGGCGCCGGATTCGATGCGCAGCCGGCCCTGCCGGGCCAGCACCACGAGCCGGGCAACCCGCTCGCCCACCACCGCCGCCAGGTCGGCCTCGGACGCGGCGTGGAGCACCGCCATCTCGGTGCCGAAGGCGGCCAGCAGCCGCTCCAGCCCCCGCCGGCCGAGGCCGGGCACGAAGCTGAGCGGCACCTGGTGCACGTAAGGGGGGCGCACCCGCTCCGTCCGGGTAAACCGCCCCTCCTGCCAGGCGGCGTAGTGCCGGATGCGGTCCAGCACTCCCACCACGACCCGGTGGGCGGGGTCCGCCGGGCAGCGCAGCACCGGCGGTTCGCCCTCCACCTTGCAGCCGCAGTCCTGGCAGAAGGTGCGGTGGTACTTGCCGAGGCGGGGGTCCAGGCCGAAGTTGGCCAGGATCCGCCGCCCGCCCTCCTCCCGGAGGGCCATCAGCCACTCGTCGAAGGAGGGCTCCGCCACCAGGAGCTGGGTGTACTCCCGGCCGATCCGGCCGAGGGAGTGGGCGTCGGAGCTGGTGACGAAGGGGAACCGACTGAGCTCCGGCAGCTCGTCCGCCAGGGATGTGTCGGCGGAAAGGCCCAGCTCCACCGCGGGCACGGCGCCCCACAGGTCGGGCGGGATCACCTCCGCCACCGCCGGCCCAGCCCCGAGCAGGGACTTGTGGGGCGTGAAGATGTGGGCGGGGATGACCACGCCGCCCCGCTCCGCGGCGGCCTCCACCACCTGCGCGGCGGAGGTCCCCTGGTGCCGCTGCGTGGACAGGTGCGTGTTCTTCACCCGCGCGGCCTGCCACTCGGCAAAGGCGCGGAGCCCGTCAATCCCCCGGAAGTAACAGAGCAGGTGGACGGGCTTTCCCCCGTGCACCACCTCCACCTCGGCGCCGGGGATGAGCGTGAGCCCGCCGTAGGCCAGGCCGCCGCCGGGCCGCTCCGCGACCCGGCCTTCCTCCAGGAGCCGCTCCAGGTCCTGCAGGGCCCCGCGGGTGGCGGCGTCGATGACCCCCACCATGCCCAGCCCTTTCCGGTCCCGCGCCTCCGCCAGGATGTTGGCCAGGGTGAGGTCGCGGGCAGCGGCGATTTTCACCGGGCCCCCGGGATCCCCGGCCCAGCCCAGGTGGACGTGCAGGTCGGCGTAGACTACCTGCAGCGGCTCAGCGGCCGCGGAGCCGGGCATACAGCAGCACCCCCGCCAGGGTCTTCGCATCCCGCAGCTCCCCGGCCACGGCCATCCGCACCACCTCGTCCAGGGGGAGCCGCACCAGCTCGATCCGCTCGTCCTCGTCCATGGGCAGCCGGCTCGGGGTCAGCTCCTCCGCCGCGAAGAGGTGGAGCTTCTCCGTGCAGAACCCCGGGGCGCTGTAGAACTCGGCCAGCTTGGTGAGCCTCCCGGCCCGGAAGCCGGCCTCCTCCTGCAGCTCCCGCTGGGCGGTCTCCGCCGGATCCTCGCCCGGCTCGCACGCGCCCGCCACCAGCTCCAGGAGCGCCTCGCCGGCGGCGTAGCGGTACTGCCGGACCAGCAGCACGTCGTCGCCGTCCACCGGCAGCACCACCACCGCCCCGGGGTGCGCCACCACGTCCCACACGCGCTCCTTGCCGTCCAGCTCGATCAGGTCGCGCCGGACGGTGATCACCCGGCCCCGGTAAATCTCTTCCCGTCTGATGACCCTCACATGCCTGCCTCCCCGTATTCGCGGGCCGGCTCCTCGCCCCGCAGCACCCGCAGGGCGCCAGCCGCCAGCGCAGCCATCTCGTCCTCACCGGGGTAGACCGCGACCGGGGCGATCCACCCGACCTCCTCCGCGATCCAGCCCGTGAGCATCTCCGAGTGGGCCAGACCGCCCGTGAGCACGATCCGGTCCACCTTCCCGCCCAGGGCCACCGCCGCCCGGCCCACCTCCTTCGCCACCTGGTAGGCCATCGCCCGGTAGGCGGTCCGGGCGGCCTCGTCGCCGGCGGCGACGCGCTCCTCCACCTGCCGGGCGTCATTCGTGCCCACGTGGGCGACCAGCCCGCCCCGGCCGACCAGCATCCGCCCGACCTCCTGCAGCGTGTGCTGCCAGGAGAACGCCAGGTGGATCAGCCCCAGGCTGGGGACGGTGCCCGCACGCTCCGGCGACATCGGCCCCTCGCCGTCCAGGGCGTTGTTCACGTCGACGACCTGCCCGCGCCGGTGCGCCCCCACGGAGATGCCGCCGCCCAGGTGGACCACGATCAGGTTCACCTCATCGTACCGGCGACCCAGGTCGGCCGCCGCGCGCCGGGCCACCGCCTTCTGGTTGAGGGCGTGGAAGATCGACCGCCGCGGCATCTCGGGCAGCCCGGTGAACCGGGCCACGGGCTCCAGCTCGTCCACCACCACCGGATCGACGATAAACGCCGGCACGCCGCCCGCCGCCCGGGCGATCTCGTGCGCCAGGAGGGCGCCCAGGTTGGAGGCGTGCTCGCCGTGGGCCGCCCGCCGCAGCTCCGCGAGCATGGCCGCGTTCACCCGGTAGGTTCCCCCGCGCAGGGGCCGGAGGAGCCCGCCCCGCCCCACCACCGCGCTGAGCGACGTGAGCGGCACGTCGTGGGCCGCAAGCGCCTCCAGGATCAGGTCGCGCCGGAAGGCGAACTGGTCGGCCACGTCGCGGAAGCGCGCGAGGTCGGCCGCGCTGTGGCGCAAGGTCTCGGCGAACAGGGGGGCATCGTCGTCATACACGGCGATCTTCGTGGAGGTTGAACCCGGGTTGATGATCAGCAGGCGATGCTGCAAGTCCGCTCCTCGTCCTTTCCCTCGGTGACCGTCGCCGTGCGGGGGGCCGGAGAGGGAGCCCCGCTCCCCCTCCGGCCCTCCTCCGCCTACTCGGCCAGGTAGATCCGGTTGAGCTGATGGATCTTCCGCATCCGCTCCTCGGCCATCACGTCGGCCGCCTCAGCGGTGCTGATGTTCCGCTCCTCCGCGATCTTAAAGACCCGCAGGAGCTTGTCGTAGATCGTCGCCACCCGCTTCAGCGCGCGCTCCCGGTCGTAGCCCTGCGGATGGTACTCCTCGGCCACGTTGATCACGCCGCCGCCGTTGATGACGAAGTCCGGCGCATAGAGGATCCCCCGCTTCCGCAGCATGTCGCCGTGGCGCGGCTCCTTCAGCTGGTTGTTGGCGGCGCCGGCGACGATCTTGCACTTCAGCTTGGGGATCGTTTCGTCGTTGAGGATGGCGCCCAGCGCGCACGGCGAGAAGATGTCGCACTCGACGCTGTAGATCTCGTCCGGGGCGACCGCCTTCGCGCCGAACTCCGCCTTCGCCTTCTCCACCAGCTCGGGGTCGATGTCGGTGACGATGAGCTCGGCGCCGGCCTCGTGCAGGTGCTTGCACAGGTGGTAGCCGACCTTGCCCAGCCCCTGGACGGCGACCTTCTTGCCCTTCAGATCCTCCGAGCCGAACACGTGCTTCACACAGGCCTTGATCCCCATGAACACGCCGTACGCCGTGACCGGCGAGGGATCGCCCGAGACCTCCTCCCGGCCGCAGACGTGGTCGGTCTCCATCATGACGTAGTTCATGTCCGCGACGGTCGTGCCCACGTCCTCCGCCGTGATGTACCGCCCGCCGAGGGACTCGACGAACTTGCCGAACGCCCGGAAGAGCTCCTCGCTCTTGTCGGTGCGCGGATCCCCCCACAGCACGGCCTTACCGCCGCCGAGGTTCAGACCCATGGCGGAGTTCTTGTAGGTCATTCCCCGGGACAGCCGGAGTACGTCGGTGATGGCATCCTCCTCCCGCTCATACGGCCACATGCGGAGCCCACCCAGGGCCGGCCCCAGCGTCGTGTCGTGAATGGCGATGATTGCGCGGAGCCCTGTGGACTTGTCGTAGCAGAAGACCAGCTGCTCGTGCCCGTACTGCGCCATCTGCTCAAAGATGCCCATACGATGACCTCCCTTTCTGATGGTGATTGACCCGTGCTTGGGGGGTGCCGAGGTGGCTCTATGCAAAGGCGGCCAGGACCGCCAGTGCAATCGAGTTCACCTTGAAGGGCGCCGGGTCCGAGCGGGAGAGCAGGACGATCGGGCACCGGGCGCCGACCACGATGCCCGCGGAGGACGCCCCGGCCAGGTGGATCAAGGCCTTGTAGAGGACGTTGCCCGTCTCCAGGTCGGGCATGATCAGCACGTCCGCCTGCCCCACCACGGGGCCCGTGACCCCCTTCACGGCGCCGGCCTCGGGGGAGAGCGCGAGGTCCAGGGCCAGGGGGCCCTGCACGTCGCAGTCGCCGAACTCGCCCCGCTCCGCCATCTCCTGCAGGGCGCGGGCGTCCACCGTGGCCGGCATGTCGGGGTTGACCTTCTCGAGCGCGGCGATGACCGCCACCTTGGGCCGCGCCAGGCCCAGGACGCGGGCCACGGCCACCTGGTTGCGCAGGATGTCCGCCTTGCGGGCGAGGTCGGGCCGGATGTTCAGGGCGATGTCACTGATGTGGAGCAGCCGGGGAAAGCCCGGCACCTGCACGACGCACGCGTGCGAGAGCGCCCGGCCGGTCCGCAGGCCCGTGTCGCGGTCCAGCACCGCGCGCAGGATCTCCGCCGTCTGGAGAAGCCCCTTCATCAGCAGCTGCGCCTGGCCGGAGCGCACGGCCGCAACCGCTTCGCGGGCCGCCTCAGCCGGATCCTCCCGGGTGATGCGCAGGGCCCGCACGAGGCCCAGCCGCTCGGCCTCGGCCACGGCCTCCTCCACGTGGGGGTCGTTCGCCTGCGCCACCGCCATCACCAGGGGCTGCCCGCGGACCGCGCGCTGCGCAGCCGGCACCAACTGTTCCAAAGACGTGATCATGCGTAGGTCCTGACCTCCTCCTCGCCCCGGAGAGCCCGCAGCGCGCCGGCGGCCATGGCCCGGTGCTCCTCGCTGCCCGGGAAGGTGAGCACGGGGGCGATCCACTGCACCCGCTCCGCGATCCAGCCGGTCAGCAGCCGCGAGTGGGCGAGGTCCCCCGTCAGGACGATGGCGTCCGCCCGCGCGCGCAGCGCCACCGCCATCGCGCCGATCTCCTTGGCCACCTGGTAGGCCATGGCCTCGTAGATCAGCCGGGCGTCGGCGTCGCCGGCGGCGATGCGGGCCTCCACCTCCCGCCAGTCCCGGGTTCCCAGGTGGGCCATCAGGCCGCCGCCGGACGTCAGCCTGCGGATCAGCTCCCGCTCGGTGTAACGTCCCGAAAAGCACAGCCGCACCAGGTCGCCGGCGGGCAGGCGGCCGGCCCGCTCGGGCCCGAACGGACCGTCCTCCAGCGCGTTGGTCGCATCGACCATGCGCCCCTGCCGGTGAGCAGCCACCGAGATGCCGGCGCCGAGGTGCGCCATGACGAAGTTGCTCTCTGCGTATGATTTGCCCAGCTGGGCCGCCGCCTTGCGGGCGACCCAGCGCATGTTGAGCGCGTGCGCGAGGCTGGTGCGGCGGATCTGGGGGATCCCCGTGATGTGCGCCTCTTCCCACATCTCGTCCGTGGAGACCGGGTCGACGACGAACGCGGGGATCGACTGGGCGTGGGCGATGCCGTACGCGAGGATGCCCCCCAGGTTGGCCGCGTGCTCGCCCTGCACGCCGGTCCGCAGGTCCTCCAGCATGGCCCCGTTCACCCGGTAGACGCCGCCCGGCACGGGCTTCAGGAGACCCCCCCGGCCGACGACGGCGTCCAGGCTGCCCAGGGGGATCCCCGCGGCCTCCAGGTGAGCGGTGATGCGGTCCTTGCGGAACAGGTACTGGTCCCACACCCGCTCAAAGCGGGCGAGCTCCTCCGGGCTGTGCGTCAGGTCCGCCGCGTGCCGCTCCTCATCGTTCTCGAACAGTGCGATGCGTGTGGCGGTCGCCGTCGGGTTGATCACAAGGATGCGGAAAACCTGAGCGGACACCCTGGTTCACCTGCCCCTCACTCCGGGATGTAGAGGCCCCGCAGCCGGCCCCTGCCCGCGATGCGCTCCTCGGCCAGGCGGTCGGCCGCCCTGTGGGTGGGAATCTGCTCCTCCTGGCTGATGGCGAAGATCTGCAGAAGCCGGTCGTAAATGGCCGCGACCTTCCGCCGCGCCCGCTCCGGGCTGAAGCCCAGGATCTCGTCGGCGACCTGGATCAGGCCGCCGGCGTTGATGACGTAGTCCGGGGCGTACAGGATGCCCCTCTCGTGCAGCAGGTCGCCGTGCCGGGGCTCGGCCAGCTGGTTGTTGGCGGATCCGGCCACCGCCGCGCAGCGGAGCCGGGGAATGGTGCCGTCGTTCAGCACCCCGCCCAGGGCACAGGGCGAGAAGATGTCGCACGGGAAGGCGTAGATCTCTTCCGGATCGATGCCGACGACGCCGGGGTGGGCGGCGCGGGCCGCCTCGATCCTCTCCGGCCGGAGGTCCGTCACCGCCACCTGCGCCCCGTCGGCGACCAGGTGTTCCAGGAGCCGGGAGCCCACCTTGCCCAGCCCCTGGAGGGCCACCCGCCGGTTCCGCAGGCTGGCCTCGCCCCACAGAAACCGGGCGCACGCCCGCATGCCCTGCCAGACGCCGTAAGCCGTGAGCGCCGCCGTGTCGCCGGAGCCGCCCTCCTCCTCCGGGAGGCCGACGAACCACGGCGACTCCTGCCGGGCCCGGAGGAAGTCGGTCGGCTCCGTGCCGGCGTCCGTGCCCGTGATGATCCGGCCCCGCAGCGTGCCGATGAACCGGCCCAGGGCCCGGAACAGGGCCTCGGACTTGTCCGCCGCCGGGTCGCCCCAGATCACGACCTTGCCCCCGCCGTGGTTCTGCCCAGCAGCGGCGGCCTTGTACGTCATGGCCCGCGCGAGGCTGAGCGCGTCCTCCAGGGCCTCCTCCTCGGTGGCGTAGGGCCGCATCCGGCACCCGCCCAGGGCCGGGCCCAGCGCGGTGTCGTGGATGGCGATGATCGCCCGGAGTCCGCTGGTTCGGTCGTGGCAAAACACCACCTGCTCGTGTCCGCCACGCATCATGCGCTCGAACACACCCACGCTGGCGACCCCCCACTGGCCGCGGCCGAACCGGACCGCGGCGTGCCGCGGCGCTCTCCCGCCCACAGGATTACGCAAATTTCGTGCCACCTGTGCCCCTGCGGGCGAGGGGAGGAAACCAGCACGGCGCAGCGCCCCCTCGGACCTGCATTATTTTCTTCCACTATTGCATCCGCAGAATCCTGCATTATTCTGCAGAACTGTGCCTGCAACTTTTTGCAGATTCTCACCGGGCGCGCGCCGGGCGAGGCCCGCCGGCCTCGCCCGGTTCACAGCAGTCCGTAGCGCTCCAATTTGTAATAGAGGGTCCGCGGGGCGATCCCCAGCCGGCGCGCCGCCTCCGTCTTGTTCCCGTTGGTCTCCTTCAGCGCCTGCAGAAGGGCCGCCTTCTCCGCCTCGGCCACCACCTCGAACAGCGGCCGCACCGCCGTCCGGGCCTGCCCGTTCGGCGCGGACGGCGACTCGGAGGCCGGGGAGACGCCCAGCGGCGGCAGGAAGCGCCGCTCGATGATCGTGTCCGTCACCGACATGGCGATCATCGCCCGGCCGATGATGTTCTCCAGCTCCCGCACGTTGCCCGGCCAGTGGTACTGCATGAGCACCTGCAGCGCGTCCGGCGCGATGTCCCGCACGTTCCGCCCGTACTCCTTGTTTAACTTTTCGATTAAATGGGCGACCAGCTTCGGGATGTCCTCCTGCCGGTGCCGGAGCGGCGGGATGACGATGGGGATGACGTTGAGCCGATAGTACAGGTCCTCCCGGAACTTGCCCTTGGCGATCATCTCCTCCAGCGGGGCGTTGGTCGCGGCGATAACCCGCACGTCCACCTTGATCGGCTTCGCCTCGCCCACCCGGACGATCTCCTTCTCCTGCAGCACCCGGAGCAGCTTCGCCTGCAGGCCGAGGGGCAGCTCGCCCACCTCGTCCAGGAACAGGGTGCCCCCGTGCGCCTCTTCGAACAGCCCCCGCTTGCCGCCCTTGCGGGCGCCGGTGAAGGCGCCCTCGGCGTAGCCGAACAGCTCCGACTCCAGCAGCGACTCCGGGATGGCGGCGCAGTTGACCCGGATGAACTGCCCCCGCCGCCGGCTCGAGGCGTTGTGGATGGCGTGGGCGAACAGCTCCTTGCCCGTGCCGCTCTCGCCCCGGAGCAGCACCGTCGCCGGGGTCGCCGCCGCCCGGCGGGCCTGTTCCACCGCCTCCCGCATCACGGGGCTGTCGGCGATGATTTCGTCGAAGGTGTACGAGGAGGTCAGCCGCCGGATGAGCTTGCGGTGCTGCTCCAGCTCGGCGGAGAGCCGGGCGATCTCCGACACGTCCCGGATCACGCCCACGGAGCCCTTCAGCTTGCCGTCCACCAGGATGGGGGCCACGTTGACGACGACCTCCCGCTTCCGGGGGCCGACCCGGAGCATCACGTTGCGGACCGGCTGCCGGGTGCGCAGCACCTGCAGGTGCATGGACTCCTGGGAGGGGTCGATGTCGACCGTCGCCGGCTTGCCGATGACCTCCTCCGGCTTCAGGCCCGTGAGCGCGGTGTAGGCCGGGTTGACCATCCAGCCGATGCCGTTCTCGTCCACCACCGAGATGGCGTCCTGCGTCGAGTTGAAGATCGCCTCCAGCAGCACCTTCATCTCCCGCAGGCCCGAGATCTCCTCGGCCAGGGCCTTGACCTCGGTGATGTCCCGGAAGACGGCCACGGCGCCGACCACCCGCCCGTCCTTGTGGCGCACGGGGACGCGGTTGGTGACGATGGTGGTCCGGCCGACCTCCTGCTGCTGGTTGAGCTCCGGCTTCCCGGTCGCCAGCACCACGTGCAGCCGGGTGTTGGGGATGACCTCCTCGGCCTTCCGGCCCAGCACCTGGTCCCGGCTCACGCCCAGGAGCTTCTCGGCGGACCGGTTGATCAGGGTGATCACGCCCTCGGCGTTCACGGCCACGATCGCGTCGTGGGTCGAGTCGAGCATGACGTCCCGCTCCAGCTCCCTCTCTTCGAGGGCGCGCAGGAGCCGGTGGCTCTCCTCCACGAAGCTGAGGATGAGGTTCATCGCCAGCCCCTCGATGACCACCGCCCGCGGCCACTTCAGCCGCCGGATCTCCTCGTCAAGCCCGGGCTGTCCCGTCGCGTCGACGATGACGTCCACCTCGGGCAGGCAGACGAGCCCCGTGAAGTCGGTCGTCGTCGGGATCCCGTGCGCCGCCGCCAGCCGGAGGCCCGGGGCGTCGGGTCGCTGGTCGGCGACCCCCAGCACCCGCACCCGCCGGGACATCTTCAGCAGCGCGCTGAGCAGCGATGTGCCGCCCTTGCCCGCACCCACGATCACCACGTTCAGCATCCGCCACACCCCTGCTGCCGTCTCCTGCAGACGATTTCTGCCGAGGGGGCGCAGTTCCCTGCACGCCGCCGCGGGCCTCACCCGGCCGCCGATCGCGCCCGCAGCCGGTCCGCCACCGCGGCGATGAACTCCGAGTTGGTGGGCTTCGCCGGCGCGCTCTCCCCGCTCCGCCGCACCAGCCGCTGCAGCTGGTCCCGGCCCCGGTCCCAGGCCATGCCGATGGCGTGGCGGATCGCCCGCTCCACCCGGCTGGCGGTGGTGCCGTTGCTGCGGGCGATCGCGGGGTAGAGGTCCTTGGTCACCGCCCCCAGGAGCTCGGGCTGCTGCAGCACGAGCAGGACCGCGTCCCCCAGGTACCGGTAGCCCTTCAGGTGCGGCGGGATGCCCAGGCTGCGCAGGAGCGCATGCACCTCGTCGAGGACGTGGCCGGCCGCGGGGACGGCCGGCGAGAGCCGCAGCGCCGGATGGGCCGGGAGCGGGCTCCCCGACGCGACCTGGCGCACCCGGGCCCCGAGCATCTCCAGGTCCACCGGCTTGACCACGTAGTAGTCCGCGCCCATCGCCAGCACCCGCCGGGCGATGGACTCCTGGCAGCACGCCGACAGTGCCAGGATCTTCGGGCGGCGGGGCAGCCCGATCCGGGCCAGCTGCTCCAGCACGCCGATCCCGTCCAGGTACGGCATGATGATGTCCAGCAGCACCACGTCGGGCCAGTGCTCCTGAATCGCCGCCAGCCCGTCCAGCCCGTCATGCGCGACCCCGACCACCTCCATATCCGGCTGAAGCAGGAAGTACTCCTGAAGCAGCGCGCAGAACTCGCGGTTGTCGTCGCAGATGAGGAGCCGAATCTTGTCGGGCGCCATGCTGAAGATTCAACCCCCAACCGGAAGCCATGCTTTCCCGGGCGTGCGACCCCCACAAAAGCACGGCCGTGACACGATATTTCTGAAGTATACACATGTTCTTGATACACCAGCGTTCCCGTCGATCCTTTCATCCTGCAGGTGAAATGCCGCGCGCGCAGCCTCCGGGAGGGGGGCCTCCCGGAGGCTGGACTCGTCCTGCTCGGACTTGGGCTCGGTCTTGGGCTCGGCTTTCAGGATGCCGGCTTCCTGCAGCATCCACTCGATCAGCACGCCGTAGCCGCGGGTCGGGTCGTTGACGAAGACGTGGGTCACAGCCCCGACCACGCGGCCGTCCTGGATGATGGGGCTGCCGGACATCCCCTGGACGATGCCGCCGGTCGCCTCCAGCAGCCGGGGGTCGGTGACCTGCACGATCATGTTCTTCCCCTCGGCGGTGGGCTGGCGGATGAGCCGCACGATCTCGACGGCGAACCGATCGATCTTCTGCCCGTCGACCACGGTGAGGATCTCCGCCGGACCCTCCTTCACCTGGCTGGCCATGGCCACGGGCAGGGGCTCGGCGTAAAGCGGGTTCTTCAGCGGGCTGTGCAGCCGGCCGAAGATGCCGAAGGGCGTGTTCTTCTCGATCACGCCCAGCCGGCTGCCGGTGTCGGGGTGGCTGGTGATCTTCTCACCGGGGGCCGCCCGCTTCCCTTTCTGGACCCGCACCACCTCGGCCGCGGTGACCTGCCCCTCGGTGAACCGGAACGGGCGCCGGCTCTCGCCTTCGGCGATCACGTGGCCCAGCGCGCCGAACGTGCGGGTGGGCGGATGGTAGAAGGTCAGCGTTCCGACGCCCGAGGCGCCGTCACGGATGTAGAGCCCGACCCTCCAGCGGCCCGACTCCTTTTCCCGCACGGGCTTCACCCGGCGCTCCAGCCGCTCGTCTCCCCGGCGGATCGTGAGGGTGATCTCCCGCCCCCGGCGGCCTGCCTCCTGGAACAGGTGGACCGCGTGGTCCTCATCCCGCACGGGCCGCCCATCGATGGCGAGGATGGTGTCGCCGATCTGGAGCCCGGCCGCCCGGCCGGGCTGCTGCGTGTGCCCCTCCTCATCGACGACCGACGCAAAGCCCACGATCTGGACGCCGTCGCTTTTCAGGCGCACGCCGATGGAGTGGCCGCCGGGAACCACCCGGATCTCCGGCACGACGTCCACCGTCATGCGCCGGATCGGGATCAGGCCGAACAGCTTCACGTCCAGCGTGTACCGGCCGGTCTGCTCGGCCGCCAGCTGGACGGGGGATCCGGTCCCCGCCACCGCGAGCCCCGGTCCCGAGGCGGGCACGGCGGTGCTGAAGGGGATGCCCAGCGACAGTTCGTGGGCCTGGCCCTGGGGAAGGCGCAGGTGAGCGGGCAGGGAAACAAAGGTGCGGAACTGCGGCGTAGCACAGACGCAGAGGATCAGGACGACCAGCAGAAGGCCGGTGGCCCTCCGCCACTTCTCCCGGGTCGACATCGGGGCGTCCCTCCCTGAAGCTTCTCTTCCCCAGGGCGGACCCCTTCTCCACCGCGTCTCCCACTTCTCTCTGTCTCTAAGAGAACTGGCGGCGGAGTTGACCTCGCCGCCTCTGCGCACATTAAGTTACCCAGGTTGACGCCGCGTTATGCAACCTAGCATGCCCGCGGTTCGCTCGAATCTTGTGCCGAAAAAAGCGCGCGCCGCCGTCGCTCACACCGACGCGGCCTGACCGCGCTGCAGCGCCTTCCACTCCTCGGCCGCGCGGATCAGATCGCGGGCGGCGGCCAGGGTATACTGGGTCACTTCCGCGCCGCCGATCATCCGCGCGATCTCCTCCACGCGGCCCTCGGGGCTGAGCACGCGACAGCGGGTCGTCGTGCGGCCGCCGTCCGTCGCCTTTTCGATGTGGAAATGGCGGTCGGCCAGCGCGGCGACCTGCGGCAGGTGCGTGACGCAGAGCACCTGGCGGTCGCCGGCGATGCGCGCCAGCTTCTCGCCGACGGCCTGCGCCGCACGGCCGGAGATGCCCGTATCCACCTCGTCGAAGACGAGGCTCGGGATGTTGTCGACGCGCGCCAGGATCGCCTTCAGCGCGAGCATGATGCGGCTCATCTCGCCGCCGGAGACGATTTTCGCCAGCGGCTTCACCGGCTCGCCCGGGTTGGGCGAGAAGAGGAACTCCACCCGGTCCCAGCCGCGCGCGGTGACGTCCCGGTACGTCGGCTCGGGCGGCCGCTCCACCGCGACGACGAAGCGGGCGGCCGGCATCCCCAGGTCGGCCAGTTCCCGGGCGACCTGCTCGCCCAGCCGGGCCGCCGCCGCCTCACGGGCCTCGCTCAGGGCTGCGGCCAGCGCCTCCGCCTCACGGCCCAAGGCCTCCTCCCGCGCCTTCAGTTCCGCGATCAGCTCCTCGCTGTGCTCCAGGCGCTCCAGCTCCTGCTCGGCCCGGGACAGGTAGTCGAGCATCTCCTCCACGGTGTCGCCGTACTTCCGCTTGAGGCTCGCGAGCTGGTCCAGGCGCCGCTCGACCTCAGCCAGCCGCCGCGGATCCAGGTCCACCCGCTCCCGATAGTCCACGAGCGCGTGGCTCGCCTCCTGCGCGTGTACGAGCGCCTGGCTCACCATCTCCACGACCTCGCCGAGGCTGGGGTCCAGCCGCAGGGCGTCCTCCAGCTCGGCCTTCACCTGCCCCAGCAGGTCCACGGCGCTGGGCTGCCCCCCCAGGCCGTCGTAGAGCAGCGCGTAGGCCTGCCCGGCGGCGCGCTGGAGCCGCTCGGCGTTGGCCAGGATCCGGTGCTCGGCCTCCAGCTCCTCCTCCTCGCCGGGCCGCAGCCCGGCGGCGCGCAGCTCCTCCACCTGGAAGCGCAGGAGGTCCTCCCGGCGGGCGCGGTCCCGCTCGTCGCCGACCAGCTCCCGGAGCTCGTCCTGCACCTTGTGGAGCGCCAGCACCACCTCGGCCAGCCGGGCGCGCATCCCGAGCAGGTCCAGCCCGGCGTACCGGTCCAGCATCTCCAGCGGCTTCGCGGCGTCCTGCAGCAGCGAGCCGCCGTACTGGTCCAGCAGGTCCAGGTGCCGGTCGGTCTGCAGCAGCGACTGGTGTTCGTGCTGGCCGTGCAGGTCCATCAGCCCCTGGGTGGCCTCCCGGAGCATGCCGGCCGTGACGGTTCGCCCGTTCATGCGGATCACGCCGCGCCCCTTGCGGCTGATCTCCCGCCGGATCACCAGGAGCCCGTCCTCGTCCACCGGCACCCCCAGCCGCTCCAGGGCCGCCTGCGTCTCCGGCGCATCGGACACGTCGAAGACGGCCTCGATGACGGCCCGCTCCTCGCCGGAGCGCACCACATCGGGCGACGTGCGCCCGCCCAGGACGGCCTGCACCGCGTCAAGGATGATCGACTTGCCGGCGCCGGTCTCGCCGGTCAGGACGTTCATCCCCTCGGTGAACTGCAGGCGCACCTGGTCTATCAGAGCAAACTGCTCGATGGCGATTTCGACCAGCACTCCAGGCCCTCCCTGTCAGCGCATGAGGCCCTTCAGCCGCTCCGCGACCTCCGCCGCTGCCTCTGCAGGCTTGACCACGACCATCACGGTGTCGTCGCCGGCCACCGAGCCGATCATCTCCGGCCAGTTCAGGTGGTCGATGGCCGCCGCGACGCCCTGGGCCGTGCCGGGCAGCGACTTGACGACGACGATGTTGCCGCTGTGATCGATGGTCAGCACCGCCTCCCGGAAGATGCGGCGCCGCTTGTCCCATGCGCCGGCGCCCGGCTCCTCGGGCAAGGCGTAGCGGTAGCGCCCGTCGGGCGTCGGGACCTTGTTCAGCTGCAGCTCCTTGATGTCCCGGGAGATCGTCGCCTGCGTAACGGGGATCCCTTCCGCGGCCAGCGCCGCGGCGAGCTCCTCCTGCGTCTCAATCACCCGCGTGCGGACCAGTTCGAGAATCTTGGCCTGCCGACGTGCTTTCACACGCTTCACCTCGCCTGCACTTCGGCCGTCCGTGGGAGGACGTGGCGGCCGTCTCCCCTGCCAATTCGGCGGCGCCTCGGACAATCCCTGCATATTCATCCATTATTCCTGTATATGCAGGAGCGCATACCGCTAGGTACCCGAGAGCTTCCGCCGGAGCACGTCGTAGAAGCAGTAGCCGGGGAGCCGCACCAGCCGGGCCGTGTACGGCGCCCGCCCGACCCGCACCACGTCGCCGGGGAGGAGCGGGAACGGGTCCGACCCGTCCGCCGACAGGCCCACCTCGCCGGGGCTGGCCGCCACGCGGATCGACACCGCGACGTCTGCCCCCACCACGATCGAGCGGGCGCTCATGGTGTGGGGGCAGATCGGCGTGATCAGCAGGCAGTCCACCGTGGGCTCGACGACGGGCCCGCCGGCGGAGAGCGAGTAGGCGGTGGACCCGGTCGGCGTCGCGACGATGACGCCGTCGGCCCGGTAGCGGGCCACCTCCGTCTCGCCCACCACGACCTCCAGGTGGACCATCCGGGCGCGGGGGCCCTTGGAGATGACGGCGTCGTTGAGCGCGGACATCGCCGCTAAGGCCTGCCCGTCCCGCAGCACCGTCGCCTGGAGCATCATCCGCTCCTCGAGCTCGTAGCCCCCCGCCAGCACCCGGTCCAGCTGCGCCAGGGCGTCTCCGCTTTCCATGGCCGTCAGAAAGCCCAGGTGGCCGGTGTTGATGCCCAGCACCGGGACGCCGTAGGGGGCGACGCGCTGCACCGCCCGGATGAGGGTGCCATCGCCGCCCAGCACGATCAGCATGTCGGCCTCGCCCCAGCGCGGCCCTTCGGGCACCGCCAGGTCGGGCCTTCCCAGGCGCCGGGCCGCCGCGGGGTGCAGCAGCACGGCGGCGCCGCTGGACTCGAGCCTCTGCAGGATCCGTTCCCCGGTCGTGACGGCGGTCGGCTTGTCCTCGTTGATCACGAGAGCGAAGGTGGGCATCCAGGCTCGGCCTCCCCGCGGGCAGACATCTTTCAGTAGTATTCGCTTTCTTCCTCATCCTTCCTCTTCCCGCATCCCGGGCAGCGCCGCCACCGGCAAGAGGCCTCCGCGGGCCGGTGGCCGCGCGCCGCGGGGCTGCGTAGACTGGTGCGTGGAAAGGAGGGTCTCCATGCACGCCCAGCCCGCTTCCGGAACCGGCGCCCTGCCCGGGCCCGGGTGGTCGGTGATGCCTACATACCCGGCGCCTGCGCCGCTCCCCTGGCCGCCTCCGATCCTGCCCGCGCCCGGCCCGGCCGCGCTGGGACCCGCCCGAGTCCAGGGCGGGCGGGGAACCGGCGTCCCCGGCGTCGCCATCCCGCCCGTGACTGCGGTGGCCCCGCCGGCCCGGCCTGGCGGGCCTCACCCGCTGCCGGGGCTGCCGCCGTGCCCCCTGCCGGAGGGGTTCCCCAACCCGTTTATGATCCGCGCGGCGCTGGTGGCGACACCGCCCCGGCCGTCAGGAACCGACAGTCAGCAGGCGGCGCCGGCGGGTACGCTCACCGTCACCGGCCCCGCCGGGTACCTGCCCGGCATCGGCCACCTTGACCCGCTGCAGGCCGTCGCCGCCGCCGCGCCCTGGCTGGAGGCCGCCTTCCGCGCAGCGACGTGACCGCTCCCCGGCCGCCGGCATACACTGGCCCGGGGGGATGGCGATGTTCTACGGATTCGGCAAGCCCTTCTTCGGCAAGCCCTTCTTCGGCAAGCCGTTCGGCAAATTCGGCAAGGGGTTCCCCGCTACCAAGTCCTCCGGGTTCAACACATTCGTCCCCAGCACCACGGTGGCCACCACTCCCTTTCCCGGCTGGATCTGATCGCGCAGAGGCCCTCCCGAGCGCACCGCTGGGAGGGCCTCGTTGCCTGTCTGCCTACTGTGCCCCTGCGCCCGGCTTCTCCCCCTGCTGCTGCCGGGGGCGCTCGGGAAACGGCTTGGGCTTAATCGCTTGCGGACTGAACATCTGAACATACCCACATTGGGGGCAGCCCACCACGACCACCGGCACCGCAGGACCCGGGAACGGCTGGTTCTTCTCGTTGAGCGGCACGAGGGTCCACTGGCCGGGAAGCTGGGCGAGCTTCTTGTTGCCGCAGTGTGCGCACTCGACCTCCACGTATGCACCTCCTCGCCCTCCGTCATGCCTCCATCATTCCCGGTCCGGTGCCGCCGTTCCTGCAGGGTGCGAGTGGTTTCCCGCTGGCACGAGCCAGGCCAGGAACTCCCGGTTTCCCTCCGTGCCCCGGATCGGCGACTCGATGACCTGGCGGCACTGAAGCCCCAGCTCGCCGGCGCAGCGGAGGACCCGGTCCACGGCCAGCCGGTGCTGGGCCGGGTCCCGCACGATGCCGCCCTTGCCCACGCCGGCCGGGCCCACCTCAAACTGGGGCTTGATCAGGGCGACGATCTGGCCCGAAGGGGCCAGCAGCCGCACGACGGCCGGAAGCACCAGCGTGAGCGAGATGAAGGAGACGTCCACGGCCGCCAGTTCCACCGGCTCCGGCAGGGCCCCGACCGCCCGGATGTCGGTCTCCTCCATGACCACCACCCGGGGGTCCGCCCGCAGGCGGGGGTGCAGCTGGTCGCGCCCCACGTCGACCGCGTAGACCCGCCGCGCTCCCCGCCGCAGCAGGCAGTCGGTGAAGCCGCCGGTGGACGCGCCCACGTCCAGGCAGACCCGGCCGGCCGGATCGATGCCGAACCGGTCCAGGGCCCCCTGCAGCTTCAGGCCGCCGCGCCCCACGTAGCCGATGGGGTCCCCGGTGACCTCGATCCGGTCCTGCGGCCCCACCTTCCTCGCCGGTTTCGTCGCCACCTGCCCGTTCACCCGGACCATCCCGGCGGCGATCGCCTCCTGCGCCCGCTCCCGGGAAGGAAAGTGGCCCCGGGTGACCAGGGCCACGTCGAGTCGCTCTCCTGCCATGTGCCGTCCCCTCAGGCCTCCGCGCTTCCGGCGGCCTTCGGCCCGTTCAGCCGCCGCACATTCCGCCTGCGGCGGGCCGGGGGCGCCGCCGCCATTTCCGACTGGAGCTGGAGCAGCAGCTCCTCGGCCCGCTGCGCCACGCCCGCGGGCGTGAGGCCGTAGCGCTCCAGGTAGCGGGCCGGCTGGCCGTGGCCCACGAACTCGTCCGGGATGCCCATGCGCACCACCCGGGCGTCCACCCCGTGGGCCGCGTAGAGCTCCAGGACAGCCGACCCGAAGCCCCCGGCGAGGCACGCCTCCTCGACGGTGACCACCGCGCCCACCTCCCGGCCGGCCCGGAGCAGCAGGTCGGCGTCGAGGGGCTTGACGAACCGCGGGTTGATCACCATCGCCGAGATGGACTTCTCCGCCAGCAGCCGGGCGGCCTCCTGGCAGACCCGGGCCATGGTTCCCAGGCCGACCAGGACCACGTCGGTGCCCTCCTGCAGCACCTCGCCCCGGCCGATCGGCAGGGCGTGGAGCTGCTCGTCCAGCGGCACCCCCTGCGCCTTGCCCCGGGGGTAGCGCAGGGCCGCGGGCCCGTCCAGGCACAGGGCGGTGTAGAGCATGTGCTGCAGCTCGTTCTCGTCCTTGGGGGCCATGACCACCATGTTGGGGATCACGCGCAGATAGGCGACGTCGAAGACGCCCTGGTGCGTCGCCCCGTCCTCCACCAGCCCGCCCCGGTCGATGGCCAGGGTGACCGGCAGGTTCTGCAGCGCGACGTCGTGGATCACCTGGTCGTACGCCCGCTGCAGGAACGTGGAGTACACGGCGAAGACCGGGCGCAGGCCGCCCTTGGCGAGGCCCGCGGCGAACGTCACGGCGTGCTGCTCGGCGATGCCCACGTCGAAGTACCGGTTGGGGAACTGCTTGGCGAAGCGGGTGAGCCCGGTTCCGGAGGGCATCGCCGCGGTGATCGCGCAGATCCGGGGATCCGCGGCCGCCAGCTTGCACATCGTGTTGCCGAAGACCTCGCTGTACGTGACCGCGCCGGGGCCGGTCCGGCCGGTGGCCACGTCGAAGGGGCCGCCGCCGTGAAACTTGTCGGGCAGCTCCTCGGCGTAGGGCACGCCCTTGCCCTTGGTCGTCACCACGTGGACCACCGTCGGCCCCGGGTAGGCGCGGGCCTGGCGGAGGACCTCCACCAGGGCGGGGATGTTGTGGCCGTCGACCGGGCCGAGGTACGTGAAGCCCAGGTCCTCAAAGAACATGTTGTGCACCAGCAGGTGCTTGACGCCTTCCTTCAGCCGGTCCACCAACTCCAGGGCCTGGGGGCCGATGAGCGGGATCTGCCGCAGGGCCTCGGCCACGTCGTGCTTGACCCGCTGGTACGACGGGCCGGTGCGGATGCGGGCGAGGTAGTTGGAGATGCCGCCGACGTTGGGGGCGATGGACATCGAGTTGTCGTTGAGGACGACGATCACCTTCGTCTTGTCGTGGCCGGCGTGGTCCAGGGCCTCGTAGGCCATGCCGCCGGTCAGCGCCCCGTCGCCGATCACCGCCACCACCTCGTAGTCCTCGCCGGAGAGGTCGCGCGCCTTCGCGAGGCCCACCGCCGCGGAGATCGAGGTGGAGGCGTGGCCCCAGTGGAAGTGGTCGTGCACCGACTCCCGGGGGTCGGTGAAGCCGGCGATGCCGCCGTACTGGCGCAGGGTGTGGAACTGGTGGTAGCGGCCGGTGAGCAGCTTGTGCACGTAGCTCTGGTGCGAAACGTCCCACAGGATCTTGTCCCGCGGGCTGTCAAACACGATGTGCAGGGCCAGGGTCAGCTCGACGACGCCGAGGTTTGGCGCGAGGTGACCCCCGTTGGTCGCGACGGTCTGGAGGATGACTTGCCGGATCTCGGCCGCCAGCTCGGCCAGTTCCGCGGGCGTGAGCCGCTTCAGTTGCTCTGGACCCATCAGGTCCCGCAGGCGCATCGCTACGAGTTCCTCCTTCGCCCGTTGTTGGCGGTCCGGCTGCCCGTGAAGGAACGGCCCGTGATCCGCTCGGCCCAGTAGAGGATCCGCCCGGCCGCCGTGACGGCGGTCGTGGCGTTCTCGATGGCAAACCGCTTCCCCGCCGCCTTTCCGCCGACCGTCAGGCCGGAAATGGCGCCGATGATGATCAGGCTCAGGAGCTGCTCCGACCAGCTCCCGCCCTGGATCATGAGCGACAGCCGCAGAGCGACCGTCGCGCCGGCCGCGCCCGTCACGGCGCCGGCCACGTCGCCCACCACGTCGTTGCAGAAGTTGGCGACGGCGTCCGCGTTTTTCACGAGCCAAATGGCCTGCCTGGCCCCCGGCACCTTTTTGGAGGCCATGGCGTTGAGCGGCGGGAGTTCAGCCGCGGTCACGCTGGTCCCGAGGATGTCAAAGACGATGCCGATGGCGATCAGCAGCAGGACGACCAGCAGGGCGATCACCGCGTGGACTCGGTGGAGGACCAGGCTGGAACCCCAGTTGACGATCAGTGCCAGGATGAATGAGAGGATGCCAACCCGGACGGCGCGCTGCCATCCCGGTATAGGCGGAGGTTCTTTCGCCATGTTTGCCAACCGCTCCTGTAGGGCAGACTACCGATGCTGCGCCCCCGCAGGGCGCGGGGGCCCCGCTTCGCGTAGTCATTTCGATACTAACATACCACCGACTGGGCCAGAACGCCAGGGGACGAAAGGAACAAAGGGCGGATACCCAAAGGTACCCGCCCCCTCATATCCTGGAAATTATGGGTGGCAGCCTGACAGGTAAATCTTGTGGCTTAAGGTCCGGTAGGATTTCCCCACAGGCGCTAGAGCGTCGCCGCATCTAGCCCTTTCGGATTAAGCCTGCGCCGGGCCGTCGCCGAACCCGAAACCGGATCACCACTTAGACCACACTACAATCCCTGCCAGACCTCTTTCGAGCAGCCTAGGAATTTTCTTCGACAACACACCTTTTCCTAGCCTCTTTTGCAGGCGTGGTTTCAGCTTCCATCGCCCCCGCCCTCTGCTGGCCGGCTTCCGGCGGGGGTTACGGGCACGCAGGCCCACGGTCGCATCCGCCACGCCCACTCAAGGCAGGCTACACTGCACCCAGCACCTCACCATGTCTCGGTACCGCGTGCAGGTTTACACTGCACCGCAGCTGCGTCGCTCACGTTGGCGCGACCGCCGCGCGTGCAGGCCTCCACGGAAAGAGGGTCGGGGCCCGCATGCCGTTGCGAGTCGCCCTCCTTCCGGCAGCGCCGGACCGAAACGGCCCAGAGCGCTGAATCCCCAGCACCAGCCCCCGATTGGGCATCGGCGGCCAGCACCAGAGACCTCATCGAGTGTGCCCTTGGCGGATTTTTAGGCCCGCCCTCGGAAAAGGTAGTACTGACTAGGATACTGCGCCACCCATAATCCAGATATCAGACCATGAGTGACTCCCTTAGCACTAGATGATCTTAGCATGCATCAGGCGACGCGGTCAACCACAGATTCTGCCAATGCCCTGAGCACCCAGCCGGCCTGGCCGAACGGCTGGAGTTCGGCCAGGGCTTTTCGCACGGCCGCGTAGGCCCGCTCGCGCGCGCCCTCCACGCCGAAGAGGGTGACGTACGTCGACTTCTCCCGCCGGGCGTCGCGGCCGACGCCCTTGCCCGTGACCGCCGCATCGCCGGTCACATCCAGGACGTCGTCCCAGATCTGGAACGCGAGCCCGAACTGCTCCGCATAGCGCCCGAGCCGCTCCAGATCCTCCTCGCCCGCCCCGGCGAGGATGCCGCCCATGCGCACGGCGGCGCGGAACAGCGCGCCGGTCTTCAGGGAGTGGATCCGCCGCAGCTGCGCCTCATCCGCCCGGCGGCCCTCCCACTCCAGATCCTCCACCTGCCCGCCGACCATGCCTTCGGCGCCGGCGGCGCGGGCGAGCTCCGCCGCCGCGCGCACCGCCCGCACGGGGCCCACCCGCGCGACGTCGCCCTGCTCGGCCATCAGCTGGAAGGCGTGGGTGAGCAGCGCGTCGCCGGCCAGCACCGCCATGGCCTCGCCGTAGACCTTGTGGCACGTGGGACGGCCCCTGCGCAGGTCGTCGTCGTCCATGCACGGCAGGTCGTCGTGGATCAGCGAATACGTGTGGATCATCTCGAGGGCACAGGCGCCCGGCATCACGTCCTCCGCCTCCAGGCCGAAGAGCTCGGAGGCGGCGATGACCAGGATCGGCCGCAGCCGCTTCCCCCCGGCGAGCAGGCTGTACCGCATCGCCTCCCTGAGGCGCGGCGGGGCGTCCAGACCGGCGGTGTACCGGTCCAGGGCCGCCTCCACCTGCCGCCGCCGCGCGGCCATGTACTCCTGAAACTCGCGCGTCAAGCTCGCACTCCTCCCAGCGTCACTCCGGCTCGAAGGGCAGGGTCTCGATCTCGCCGTCCCGCTCCAGGAGCTGCTCGATGCGGGCCTCCGCGCGGTCCAGGAGCGCCGCGCAGTGCCGGGCGAGCGCCACCCCTTCCTGGAAAAGCTCCAGTCCCCGCTCCAGCGGCAGGTCGCCGCTTTCCAGCTCCCGGACCACCTGCTCGAGCCGCTGCAGAGCCTGCTCGAAACTCAGCGACTGCGTCTCCGTCATGCCGTCCCCTCCCCCGCCTCGCGGCGGACCTCTTCCACCTGACAGCGCACAGATCCACGGTGAAGCAGCACGTCCAGCCGGTCGCCGACCTCAACCTGCGCGGCGTCCTTCACCACGCGCCCCTCCGCCGTGCGGGCGATGGCGTAGCCGCGCGCCAGCACGGCCAGCGGGGAGAGCGCCTCCAGCCGGCCGGCCAGGGCCCCGAGCTCCCGCCGCCGGGCGGCCACCATGGCCCCGCCCACGTACTCCAGCCGGCGGACGAGGCTGTCCAGCCGCTGCCGGTCCTGCAGGATCCGGCCCTCGGGCCGCTGGAGCACCGGCCGGTCGGTGAGGGCCTTCAGCTGGGCGCGCCGCCGCTCCACCAGGCGGCGGGCGGCGGCGGCCAGGCGGATGCGCAGGCCATCCACGAGCCCCAGCAGCTCGGACCGGGAGGGCACCACCAGCTCCGCCGCGGCGGACGGCGTCGGGGCCCGCAGATCCGCGGCGAAGTCGGCGATGGTGTAGTCGGTCTCGTGGCCGACCGCCGAGACCACGGGCACGGGGCACGCGCGGATCGCCCGGGCCAGCCGCTCGTCGTTGAACGCCCACAGGTCCTCCAGGGAGCCGCCGCCCCGGCCGATGATGACGACGTCCACCTCGGGCACCCGGGCGACGAGGCGCAGGGCCCGGATCAGGCTCTCGGGGGCCTCCGGCCCCTGCACCAGGGCGGGGGACAGCACCAGCCGCATGCCGGGGAACCGGCGGCGGGCGACGGTGATCATGTCCCGGACGGCCGCCCCGGTGGGGGCCGTCACCAGCCCCACCGCCCGGGGCAGCCGGGGCAGCGGCCGCTTCAGGGCCTCGTCGAACAGCCCCTCCGCGGCGAGGCGGCGCTTCAGCTGCTCGAACTCCAGGTGAAGGGCCCCCACGCCGTAGGGCTCCAGCGCGACGGCGTAGAGCTGGTACACGCCGTCGCGCTCGAACACCGTCACGTTGCCCTGCACGATGACCTGCATGCCGTTCTCGGGCCGGAAGCGGAGCCGGCCGGCGTAGGAGCGGAACATGACGACCTTGATCTGGGCGACCTCGTCCTTCAGCGTGAAGTAGATGTGGCCCGAATGGTGCCACTTGAAGTTGGAGATCTCCCCCTGCACCCAGACCGACTGCAGCAGCGGATCCTCGTCGAGAAGCCCCTTCAGGTAGCGGGTCAGCTCCCTGACCGTCAGGAGCCGGCGCCCGCTTTCCGCCAGTGCAAAGGACTCCAACCCATCGCCTCCCCCTGCGCCCGGAAGGGGCGTCTCTGGACGGCCGGGCGCGGCGGCTACCGGCCGGTCTGCATCCGCACCGCCTTGACCGTGTTGGCCATCAGCATCGCGATCGTCATCGGGCCCACCCCGCCCGGCACCGGCGTGATGAGGCTGGCCACTTCCTTCGCGCTGTCGAAGTGGACGTCGCCCCGGACGCGCTTCTGGTAGCCGGGAACCGGGTTGATGCCCACGTCGATCACCACGGCGCCGGGCTTGATGTAGTCCGCGGTGATCATCTCCAGGCGGCCGACGGCCGCCACGAGGATGTCGGCGCGCCGGCAGGTCTCCACCAGGTCCGGCGTGCGGGAGTGGCAGATGGTGACCGTCGCATGGCGCCGGAGCAGCAGGGCCGCCATGGGCTTGCCGACGATGTTGGACCGGCCGACCACCACCGCATGCTTGCCCTTCGGGTCAACGCCGTAGGCGTCCAGCAGCCGCATCACGCCCGCCGGGGTGCAGGGCACCAGCCCGTCCTGGCCGATCCAGAGCCGGCCGACGTTCTCCGGGTGGAAGCCGTCCACGTCCTTCAGCGGATCGATCAGCCGGATGACGGCGTCCATGTCCAGCCCCTCGGGCAGGGGCGACTGCACGAGGATGCCGTGAATCGAGGGGTCCTGGTTCAGCCGGCGCACCAGGTCCGCCAGCTCTTCCTGCGTGGTCGTGGCCGGCAGATGGTAGAGCACCGAGTGCATCCCCAGCTCCTTGGCGGTCCGCTCCTTGTTGGAGGTGTAGAGCTTGCTCGCCGGGTTGTCGCCCACCAGCACCACCGCCAGCCCGGGCGTGATGCCCTCCGCCTTGAGGGCGGCCACCTCCCGCGCGACCTCTTCCTTGACCTGCGCCGCGACCTGCTTGCCATCGATGACTCCGGCAGTCACGTGATCGCCTCCGTTTCCTCGTCATCTTCTATGTCGTCACGCCGTGGAGCGCCCGCGCGAGCAAGGCGGTGCCGACGGCGTTGTCGGTGCTGAAGCGAGGGTCGGCAAAGGCCAGGCGCGCGCCCACAGCCGGGTGCTCCAGCCGGTGGCGCAGGCGGGCCCGAACGATCTGGTTGGCGGCCACGCCGCCGACGATGAGGACCTCCCGCAGCCCGGTCTCCTCCATCGCGTGCAGCAGCCACTTCTCGACGGTCCTCGCCACCGCGTGCAGCACGGCCAGGGCCAGGTCCGCGGGCTCCGCGCGGCCCACGAGGCGCTGTGCGGCGCTCTCCGGCCCGGAGAAGGAGACGGTGTACCCCCGGACCGAGGAGGGCAGCCGCACGCGGTCCGGGCTGCCGGACGCGGCCAGCCGCTCCAGGTGCGGACCCGCCGGGAAGGGCAGCCCGAGGGCCACCCCGACCCGGTCGACGAACTGGCCGGCGTGCAGGTCCTGCGTGCCGCCCAGCAGCTCCTCCGCGAAGCCGCCGGGCCTTCGGGTCACCCGGATGAGCTCCGTGGTGCCGCCCGAGAGGTGCACCGCCAGGAACTGCTCGCCCCGCAGGGGCTTGTCCGAGGACCAGAGGCCGGCCTGGATGTGCATCTCCTGGTGCGTGGTGGGGTAGAACGGCACTCCCAGGGCGGCCGCCAGCGTGCGGCCGTAGCCCTCCCCCACGCGGAAGGGCGGCAGGTAAGACCCCTCGACGGGTCGGGGCCGGACCGAGGCCGCGACCGCTGCCACCGCCCGGCCGTGCTCCCGCAGGACGGGCTCCGCCAGCTCGGGCAGGGCGTTCAGATGTGCCCACACGGCCTCATTGGGGGCCACGCCCCGCTCCCCTTCCGCTACGGTGAGGAGCCGGCGCTGATCCGCCAGCAGCCGCCCGTCGTCGTCCACCAGGGCCACCGAACACGTGTAGTAGCTGGTGTCAATCCCGAGGAACAGCCTCTTCTGCACCGGCGCCACCCTTCACTTCGCGGATGACCGAACCGAGGATGCCGTTGACGAAGCGCGGCGAGTCCGCGGTGGAGAACGTCTTGGCCAGCTCCACCGCCTCGGCCGCGGCGACGCTGTCGGGCACGTCGTCGCAGTGGAGGATCTCGTAGACGGCCATCCGGAGGATCGCCCGGTCGACCGCCGCCATCCGCTCCACCCGCCAGCCGCGCGCGTACTGCGCGATCAGCCGGTCGCTCTCCGCGCGGTGCTGCCACGCGCCCCGGACCAGCCGGCGCGCGAAATCGGCGGACTCCTCCGGCAGCCGGTCGAAGGACCAGTCAGGCTCCATCTCACGGCTGAGCGCCTGGTCCACTGCGGTGTCGGGGTCCGTTCCGGCGAAATCCATCTGAAACAGCGCCTGAAGGGCCAGTTCCCTCGCTTTTCTCCTGCTCACCTTCCGTCTCCTCCTGCATCGTTAACGGCGACGGGGCGGCAGCAGACGCTCGAAGATCTGCACCAGCGATTCCGGCCCCTCGTCCATCCGCTTGCCTATCCAGTAACCTATCCCTGTGCAAAACACAATAAACAGGGCCCACCAGCCGAACCAGACGACCAGCAGGGCGAAGAGGAAGCCGCCCAGTCCGCCGATGATCTTGTAGCGGTGTTCTGCTGCCACCTCTTTGAGCCATTCCCAGTTCACCGAAGGGTCCCCCAATCAATCCAGGCGGCGCGTGCGGCCGTCGGTGGCGATGTTCTCGATGTCGATGCGCACCTCGGCCATCTCCACGCCGACGACGCGGCGGACGTACTGCCGCACGGCGGACTGTATCTCCTCGGACACTTCCGGGATCGACACCTCGGGCGAGACCGTGCCGATCAGGTGGGCGTGCAGGCCGTCCTCGCCGTGGGTGATGATGGCCTTCATGTCGCGCACGCCCTTCACGGAGCGGGCGGTCTTCTTGACCAGCGACTCCACGGCGCCCAGCGAGATGCGGACCTCGCCCATCGAGGTCTCGTAGATCACCGGCCGGCCGCCCCCCTGGCTGGAGAAGGCGAAGACGATCAGCCGGACGGAGACGACGAAGAACACGCCGCCGACGAGCCCCAGGACGACCCGGCCGCGGCCGGTGAGCACCTGCTCCTGCAGCCACACGTGCACCGGCACCCATTCCGGGGCGATGGCCAGCAGAACCATCAGGCCGGAGATGATCGCCAGGCAGAATGTATAAATGGAAAGCACAACGCGGTCGATGATTCCCACGGGCAAGCACTCCTTACCGAACGCGATAGTCGTCCTCGGGCTCCTTGAACGACACGCCCTGGACGTGGATGTTGATCTCGACACACTCCAGCCCGGTCATCGACTCCACCGCCCGCTTGACCGCCTGCTGCACCTTCATCGCCACCTCGGGGATGCGCACGCCGAACTCGACCACGATGTAGAGGTCGATGGCAACCTCCTTCTCGCCGAGCTGGACCTTGACGCCCTTGGACGGGTTCTTCTTGCCGGTCATGCGCTCGCCGACCTCGGCGGCAAAGCCCCCGCTCATGCCGGCCACCCCGTCCACCTCAAGCGCGGCGATGCCCGCGATGACGCCCACGACGTCATCCGCGATGCGTATCGAGGATTCGACCTGCGGCTCGCCTTCCTTCCCGTCCTTCATCGGCTCCTTGTCCGGCGACATCCACCCCTCGCCTCCGCCGCACGTTATGTAGTATACCAGCCCGCTGGCAAAGGGATACAGGCCGGGAAAGCGGCTGACCCTTCGCATGCTCATAGTAGCACAGCTTGCCAGCCGCTGTCACCGACGTCACGGCTTCGCCCGGCTCCCCGGGTCTGCCCCGCTTCCCGGACCTGGGACATCGGGGGTGGGCTCCGGCTCCAGGCTCCGGAACGCCTGGGTGCGCAGGGCCATGGGGTAGGCGAGGCCGAGCCGCTGGCAGAGGGGCAGCACCAGCCCCTCGAAGGCCTCGGCCAGCTTGTGCGCCGCACGCCGCTGGGACCGGCCCTCCAGCGCCGCGCTGAGGAACGGCCGCACCGGCTCCAGGGCGCGCGCCAGCCCGGGCACCTCGTCCGCGCCCACCCATCCCCGGCCAGGCGAGTCGGGCTGCAGCGCGAGCCGGTACAGGTCGATCAGGTGGCCGCCGCAGGTGAAGAGCCAGTGGTGGGCGGTGAGTGTGCGGCCGGCCCGGATCGCCCGCCCGGCCCGGTAGAGATCGCGCCAGAAGGCCCCCACCAGCGCCGCCAGATCCGGCACGGCGGCGCCGCCCTGCGCGGCGCCCGCGGCCTTGGGCGGGGCGGCCGGCCCGCCGCGGGGCTCCCGGCGGTCGAACACCGGCTCAAGCCCCGCCGGGACGTCCGCTCCGGCGCAGAGGCAGAGGCGCCACTCCACACCGTCCGCCGTGATCACCGTCCAGCCATGGGGCTCGGGCCCGCTGTAGATCACATCCGGCAGTGCGGATGCCCACGCGCCCACTCCCTGCGCGAAGGCGCCCTCCACCGCCAGGTGGAGGGTGACCTCATGGACTTCGCCAGAATCCGGCTCCGACGAGGAGCGGTCCACGTAAACGGCCAGCACGGCCGGCTCCTCCCGGAGCCGGGTGAGCAGCGCTTGCAGGAACGAAGGGCTCATACACTTCCTCCCGTGCGAGGGGGCGGCGCCCCCACCATTCGCACCTATTCTAAACCACAACCCGCGCCGCGGCCAACCGCGAGGGGCCCCGTCACTCGTCCCGCGCCACCACGGTGATCGCCGTGGCCCGCACGCCGGTGATCCGGCTCACCGTGTCGATGATCTGCGCGACCTGCTGCTGCGACAGGCTCCGCGCCTTGACCACCACCTGCGCGGACCCGTCGGCCAGGTGCACGATGACGTCGTGGAAGCCCCTGGCCTTGACCAGGGCCTCGGCCTGGCTCTCCAGGGCCGCCCGCCGTCCGAGCTCCAGGTACCGGGCCGCGGCTTCCTGCCGCACTTCCGGCGCCGCGGCCTCCGATTCCATGATCTCCCGCAGCCGGTCGCCGAGGGCGCCCCGGGCCCGCTCCCGCTCGATCCGGTACTCCGCAAAGTAGTCGACCCCTTCGCCCGCCTCCGCCAGCGCGGACTCCTCCGCCCGGAGCAGGGTCTCTTCCGCCGCGCCCTCCGGCCCCGGTCCGGGCAGCGGCGCCGGCCCGTCCGCCAGGGCGGTCCCGCCCGAGGGGGCCTGCGCGGCGCGCCACTCGCCGAACCGGCTGACCACGTACCACATCAGCGACGCGACCACCAGCACGTAGAGCGCAAACCGCATCAGCTCGGAACCCCGCTTGACGATGAACACGGCGCTACCTCCCATCTGCCGGCACCACCTGAATGCGGTTGGCGGGAACGTTCAGGGCGACCATCGCGGCGTCCAGAAGGCGCGCCCGGATGCGCACGTCCCGCGCGCCCTCGGCCACGATGAGCACCCCGGCGACCTCCGGCGCGGTCGTCTGGGCGATGACGGGCTGCTCGGACGACCCGTTCCGGGTGAAGACGTGGTCCTCCCGCGTGTTGATCGACTCGGTCCGGCGGGTCGAGCTGTCCGCTGCCTGCTCCGTCGTGGTGGACTGATCCACCGTCGTGTTCTTCACCACCTGGATCGCCGGGCCGGCGGCGAGGGTGACCATCACCCGGACCCGCCCCGCCCCCGCGATCTGCCCCAGCATCGCCTCCAGCTCGGCCGCCATCTGCCGCTCCAGCCGGGTCAGCTCGTCCTCCGCGCTGGCCGTCCCCGCCAGCGTGGCGCCGGGTACCGGGTCGACGGGTGCGCCGCCCGCGCCCACACCGAACAGCTCGTCCGACTGCAAGAGCAGGATCCCGATGAAGAGCGCCACCGCGAGCAGGGACACCAGCTTCGCCTGCTCCTTCGAAAGCACCAGCCCGCCCAGCCAGCTCCACAGACTGTCGGACCCCTGTCCCGGCGCGTTCCGCCCGCCCATGCCACTACCTCCCCGCCGTCTCCGCACTCTCGATCCAGACCGTCACCATGTCCGAACCGGCCAGGCCCAGCTGCTCGGCGACCCGGCGCCGCACCGCCTCCGCCAGGGGTGCCTCCGCCGGCGTCGGCGCCCGGACCCGCGGGCCGGACCCATCCCCCGCCGCCTGCTCCTCCCCGCCGATCCGCACCGGCGCCACGGGGCGGACCTGGCCGAAGCGGGACCCGAGCAGCACGGTCACCGTGACCCGCTCCACCTCTACCGTGTCCATCCGGGGGCCGCTCGTCAGCTCCACCGAAGCCGTCGCCGCCGCGATCCCGTCCACGGACCGGGCCGCGTCCTGGGCCGTGCGCCGGAGGCGCTCCTCCAGCTCCTCCAGGAGCAGCGCCTGCGTGCGCTCCCGGAAGCGGCCGGCCTCCTGCTCGATCTCGCTCAGGCTCGGCAGGCCGGCAGCGGGCTCCGCCCAGGGCCCCGGGTCGAGGGCGACCTGCCCGCCCAGGAGGGCCAGGATCGGCCGCACGATCCCCAGCATGATGAGGAGTCCCATGGTCAGCCGGACGAACCGCTTCATGCCCCCCATGGGCAGGAGCATCTCGAGGAGCGAGGCCAGCACCACGAGGAGCACCAGCCCCCGCACCCACTCCGTCAGCGCGGCCATGGCCTCACCTCACCATCACGGCCACGTTGGCCGAACCCACGATCACCACGAGGGAGATGAAGAACATGAGCGCCACCATGCCCACCGCGGCGAACAGCAGGTGCAGCGACTTCGCCATGGTCGTCAGCATCCGGGCGATCTCCCCCGCTCCGGCGGGCTGCACCAGGGCGCCGGCCAGCTGGTAGACCCAGGAGATGCTCAGGATCTTCAGCAGCGGGAAGGCGACGAGGAAGAAGATGGCGCTGGCCCCGAGCATCCCCAGCGCGTTCTTCAGGAGCAGGGAGGAGCCGACGATCAGGTCGCTGGCGTCGGCCAGGGTCTTGCCGATGACCGGGACGAAGGTGCCGGTGACGAACTTGGCCGCCTTCACCGACAGCCCGTCGGCCACGGCTCCGGCAGCGCCCTTCACCGCCACGGTCCCCAGGAAGACCGTCGCGGTGGCTCCCAGCGTCACCAGGGCGCCCTGCCGGAGCAGGTCGGCCAGGTGGGAGAGCCGGTACTTGTCGCTGAGGCCCGAGACGATGTCCAGCACCGCCGCGAGGAAGGCGAGGGGAAAGACCACTCCCACCATGACGTTGCTGGTGACGTTCAGCAGGGTGACCATCAGCGGCTGGAAGATCGCCGCCGTCGCCGTCCCGCCCAGGGCGATGAGGACGGTGAGCAGGGTCGGCAGCATGGCCAGCATGAAGGCGTTCAGGCTCTCCATCACCTGGCGGGCGGCCCCCGCCGCGAGGCCGAACCCCGTCACCGCCAGCCCCACCAGCACCAGGTAGATGACCCAGTACGCCGCGCTGCCCGCCGCCTCCGCGTTGAAGGCCGCCTGCATCTGCCCGAGGACGGCCGCGGCCAGGGCCAGCACCACCAGCTTCAGGAGCAGGTCGGCGTTTGCGACCACCTCGCGGGCTAAGTAGCGCAGCAAGCCCCTGAGGATCGCACCGGCCGAGAGGGATGGGACATCCTCCCCGCTGAAGAGGCGCAGGAAGTCGCCGAGGCTGATGTCGGGCCCGTAGCCCTCCCAGGTGCGGTTCACCTCTTCCAGGAACCGCTCGATGGCGCCGGTGTCCAGGGCCGCGGCCTGCTGCCACAGCAGGCCGCCGGGATCCGCCGGCTCCTCGGCCGCCGCAGGCCGGGCGGTGAGGGCCAGCAGGAGCAGAAGCAGGACCCACCACCATGTGCGCTTCACGCCCCGCCCTCCTAGCCCAGCAGGTTCAGGATCGCCTCCAGCACCGCGAGGATGATCGGCACCGCCAGGAGCAGGATGATGACCTTGCCCGCCATCTCCACCTTGGTGGCCACGGCCTTCTCCCCCGCATCCGAGAGCACCTGGGCGCCGAAGTCGGCAATGTACGCGATCCCGATGATCTTCAGGACCGTGTCGACGTGCGCGTGCTCCAGCGACGCCCGGGTGGCGAGGGTCTGAATGACCTCCACCACCCGGAGCACCCTGGCCATCATCAGGGCGAAGAGCATCACCCCGGCGGCGATCGAGAGCTGCATGGCCAGCTCCGGCCGGTGCTGCCGGAGCACGCTGATCAGCATTCCCGCGAGCAGCCCCAGGCCGACGATCTGCAGGATCTCCACAGGCCCTCCCCCCGTCCCGCCGGAATCCGACCGGCGCGGCCGTCAGTACATGCCGAAGGTCGCCTTCACCAGGTTGAAGAACCTGCCGAGCAGGGTCACCACCATCATGAGCACCACGAGGACGCCCACCAGGGCCACCATCTGGCCCTGCTCGTCCTTGCCGGCCTGCTTCAGCACGGTGGCCATGACCGCCACGATGATGCCGACCCCGGCGATGCGGAACAAGAGCTGCACGTCCACCGGGCTCACCCTCCACCTAGATCAGAATCAGCACCAGAGCCAGGCCCGAGAGCACCCCGGCGTACCGGTAGACCTTCTCGTAGCGCCGGCGCTCCTCCGCCGCCTCCGCCTCGGCCGCCGCAAGCCGGTCCAGGGCCAGGCGCAGGTGGCGCACCTGGTCCCGCCGGTCGGAAAGGCCCAGGACCGGCACCAGGGCCCCCAGGATCTCTTCGTCCGCCGGCTTCAGGCAGGTCGTGCCGCGCCGCTCCGCCAGGGCGGCCGCCAGGGCCTCGCCGGGGGTGATGCCCCCTCCTGCCCGGAGCCGCCTCGCCGCGTCGGCCAGGATCCCCCCGGCCACCGGCCCGGCGGCCCGGGCGGCGCTCTGCAGGGCGTCGGGCATCGGGGTCGCCCCGTACTCCACCTCGGTGACCAGCACCGCCAGGCCGTTCTGAAAGGCCCTGAGCTCCGCCGGCCGGCGCGCGTAGCGGGAGGCGATCTGAAACCCGACCCACGCCGGCGCCAGCACCGTGAGCGCGGCGCCGAGCCATTTCAGCGTCATGCCACCACCTCCCGGGCGGGATCGATCACCGCCTCCACGGTGCCGGGCCCCCGGCTCCGGCCGAGGATCACGGCCCGCTCGAAGGCCCCCACCTTCAGGAGCTCGGCGAGGGCGGGCCGGCGGCGCACGTCGGCCAGGTTCCAGCCGTGGGCCGTGGCCAGCACCGCCACGCCGGCGTGGAGGGCCTCCATCACGGCGACCGCGTCCTCCGGCCGGCCGATCTCGTCCACGGCCACCACCTGGGGCGAGAGCGCCCGGATCATGAGCATCAGCCCCTCGGCCTTGGGGCAGCCGTCCAGCACGTCCGTGCGCGGCCCCACGTCCCGCTGGGGCACGCCCCGCACGCAGCCGGCGACCTCCGACCGCTCGTCCACCAGCCCCACCTTCAGGCCCCGCAGCCCCAGGCGCGGCACCCCCGTCGAAAGCTGCCGCACCAGGTCCCGGAGCAGGGTCGTCTTGCCGGCCTGGGGCGGGGAGATGAGCAGGGTCGAGAGGAACCGGCCCCCGCGCACGAGGTGCGGCAGCAGGCCGTCGGCGGCCCCCGGCACCTCCCGGGCGATGCGGATGTTCAGGCTGGCCACCTGCTTCAGGGTGCGGATGCGCCCCCCTTCGGTCACCGCCCGCCCGCAGAGGCCGACCCGGTGGCCGCCTTCCAGGGTCAGGAACCCACCCCGGACCTCCTCCTCCCAGGCGTAGACAGACCCCTTGGCCATCAGCTGGAAGGTGCGCTGCAGGTCGTCCGCGTCCGGCCGCATCGCCCGGGCGGGGTCCGCGGTCAGACGCCCGTCCGGGGTGACGAAGGCGTCGCCGCCGGCGTAGATCAGCTGCAGCGGCCGGTCCTGGCGGATGCGGATCTCCTCCGGCGGCGCGGGCAGGAGCGGCACGGCCCGGCGCAGGAGGTCGGCGAGGCGCGGGGCCACGCAGGCCAGGATCTCCCGCTCCAGCGGCTCCGGCACCACGGCTCGTCCCCCCTTCCTGTTGAGAGATGCTATGCCGGCCTGTCCCCCGTTATGAAGACTGCGCGGTGCGCGCGAGGGCCGCCCCGTCCGGGCCCTCGGCCCGGGGGCGGCCCCGTGCGATCGCTTCACGCCTCATTCATAGGCTTCGTCGGGTTCCATCGTGCAGCCGCAGACCGGGCAGGTCACCTCCAGGTCCTCGTCGGGGACCTGCCCGCCCTGCGCACCGACCGGCTCGCCGCACCGGGGACAGGTCAGCACGACGACGTCGTCCGCGCCGTCCTCGGGGACGAACACGATCTCGTCCCCGCCGTACACCTCGTCCTCCACGGACGACAGGTTCTCTTCCAGCTCGTCCACGTATTCGGCGAGGTCCTCCTGGAACTCGGCGAGATCCTCGATCTCCTCGGCGATGTCGCCGAGCACGTCGAGGACGCCGGCCAGCAGCCGGCCGTGCGGGCTGTCGACGTCGATGTCCAGCCCCTCGGCCAAACCCTGCAGATACGCGACGCGGGCACGAAGGTCGCTCACGGCAGTACTCCTCCTTCCTGGGGCAGTCCCGCGCATTAGTCTGCCCGGGTTGACGAAAAAACAAAGCGGGGTGCCGCAAGGCACCCCGAAGGCCGTTCGGTGGACGCTAGGCCCGCGACAGGTACTCGCCCGTGCGCGTGTCGACCTTGATGACGTCGCCGGTGTTGATGAACAGCGGGACCTGGACCACGTACCCGGTCTCCAGCTTGGCGGGCTTGTACGTGCCCGTCGCCGTGTCGCCCTTGAAGCCGGGCTCCGTCTCGACGACCTTCAGCTCGACGGTGTTGGGCAGTTCGACGCCGATGATCTGGCCGTTCCAGCTGGCGATCTGCACCGTCATGTTCTCCAGCAGGAAGTTGGGCGCGTCGCCGACCTGCTCCTTGGTCAGCTCGACCTGTTCGTAGGTCTCGGTGTTCATGAAGACCCACACGCCCTGATCGGCGTACAGGAACTGGTACTCCCGCCGATCCACGTTCGCCGGGGCCACCTTCTCGCCCGCGCGGAAGGTGGTTTCAATGGTGGCGCCCGTGAGGATGTTCTTCAGCTTGGTCCGCACGAACGCCGCACCCTTGCCGGGCTTGACATGGAGGAACTCGAGAACCTGGTACACGGTGCCGTCCAGTTCGATGGTCATGCCGTTCCGCAGATCGTTCACCGAAATCACTGTGCAAACCCCTCCGCTCAACACTTCGCGCCAGAATTTCTCCGCCCCGGGGGCGAAAACCAACCAAACTTCTACAGGATCAGCAGCTCCTTCGGCGACCGGGTAAACGACTCAGCCCCCGACTCGGTGACCAGCAGCATGTCCTCGATCCGGACGCCTCCCCAGCCCGGCAGATAGATGCCCGGCTCCACCGTGATCACCATCCCCGGCTGGAGCACCACGTCGCCGCCCCGCTGGCTGACCCGCGGTCCCTCGTGGATGAACCGACCGACGCCGTGTCCCGTGCCGTGGCCGAAGTACTCGCCGTAACCCTTTTCGGCGATGTACGAGCGGCACACGTCGTCCAGATCCTTGCCGGTGATGCCCGGGCGGCAGGCCGCAACGCCCCGCTTCTGCGCCTCGAGCACGATGCCGTAGATCTCCCGCTGCTTGTCCGTAGGTTCCCCAAGCACGACGGTGCGCGTCATGTCGGAGCAGTATCCCTGGTAAAGCGCGCCGAAGTCGAAGGTGACCAGGTCGCCGACCTCCAACGCCTTGTCGCTGGCCACCCCGTGCGGCAGGGAGGAGCGGACGCCGGAGGCGACGATCGTCTCGAAGGCCACGCCCTGCGCCCCCAGCTTCTTCATGCGGTACTCCAGCTCCGTCGCCAGGTCCCGCTCCCGCACGCCGGGCTTGATCAGCGGCAGGATCTGGGCGAAGGCCTCGTCGGCGATCTCGGCCGCCCGGCGCATCAGGGCGATCTCGGTCTCGTCCTTGATCAGGCGCAGCTGTTCCACGAGCCCCGAGACCGAGCGCCACTCGCACCCGGCGACGGCCTCCTGGTACGCCTGGAGATCGTCCACGGTGAGGAAGTCGCCCTCAAAGCCGATCCGCTTGATCCCCCACTGTTCCACCAGGCGGGCGAGCGCGGCCTGATTCGTGCTCTCCATCCGCACCACTTCGAAATCGGGCGCCTGGGCCGCCGCCTGCTCCACGTAGCGGAAGTCCGTGATCAAGGCCGCCCGATCGCCCGTGATCAGGAGCAGCCCCGCGCTCCCGGTAAACCCGCTGAGATAGGCCCGGTTGTGGGGTTTGGCGATCAGAACGGCGTCGATGCCTCGCTCCTCCATCTGCGCCCTGAGGCGCTGAAGGCGCGCCTCAATCATGCCTCAGCTCCCCCTTCGTGCGCGGTCGCCTTGCAGCAGGTGCACCAGCGCCCGGAGCCCGAGCCGGTACGACTCGACCCCGAACCCCGCGATGGTGCCCGCAGCCACCGGGGCGATGACCGAGCGGTGGCGGAACGGCTCGCGCTTATAAATGTTGGAAAGGTGCACCTCGACCACGGGCAGGTCCACCGCCGCGATGGCGTCCCGAATCGCCAGAGAGTAGTGGGTGAAGGCCCCGGGATTCAGGAGGATGCCGTCGAAGCGCCCCCTGGCGCCGTGAATGGCGTCGATGATGGCCCCCTCGTGGTTGGACTGAAACGACTCCACCTCAACCCCCAGTTCGCCGGCCAGCTCCGCGAGCATGGCGTCGATCTCCGGTAGGGTGGTGGAGCCGTAGACCTCGGGCTCCCGCGTGCCCAGCAGGTTGAGGTTCGGGCCGTGGATCACCAGAATGCGCCCCATGGCCTGGGCCTCCTCCCCCTTTGAAACCTGCACTATCGTACCAAAATCTTGCTCCGGCGCGCAAGAGGAGGCGTTGGGCAGGCCCTAAGGCAGCAGCGTCGCGACGTGCCTGAGGGGCAGGACGCCCGCCACCAGCAGGCCCACCAGAACGCCCAGGACCGGTGCGGCGTACTGCCGCCAGCCGCTCCGCTGGCCCGGCGCCCCGGCGACGAACGCCGCCAGCAGTCCGCCCAGGAGGCCGCCGATGTGCGCGTAGTTGTCCACCCGCCCGTACACGAAGCCGAATAGCAGGTTGATGGCCACCGGAGCCAGCAGCCCCTGCCAGTCGACGCGCCGGTTGCGGACGGTGGTGGCGAAGTAGATCAGCGCGCCCATCAGCCCCAGGATCGCGCCCGACGCCCCGACGCTGATCACCAGGCCGGGACGCACGGCGACCGAGGCCACCCCGCCGATCACGCCGGCCACGAAGTAGATGAACAGCATCCGCGCGGAGCCGTAGATCAGCTCGCAGTAACGGCCCACCTGCCAGAAGGCCCACATGTTGAACGCCAGGTGCATCGCGCCGCCGTGGAGGAACAGGTGGCTCACCAGCCGCCACTGCTGCGTCCGCTCGGCCAGCGTGAGCAGGCTGTAGTTCGCGCCCCAGATCACCAGGGACAGGGTGTCCGGCCCGCTGATCAGGTTCAGCAGCCCGCCGCCCATCCACACCGTCCAGAGGTAGTAGGCCACGGTCAGGGCCAGGATCAGCCGTGTCGCCGGAAACCGGTCCAGCCCCGGCCAGGGGCGCCGGGCCTCGTACCGCGGGCGGACCTCCACGAACCGCCGCTCAGGCGTCTCGGGCACATCGGTGAGGATGCGGGCCACGGCCTCATCCACCGGCGGGAACCCGGTGTGCTGGTCCAGCAGCCCCACCGCCAGATCCGCCGACCAGGGGATCACGCCCCACCGTTCCCCGGGGTCCCGCTCCTCCAGCGCGGCGATCGCCTCCGCCTCCTCCTCGCCCACCGTACGGTCGAAGGGGAACAGCAGGATCATGTGCCAGACCTCGTCGCCGCGCGCCTCCCGCACCCACGCCCCGCAGGCTTGGGCCAGGGACTCCCGCTCCTGCGGGTCGCTCGGGTTCAGCTCTGCGGCCAGCGCGAGCAGCAGCCGCCCCCACTCCTCCTGCCGGGAGACCAGCAGCGCCAGCCGTCCCTGCAGCTCCGGCGGCACGGCCTGCACCTCGAAGCCCCTGTCCGCCAGCTGGCTGCCGACCGATTCCACATATGCCGAGTAGTTCACGGCCCACCTCCGATACGGCCGACGGCGCGAGCGCCATCGCCCGGAAAGCTGTCCTTATCGAATTCACCGCCTGCCACGGGCTTACCTTTCCCCGGCGGCAGATTCGCCCGACCGGGTGGCCCCGCCTGTCCGGCCCGGCGCCTCCCGCCCCTGAGGCCCGCCGGATCACGCCGAATCCCGTCCCGCCGAATCCGACCGGGCGCTCAACAACCGCTGCGGTCTATACCGTGCGCTCCACCCGCGATCCGCCGCGCACGACCAGGACGCCGCTGATCACCATGTAGAGGGCCACCGCGGCGGAACCGCCCAGGTCGACGTAGCGCGCCGCCGGGGAGGCGGGCGCCAGGGCCAGGGTGGCCAGCGCGGCTGTCACGCAGCCGTCCACCAGGGTCTTCGCGCGGTAGAGCCGGCTCTGCGCCGCCAGGATGGCGCTGGGCTCACGCCGGTCCAGGGTGCGGTACCGGAACCAGAACCAGCCGTTGGTCGTCACGCCCAGGCCGGCGATGACCAGCCCCGGGATGACGTTGCCCTTCTCCGCGCCGCCGCTGAACAGCGCCAGCACCAGCATGGCCGCGCCCGAGAGACACATGGCCCCGCCGACGAACCCGTTGGCGGTTCGCTCCAGCCGCCGGCGGCGCGCGGAGTCCGGCTCGCCGCCGCGGCGCAGGACGCGGTAGACGGCCCAGGAGACCACGATGGCCGCGAGCTCCGCCGTACGGCGGATGAAGTCCGCCAACTGGGTGGAGGAACGGCCGATCAGGAGCCCGGCCCCGACGACGATGGGGCCGGGAGAACTGAGCAGGACCGAGGCCAGGAGGGTGCGCTCCCCGCTCTGCCCCTTCACCCCTCACACCCCCAGTGCCCGCACCAGCGGAATCAGCACCGCGGCCGCCGCAAACGGGCAGGTGATGGTGTCCATGCCGTCCCGGGTGCAGAGTTCCACGGCAGCGGAAACGGCGGCCGTCACCGCGGCGATGGGCGCCGAAACCCGCCAGTTCCCGGCGCTGTGGACCAGGAGGACGGCCAGCACCGACAGGAACGACACCAGGAACATGGCCAGCGTCCCCTCGACGCTCTTGCGCCCCTCCACGAGTCTTCCCTCAATAAAATGCGACCCGAAACGCTTGCCCACCAGCGCGGCTGCGGCGTCGCCCAGGCCCCAGGCCATCACCGAGGCTGTCACGAGGTACCGCTCGCCGAGCCAGCCCCAGCCCACGGCGGCCAGGGTCGCGTACATGGCAAAGACAACGACTAGGCTGCGCTTGATCTCACCGGCCTTGCGCTCGGTGAGCAGCTGCGAGTAACCCGGCAACCGTTCCGCGGCCGCGAGCGCCGGGTAGACTGCCGCCACGAACAGGACCGCGGCGAGGGCCGAGGCCGTCCACGTCCCGAAGCCGTACAGGAAAACGAACAGGGAACCCAGGAGGATCAGATGCAGGGTCTTGCGGAACACCTCCGCCGGTACCCGGACGAACCGGCGCAGGGCCAGCGCCCCGATCACGCAGAGGCCGTAGTAGACCACGAGTTTGCCGAAGCCCGCAACAAGGTCAGTGAGCATGTCGTATCCTCCGTTGGTCCCGCAGGGTATGTCCGGCTCCGGAGTAGAGACAGGGGCGACGCGCTTCACGGGTGGTTGGACACCCATGGCCGCGCGCCCCGGCGGTCAGGAAAGCTTCACGCCTGCTTTATCGATACAACTCATCATTTGAGGTTAAACCAACTTGCCGGGTTGCTGCAACACCCCACAAGGCGGCGATCCATGAAAAAAGCCCCCTTGCCCGGGGCGCTCAGCGGATCCCAGGCGAAGGGGAGCGTCCGTGGACCATGTCGCCTGTCCCTGTCCTGTGTCTCACGGCCCGCGCCGCTGGGCAGCAGGCGATCGTCGCGCATGGGCGAATGAGTTTTCTGACCGGACGGGCGGGGGGGATGGTACTGCGCCCCCTCCCCGCCTGCCGGCGCGCTGACTCGACACCTGCGGGAGGGATGGCTGCCTGGTGCAGGAGCGTGCACAGGTCATGGTCCTGGGCACTTTCCACATGGAAAACCCGAACCTGGATTACGTCAAGACCGGCTACGGGGACGTGCTCAGCGAGCCGTACCAGCAGCAGATTCAGGAAGTGGTGGCCCGGCTGCTCCGCTACCGCCCGACGCACGTGGCGGTGGAAGCTCCACCTGACGCGGCGCCCGCGCTGCAGGAGCGCTACGACCAGTACCGTGCCGGGGGGTACACGCTGGGCCGGAACGAGATCGATCAGCTGGGCTTTCGCACGGCCGCGGCGATGGGCCATTCCCGCATCTTCGGCATCGACTACCGGCTGGACTTGGATTTCAGCGCCGTCCTGGACGAGGCCGGGAAGCTGGGGATGACGGGCTTCCTGAACGCGTTTGAGCGCATGACCAGGAGCGTGGCAGAAGCGCAGGAGAGGGCCGAGGCCGACGGCGGCGTCCTGGGGCTGTTGCGCTACCTCAACTCCCCGGACCACGATGCCATGCACGGGGTCTATCTGCAGATCGCCGCGGTGGGGGCGGGGGCTTCGTACGTCAGGGCCCGCCTGGTCGCGGACTGGTACCGACGGAACCTGTTCATGTTCAGCCACATCGCCGACCTGGCCCGGCAGCCCGGGGACCGGATCCTGGTGCTGGTGGGCGCCGGGCATCGCCCCCTGCTCAGGCAGTTCATCACGGAATCCCCCGGGCTCAAGTACGTGGACCCCCTGCCCTACCTCCACTGAGGCCACGTCCCGCTGCAGGCCCCATACCCGGCCGGGTCCCCGTCTCGGATGCGCCCCGACCCCGCGGACAGGGCGTCACCCCCGGGCCGGGTTCAATCCCGCGATGAGGGTGTCACAGGCACGTGGCACCAACAGTCCGTTCTCCGCTAACCCCCCGCGCGCGAAACCAGGGCGCCGCTCATCCGGCGCCCTGGTTTCTTCTCACAACCCACAACCCACTGCTCGCCGCTAGATAAGGCCGAGCTCCCGGCCCACCTTGGCGAAGGCGGCCAGCGCCTCGTCCAGGTCCTCCTTCGTGTGGGCGGCGGTGACGATGGTCCGCACCCGGGCCTTGCCCCGCGGCACGGTCGGATAGGCGATGCCCTGGGCGAACACGCCCTCCTCCAGCAGCCGGTCGGAGAGCTGCATCGCCTTCACCTCGTCGCCGACGATGACCGGCGTGATCGGCGTCTCGGACTTGCCGGTGTCGAAGCCCAGGTCCCGGAGCCCCTTCTTGAAGTAGCGGGCGTTGTCCCACAGCCGCTGGATCCGCTCCGGCTCCTGCTCCATGATCTCGATGGCCTTCAGGCAGGCCGCCGCCACCCCCGGCGGATGGGACGTGGAGAAGAGGAACGGCCGCCCCTTGTGCCAGAGCAGCTCGATCAGGGCCCGCGGCCCGGCCACGTAGCCCCCGAGCACGCCCACCGCCTTGGACAGCGTGCCCACCTGCACCGTCACCCGGCCCTCCAGGCCGAAGTGGTTCACGGTACCCCGGCCGCAGTCGCCCAGGACGCCCGAGGCGTGGGCGTCATCCACGTAGGTCAGGCAGCCGTGCTTCTCGGCCAGCTCGACGATCTGGGGCAGCGGGGCGATGTCGCCGTCCATGGAGAAGACGCCGTCGGTGATGATCAGCCGCCGCCGGTACTGCCCGTCGGTCTCCTTCAGCACCCGGGCCAGGTCGTCCATGTCGGCGTGCTTGTAGCGGTGGATCTTCGCCTTGGACAGCCGGCACCCGTCGATGATGGAGGCGTGGTTCAGCTCATCGGAGATGACGGCGTCCTGCTCGCCCACCAGCACCGGGATCACGCCGGAGTTGCAGGTGAACCCCGACTGGAAGACCACCGCCGCCTCCACGTGCTTGAACTCGGCCAGCTTCTGCTCCAGCTGGTTGTGGATCGTCATGGTGCCGATGATGGTCCGGACCGCGCCCGACCCGGCGCCGTAGGCCTCGGTGGCCTCGATCATCGCCTGCTTCAGCCGGGGATCATCGGCCAGGCCGAGGTAGTTGTTGCTGGAGAGGTTGATGACCTCACGCCCGTCGATGACGGACCGGGGGCGCTGGGGCGACTGCAGCTCCTTCAGGGGCCGGTAGAGCCCGGCCTGCTTCAGGCTGTTGAGCTCCTCCACGAGAAAGTCCGTCAGAGCCATCCGCGATTGACCTCCTCTGCGGGAAATCACGGCTTCAGGTCAGGCACCAGGACGATCTTGCCGCTCTGGCCGGAACCCATCAGCTCCATGGCGGCGTCGATCTGCTCCAGCGGCATCCGGTGCGTGACCAGGGGCTTCAGCCGCTCGGCCAGCCCCGCCCGGTAGAGGGACCGCACCTGATACCAGGTCTGCCACATCCGGCGGCCGGTGATGCCCTGCAGCACCAGGCCCCGCATGATCACGTCGGCGCTGAGGTCCAGCTCCAGCGGCCGGCCAGGCAGCCCGAGCAGCGAGACCCGGGCGCCGTTGCGCGCAGCCTTCAGGGCCTGTCGGATGGCGGTGGGATTGCCCGACATCTCCAGCACCACGTCCGCGCCGTACCCGCGGGTGTAGCTGCGCACCA
>QGVE01000168.1 GCA_003242675.1 Bacillota bacterium | reverse complement strand
CGCCCTTGCCCCGGCGTAGAAACGTGCCCCCCCCCCCGCCCCCCCCCGGGGGGCTTCGGCCGGACGAAACAGGAACCTGGGGCCAGGGGCCTGGGGGCGAAGCCCCGGAGCACCTGCGAGACCTCCGTCACCTCCCTGAGCTCCGGCGGGTCGGTCCAGGAGAGCAGGATCTGGATCGGCGCCGGCCGTGCGTCCTGCGCCACGTAGTACTGGTAGGTGGCGCTGGCCGCCCGGTCGATGCGGTAGTAGTACTCCGGGTCGAACCCCGCCGCCCGGAGGGCCTGCTTAACCGCCTCCTCCTGCTCGGCCGTGAGGCCGCCCTCCAGCCGGATGCCGGCGAACAGCCGCCGGTGCAGGAACCGGCCGCTCAGGTCCGCCAGCACCGGGTCGGGGGCCTCGGTCCAGCGCTTGATGGCGTAGAGCACGTCGGTCTCGTCCAGGGCCACGTACTGGGCAAGCGTGAGCTCCTCCCCGGCCAGCACCGGCTCCAGGGCCGGCGGCACGAAGCCCAGGGCCGCCCGCTCGCCGGCGCGCTCAAGCGCCACCGCCCGGCGCAGGGCCAGCTCCAGCAGCACCTCGCTGGACCGGGTCGCCTTGTGGAAGTACACGTTCCAGTACATGAAGTAGCGGGCCAGCAGGAACTCCTCCGCGGAGGTGATGCCCTTGTCGGTGAGGGCGAGGTGGCCGTCCACCACCGTCAGGGTCTGGATCAGCCGCTCCAGGTCGAACTGGCCGTAGGTGACGCCGCACATGCGGCTGTCCCGGAGGAGGTAGTCCATGCGGTCTACGTCCAGCTGGCTGGCGATCAGCTCCGTCAGGAACGGCCGCCCCTCCCAGGCGCCCCGGAGGAAGGAGGCGATCCGCGCCGGCCAGGCGGGGTCCCGGTCGGCCAGGACCTGGGCCACGGTGGACTCGGGGTCGGTGATGATGCGGACCGCCCACGCCTCGTGGTCCATGCCGGTCACCTTCTCGAACAGGTGGGAGAAGGGGCCGTGGCCGATGTCGTGCACCAGCGCCGCCGCCCGGGCCATCGCGGCCTCGCCCGGGTCGATCTCCACCCCGTGCTCCACCAGGTGGCGCAGCACGCGGTCCATTAAGTGGTAGACCCCGAGCGAGTGGGCGAACCGGGTGTGCTCCGCCCCGGGGTAGGAGATGAAGGAGGTCCCGAGCTGCCGGATGCGCCGGAGCCGCTGGAACTCCGGGCTCTGGATCAGCCGGAGGATGATCTCGTCCTTGACCGCGATGTTGCCGTGGATGGGATCGCGGAAGATGTACTCCTTCACGGGCCTCCACCCCCTGACCAGCCGGGCAAGTTCGTGACAGTACAATCTCAATATACCCGCTTTGCGGCCTGCGCCACAACGCAGAAACGCCGTTTACCCAACGCCGCCTCTGCCACGCCGAGGGCGCTACAGTGGTTCACAAGGTTCGCAACCACTCTTGAAACGCACGTTCGCCTGGAGTAAAATGGAAAACACCAGTTCGGGGAACGCTAGCGGCAAAGGGGGATGCACACCTTGGATCGCGAGGAATATCGGGCGCTTCACGGCCTGGTTCAAGAAGCCGTTGCGCGCCTGAAAGGGCTGGAAGCCGGGCAGGCGCAGCTTGCGGAGCGCATGGAGCGCTTGGAGAACCGAATGGAACGGCTCGAAAACCGCATGGGCGCCTTGGAAGCGCGCATGGATGGGCTTGAAGAACGCATGGGCGGGCTCGAAGCCCGCATGGATGGGCTTGAAGAACGCATGGACGGGCTTAAAGCACGTATGGACGGGCTTGAAGCACGCATGGACGGACTCGAAGCACGCGTGACGCGGCTTGAAGAACGCGTGGACCGGCTGGAGGAAGCGCATGCCCAGCTGCATGCTGAGCTTCAGGAGTTCCGGGCCGAGGTGCGAGACCACCTGAAGAGGGTAGAGCGCGTCTGGGCCCACCATGACCACGTCTTGATGGAGCACGAACGCCGGCTCTTCGATCTCGAAACCAGGGAGAAGAAATGACATCGGGCCCGTGCGGCGAGCGCACGGGCCCAAGCGGTATGATTGCTTACTTCTTCCCCGCCCGGTGCTCCAGGGCGGCCTTGATGAAGTCCCGGAACAGCGGGTGCGGCCGGTTGGGCCGGCTCTTGAACTCCGGGTGGAACTGCACGCCGACGAACCAGGGGTGGCCCTCCATCTCCATGACCTCCACCAGGTTCCCCTCGGGCCAGACGCCCACGGCCTTCAGGCCGACGGACTCCAGCCGCTCCAGGTAGGCGTTGTTCACCTCGAACCGGTGCCGGTGCCGCTCGTAGATGAGCTCGGTGCCGTAGGCGGCGTAGGCCTTGGAGCCGGGCTTCAGCCGGCAGGGGAAGGCGCCGAGCCGCATGGTGCCGCCGAGCTGGGTCACCTGCTTCTGCTGGGCCATCAGGTCGATGACCGGGTCCTTGCAGTCCATGACGAACTCGGTGGAGTTGGCCTTGGGGAGCCCCAACAGGTGCCGGGCCACCTCGATCACCGCCGACTGCATGCCCATGCAGATGCCGAAGAACGGGACGCCCCTCTCCCGGGCGTACCGGATGGCGTTGATCTTCCCCTCGATGCCGCGGTAGCCGAAGCCGCCCGGCACCAGGATGCCGTCCGCCTGACCGAGGTAAGCCTCCAGGGTCTCCGGCGTGACGCCGTTCTCCAGCTTCTCCGAGTCCACCCAGCGGATGCGCACCCGGGCGTTGTTGTGGATGCCGGCGTGGTTCAGCGACTCCACCACCGAGAGGTAGGCGTCCTCCAGGGCAACGTACTTGCCCACGAGGGCGATCTCCACCTCGTGCTCCGGGTGCTTGGCCCGCTCCACGAGGGCCTCCCACTCGGCCAGGTCCGGGGTGCGGGGGTCCAGCCCCAGCCGCCGGCAGACGATCTCCGCCAGCCCCTCCCGCTCCATCGCCAGCGGCACCTCGTAGAGGGAGCCGAGGTCGATGTTGGGGATGACCGCCTCGGGCGGCACGTCGCAGAAGAGGGCGATCTTCTCCCGGAGCTCCTTGGGGATCTCCCGGTCGGACCGGCACACGATGACGTCGGGCTGGATGCCGATGGAGCGCAGCTCCCGCACGGAGTGCTGCGTCGGCTTGGTCTTCAGCTCGCCCGACGTCTTGATGTAGGGCACCAGCGTGACGTGGATGAAGAGCACGTCGTCCTTGCTGGGGACCTCGTTCTTGAACTGGCGGATCGCCTCGAGGAAGGGCTGCCCCTCGATGTCGCCCACCGTGCCGCCGATCTCCACCAGGATGACGTCGGCGTCGCTGTCCTCGGCCACCCGGCGGATGTGGGACTTGATCTCGTTGGTGATGTGCGGGATGACCTGGACGGTGCCGCCCAGGTAGTCGCCCCGGCGCTCCTTGGCGATGACCGAGGAGTAGATCTTGCCGGTGGTGACGTTGTTGCCCTTGCCCAGGTTCACGTCCATGAACCGCTCGTAGTGGCCCACGTCGAGGTCGCACTCGCCGCCGTCCTCGGTGACGAAGACCTCGCCGTGCTGGATCGGGCTCATCGTGCCCGGGTCCACGTTCAGGTAAGGGTCAAATTTAAGGGCGGTGACCCTGTAGCCCCGGCTCTTGATGAGCCGGCCCAGGGACGCCGCCGTGATGCCCTTACCGAGACCGGAAACCACGCCTCCGGTGATGAAGATGAACTTGGCCATATTCCGTGCTCCTCCCTGGAAGAGCGGCCGCTCCTGCTGCGTCCAAATACTCATCTATTCTAGCCAGCAGCGCGCGGCGGTGTCAAGGCGGGGGCTAGAGGTCGTCCTCGCCCTCGCCCAGCTCGTCGTCGACGTCCACGTCCAGGTCGTCCAGCCCCAGGTCCTCGTCGACGTCGACATCCACGTCATCCAGGGAGTACTCGTCGTCCAGCTCGTCCGTAAGCTCCTCCAGCTCCTCCTCTTCCGGCTCCACCTCGAGCTCTTCCTCTTCCTCGGGCTCCAGCTGGAGGGACGGACGGCTGACCCGCCCGGCCGTGCCGTCGGGCTTGATATGGACGATCCGGTTCGTCTTGGGCAGCCATTCCCGGAGCCCCCACTCGCCGCCGCCCTGGTGGACGAAGCGGGAGTCGAGGTTGATCTCCGTGTGCATCTGCGCGATCAGACGGCCGGGGTTCTCCTGGTTGATCGCCTTCACCTGCATGACCGCTTGGATCAGGTCCTTGAAGTGCATCGGCTTGCCGTGCTTCTTCAAGATGGCGAAGGCCAGATCGGTAACCGACATGTCAGGCTTCAGCTCCATAGGCGATCCCATCCTATCTCCGCTTCTCTCCGTCTATTGACCGCGCTGGGCAGTCGCCGACCCCGGGGCCAGCCCGCGGCCGGGCCCGGCGCGCCGGCCGCGTACGAGCCACAAGCGCCGCTGCCGAAGCCGGTCGGGTCGCCGCCAGCAGGCCACGCCCGATAGCCGTTGCCCAGGCCAGCATCACCGCCGCCAGCGGGCAACGCACCATCGCCGCTTACGGGGACGCTGCGCCACACCGCAGGCTCCGTGCAGCCGCCGCCGAGACCGTTCGGGGCACCGGCGTCGGGCCACGCACGATCGCCGTTGCCCGGACCTGCAGCGTCGCCACCAGGG
>QGVE01000035.1 GCA_003242675.1 Bacillota bacterium | reverse complement strand
CATCTCTGAACACATACCGCTGGGCGTCCCGGTTTTCATACAGCAAAGTGTCCACCCGCGAGAGTGCCTCAACCAGCACTTCGCGGAAACACTCCACCACCTGCTGCCAAACACCACTTTCAAGTTCCTCAAAGGAAAAGCCGTTGTCTGCACGAATCTCAACCATGACGAGAGATCACCCTCCCTGTGTTGGTGTTTGTTTCCCAGCAACAACACTTTTGGAAGGGGCCATCTCTCGTCCTGCTTTTTTCAGCAGAAATGTTGTGGCCTACCCACGAAAACTTTACTCACACATGCTTAACGAATCGTTCCACAGCGCGCCGGCGCGCAGGGAAACGCGGCACGGCCACCGAACTATCCCCGGAGGTGTGTCGTGAGGCCGGTGACCTTTGCAGGGCGGTTTTCGTGCGCGTTATAGTATTGGATTGAAACGTTGCGCCGCACCGCAGCGTCTGGAACATTGCCCCGCATAGGGGGAGGAGTGAAGTTGGTGTCCAAGTCCCTCGACGAACTCCTGGTCGAAAGGGCGAAGCGGGGGGACGTTGAGGCGTTCGAGCAGCTGATCAGCCAGCACGAGAAAACGGTGTACAACATCGCCTACCGGCTGACCGGCAACCACGAGGACGCCTGCGACCTCGCCCAGGAAGCCTTTTTGCGCGCGTACAGTTCGTTGGCCGACTTCCGCGGCGACTCCTCCTTTGCGACCTGGCTCTACCGCATCGTGAACAACGTCTGTCTCGACGAGCTGCGCCGGCGCAAGCGGCAGAAGGTCACCTCCCTGGACCAGGCCGTCGAGATGGACGACGGCGAGGTGTCGCGCCAGATTCCCGACACGGCGGACGGGCCGGAACAGGCGCTGGAGCGGATGGAACTGCAGCGGCTGGTGCAGGAGAGCATCCTGCAGCTGGACGAGGAGTACCGGATCGTCCTGATCATGCGGGAGCTGCAGGGGTACTCATATAATGAAATTGCAGAGGCGCTGGACCTCAACCTGGGGACGGTGAAATCGCGGCTCAACCGGGCGCGGGGCTACCTCAAGGAAAAGTTCATGAGCCTGGAACTTTTGTCGCCGACCGTCGTCTACAGGGCTAGGAGGGGAAAAGCCCATGAACTGTGAGGGAGTTCGTCCGCTCCTGTCCGCGTACATCGATCAGGAGCTTTCCCCGGGGGAGCTGCTGCGTGTTGAGCAGCACCTCCGGCGCTGTCCCGCGTGCGCGGCAGAAGTGGACGCCCTCCGGCAGACGGTCGCTTTGGTCGCCTCCCTGGATGCGGTTGAGGTTCCTGCCACATTCCACGCGCAGCTTCACCAGCGCCTGCTGCTCCAAGAGCCGCCCCTCTCCAGGGCGAGCAGGACGGGGCGGGGCCGGGCGCGGCTTTACGACTGGCGAAGATGGGCGATTCCGGCAGCCGCCGCTGCAGCCCTGGTCATCGGCGCGGCCGGCCTGAACCGCCTGAGCCCGCCAGCGGCGCAGCCTGAGCGGCCGCCGGGCGAGTCCGTCGCGGCCGCCCCTGAATCGCCCGCGAACGTGGATAGGGTACCCGGAACGGCGGGACCGGTTTCGGCGCCCGTGACAGAGCAGCCGACTCATCCGGTGGGCGGATCCAGTGAACAGCCGCCGTCTGAAACCGGAGGCACTGCGGTTCCGCCGCAAGGTCAGCCGAACACATCGCCGGAGCCGGGCCTTCCGACCGGGGAGGAGCAGCCCCCGGCGTCGGAGACCGGCGGGGAGGGCCCCGCGGACACCCAGGCTCCCGCCGGGCCTGCCAGCCCGGGCCGCAATGTGACGACCGCCTCGGTCTCGGGTGAGACCGGTGAGCAGACCGCCCTGGCGCCGCAGCCGCAGCTCTCCGCCGCTGCGGAGGTGGCGGTGGCCAGCCCCGCCGCAGAAGCCGAACAGATCCGCGCGCGGCTCGGCCGGTGGCGGGTGCAGGAGAACGGACAGGGCAGAACCGTTCGTCTGCAGATCTTCGTGCCGGCCGCGGAGTTCTCGGAGGCCGTCGCCCTGGTGAACGACGCGCTCTCCGCTCACGGCGCCGCGCTGACGGTGGAGGAGAAGGATCTGGCCGGGCAGCTGGCGGAGGCGGAGGCGCGCATCGCCCAGCTGGAGGAGTCCCGCCAGGCCCAGGCGGCCCGCCTGGAGGGCGAGGTCAGCCCGGAGGGCCTGCAGGAAGCCGCAAGGCAGCTGGCCGAGATCGAGCAGCAGCTGGCGATGGAGCGGGCCAGCTACCAGAAGCTGCGGGAGGCCGTGGAGGAAGGCGTCATCGTGCTGACCTTCAAGCCCGGAACCGGGCAGTAGGGAAAACCAGGAAAGGGCTTCCGCCGAGGGGGCGGGAGCCCTTTCAGTATGCGTGCCGGTGCTCGGGACGGGTGCATGGATGCGGACCCGGACCCGGACCCCGGTTAACCGGTCGGGACCCGCACCGCGGCGCACAGGCGGAGACCCGGACTCTCCTGCCGCGGGCAGGACTCCCGGTGGGCCGGATTGAAATATGTGCAGGCGCGCCCGGTCAAGCTACGCGGGTGCGGCAGAGAGGTGAACGCGATGTCCAAGCCTGAGAAACTGCTCCTGCTCGACGGGAACAGCCTGGCCAACCGGGCGTTCTATGCCCTGCGGCTCTTCTCCACCAGCGACGGCGTGTACACCAACGCCGTCTACGGGTTCCTCACGATGCTCTTCAAGCTCCTGGACGAGGAGCAGCCCGACTACGTGGCCGTCGCGTTCGACAAGGGACGTGACACCTTCCGCACCGCCATGTACACGGAGTACAAGGCGACGCGCAAGGCGCCGCCCGAGGAATTCCGGCCGCAGCTGGACCTCCTGCGGGAGGTGCTGACCGCCCTGAACATCCCCTGGTTCCGGGTGGACAACTACGAGGCCGACGATATTCTGGGCACCCTGGCCCGCCAGGCCGCCGAGCAGGGGCTGGACATCCTGATCGTCACCGGCGACCGGGACGCGCTCCAGCTGGTCAGCGACCGGGTCACGGTGCTGATGACGAAGAAGGGCATCTCCGACACCGTCCGGTACGATCCCGCGACCCTGAAGGCGGAATACGGGCTCACGCCCAGCCAGATCATCGACCTGAAGGCGCTGATGGGCGATCCGTCGGACAACATCCCCGGCGTGCCCGGGGTGGGCGAGAAGACGGCCCTGAAGCTGCTGGCCGACTACGGCACCCTGGACGGGGTGTACGCGCACCTCGATGAGATCAAGGGCGCGCTGCAGACCCGGCTGCGGGAGAACCGGGACAAGGCCGAGCTCTCCCGCACCCTGGCCACGATCGCCCTGGATGCGCCGGTCGCCTTCGACCGCGAGGCGCTGCGCCGGCGGGAGCCCGATTACCCGGCGGCCTACGCGCTCTTCCAGCGGCTGGAGTTCAAGTCGCTGCTCAGCCGGGTCACCCCGCCCGAGGGCAGCGCGGCTGCGGAGGCCGTCGCGGAGCAGGTCGCGGCCGCGCAGGTGGAGATCGTGGCCGCGCAGGTGGTGGACAGGGCCGGTGCCCTGCGGCTCACCGGCGAAGCGCCGGTGCTGGCGCGCATGACCACCGACCCCGACAACCCGGGCCGCCCGCGGCCGGTCGGCGTGGCGGTGGGCGATCCGCCCGCGTGGCTGGAGGGGGAGGCCCTGGCGGACCCGGCCCGGCTCCTGGACCCCGGCGTCCGGCTCGTCGGCCACGATCTGAAGCCGCTCTACAACTGGCTCTACTCCCGGGGCGTGGAGCCGCCCGCGCCCGCCTTCGACACCGCGCTGGCGGCCTACCTGCTCGACCCCACCCGGTCGACCTACGACCTGACCGACCTCTGCCGGCAGCACGGCCTCGGCGACCTGCCCCCGGGCGACACGCCGGACCTGTGGGCGACCCGGGCCTCCGTCCTGCCGGAGCTGCGCCGGCGCATGGAGGCGGAACTGAAGGCGCAGGGCATGGACCGGCTCTACTGGGAGGTGGAGCTGCCGCTCATGCCGATCCTGGCCGAGATGGAGGCCGTCGGCGTGGGGATCGACCCGGCCGCGCTGCGGGAGATGTCGGCGGAGCTGGAGCGGCGCATCGAGCAGGTCACCCGGGAGATCTACGAACTGGCCGGCATGCAGTTCAACATCAGCTCGCCGAAGCAGCTGGGCGACGTGCTCTTCGGCAAGCTCGGCCTCCCCAGCGTCAAGAAGACCAAGAGCGGCGGCTACTCCACGGATGCCGAGGTCCTCGAGGAGCTCGCGGCGGCCCATCCCATCGCGGCCCGCATCCTCGACTACCGCACGCTCACCAAGCTGAAGGGCACCTACGTGGACGCCCTGGGCCAGCTGATCGCCCGGGACGGCCGCATCCATACGACCTTCACCCAGACCGTCGCGGAGACGGGCCGCCTCTCCAGCAAGGACCCCAACCTGCAGAACATCCCCATCCGCATCGAGGAGGGGCGGCGCATCCGCAAGGCCTTCGTCGCCCGCCCCGGCCACGTGCTGCTCTCCGCGGACTACTCGCAGATCGAGCTCCGGGTCGTCGCCCACTTCTCCGGCGACCCGGCCCTGCGGGAGGCCTTCCTGCACGACCAGGACATCCACACCCGCACCGCGGCCGAGGTGTTCGGCGTCCCCATGGAGGCGGTCACGCCGGAGATGCGCCGGCAGGCCAAGGCGGTCAACTTCGGCCTGATCTACGGCCAGACCGACTACGGCCTGGCCCGGTCGATCGGGATCTCGCGGGCCGAGGCGAAGGCGTTCATCGAGACGTACTTCACCAAGTTTGCGGGCGTCAGGCGCTACATGGAGGAGAAGAAGGCGGAGGCCCGGGAAAAGGGGTACGTGACCACGCTGGACGGCCGCCGGCGCCCCCTGCCGGAGATCCACCATCGCGTGTTCAGCATCCGGCAGAACGCCGAGCGCATGGCGATCAACACGCCGATCCAGGGCACCGCCGCCGACCTGATGAAGCGGGCGATGATCGCCGTGCGGCGGGCCATGCGGGAGGAGGGGCTCTCCGCCCGGATGATCCTGCAGGTCCACGACGAGCTGGTCTTCGAGTGCCCCGTCGGCGAGGTGGACCGGCTGGCCCGGCTCGTCCGGCGGGAGATGGAGGGGGCCATGAAGCTGGACGTGCCGCTGAAGGTCGAGGTCAAGGTCGGGCCCGACTGGTACTCGGTCGAGCCGTACGAAGGCGATCGGGATGCCTGAGCTGCCCGAGGTGGAGACGGTCCGCCGCACCCTGTACCCGCACGTCGTGGGGCGGCGCATCCGGCGGGTGGAGATCCTCACCCCGCGGCAGATCTACCATCCCGACCCGGAAACCTTCGCGGCCGACCTGCAAGGCGCCCCGCTTACCGATATCCAGCGGCGGGGCAAGTACCTGCTGTTCCATCTGGGGCCCCGGGTCCTGGTCGCCCACCTGCGCATGAGCGGCCACCTCTTCGTCTGCGGGCCGGATCGGCCCCGGGAGAAGCACCTGCACGTGGTCTTCCACCTGGACGACGGCCGGGAGCTGCGCTACGTGGACCAGCGCAAGTTCGGCGGATTCCACCTGCTGGGGCCCGACGGGCAGGGAATGCCCCTTGGCCTGGCGAACCTGGGGCCCGAACCGCTGTCGCCCGAGTTCACGCCCGAGGCGCTGGCGTCGCGCCTTCACGGGCGGCACACGTCGATCAAGGCGGCGCTGCTCAACCAGTCCCTGGTGGCGGGGCTGGGCAACATCTACGCCGACGAGGCCCTGTTCTGCGCCCGCATCCACCCGGCGAGGGAGGCGGCGTCGCTGACGGCGGAGGAAGTCGAGCGGCTGCACGGCTGCATCCGCCGCGTGCTGCTCCGGGCCGTGGAGCGGCGGGGTACCACGTTCTCCCTGTACCGGGACGGCGAGGGCAACGAGGGCGACATGTACGACGAGCTGCAGGTCTTCGACCGGGCCGGCGAGCCCTGCCCCGTCTGCGGGACGCCGATCGCGAAGGTGGCGGTGGCCCAGCGCGGGACCCACTTCTGCCCCCGCTGCCAGCCGGTGCCCGAGGGCGTGGCTCTGGCGCCCCGGCGCGCCCGCCCCGGCCGGCGCGGCCGCAGCGTGCGGGTGGCGGCGGAGCCGCCGGGAGAGTACCGCTGAGGCGCCGGGGGCATCCGGCGCCCGTGCCGCAAGTACAGTTCGGAGGGTGAACCCTGTGCAGTACCTCGTGTTCGAGTTCCCGAGCGAGAAGGAGATGCGGGAGACGGTCAAGAAGCTCTGGGACGGCTACAACGTGTCCGGCGAGATGGCGATCAAGCCGCTGGGCGGCGGCAAGTGGCGCGTGGAGGTCTACGCGGAGAAGGAGCTCCGGGAGTCCACTCTGGAGAAGTTCGCCGAGTACCGCATCGAGGGCGACTAGAATGCGCATCATCGGGCTGACGGGCTCCATCGCCAGCGGGAAATCCACCGTGTCGGCGATGCTCCGGGAGATCGGGGCCCCGGTGATCGACGCCGATGCCATCGTCCACGACCTGCAGCGTCCGGGCACGCCCGTGTTTGAGGCGATCGTCCGGGAGTTCGGCCCGGCGGTCCTGCTCCCGGACGGCTCGCTGGACCGCCGGGCCCTCGGGCAGATCGTCTTCGCGGACCCCGACCGGCGCCGCGCGCTGGAGGCGATCGTCCACCCGGCCGTCCGCGCGGAGATCTGGCGCCAGGTGGAGCGTCACCGCCGGGACGGCTACCCTGCGGTGGTGCTGGACATCCCGCTTCTCTACGAGAGCGGCTGGGACCGGCTGGTGGACGAGGTCTGGGTCGTCTACGTCGATCCAGAGACCCAGCGGGCGCGCCTCATGGCCCGCAGCGGCCTCACCCCGGCCGAGGCGGAGGCCCGCATCGCCGCCCAGATGGACCTGGAGGAGAAGGCGCAGCGGGCGGACCGGGTGATCGACAACCGCGGCTCCCTGGCCGAGACGCGGGCGCAGGTGGTCGCCGCGTGGGAGGCCGTCCTCCGCGGCCCCGGCGGCGGCCGGGACGTGAACTCGGTCGGCGGAGCACTCCCGGATAGCGGCCCGGAGGGGGATGCGGGCCCCGCCGGGGAGAGGCGGGCCGGGAAGACGTGAGGCCCGCGGACCGCATCCGGCGGCGGCTGCTCGCCCTGGTCGTCCTGGTGCTCCTGGCCATAGGCGTCCGGGCGGCGCTCATGCAGGTGTACCCGCTTCAATACCGGGAGTTCATCGGTGACTGCGCCGAGGAGCACGGGATCGACCCCTACCTGGTCGCCGCCGTCATCCGGGCGGAGTCCCGGTTCCGGCCGGAGGCGACCTCGCCGCAGGGTGCCCGGGGGCTCATGCAGCTCATGCCGGACACCGCTCGGTGGGTGGCCGGGCAGACCGGGCTGCCCTACGACGACGCCTACCTCTACGACCCCGCCTACAACATCCGGCTGGGCTGCTGGTATCTTGCGCTGCTGATCCGGGAGTTCGGCGGCGACCCGGTGCGGGCCCTGGCGGCGTACAACGGCGGCATGACCAACGTGCACAACTGGCTGCGGGACCGGCAGTGGACGGGTGAGCGGCATACGCTTCCGCAGATTCCCTTTGCCGAAACCCGGCATTACGTGGCCAACGTGCTCCGGGACCAGAGGTGGTACAGGCTGATCTACGGCGCGTGGAGGCCGGCGAGGACGGGAGGCGATGACGGTGCGTAAATCGAGGATCGACGAACTGGCCCAGCGCAGGGCCGCCCGCGAGCGCGAGGCCGCCGGCCACGACGACGACACGCCCCAGTTCACCTGGACCGACGCCCTGGCGCTGATCATTGCCACCTACCAGGTGCTGCTGCCCATCCTGCTGGTGATGCTCGGCGTGATGCTGGGGATCTATTTCCTCTTCCAGATCGTTTTCCGCTGATCGTGCGCGAGCCGTGCGTCCTCTCCGCCCCGGCCTCGTGAAGGCCGGGGCTTTCCGCGCCTACTGTCTGCACCCTAGTCTGGTCCGAGGGGTTCCGACGGACAGCGTATTGAAACGCCCTCTCTCTTTTGCCTACACTCGGATTACACGATTCTGACACTCGCTGACGGAGAGGGTGGTGAGGGTGAGAAAGCCGACGCTGGACTGGCGCCCACTGCTCTTCGTGGCGCTCGGCGCGGGCGCCGTCCTGGCCGCGCACTTCTTCCTGCACACCTGCGGGGACCACGGCCATTTCCTGACGACGGCGGCCGGCGATCTCGTGCCAATGCGCTGCCACTGGTCGGAACGGGCGTTCCAGGGGGTGGGGGCTCTGGTTGCCTTCGCCGGCCTCGTGGCGTTCTTCTTCCCCGACGCCGCGCGCGGCCTCTCGCTGGCCGTGGCCGGCGCCGGCCTGCTGATGATCCTGATCCCGGCGTGGCTCGTGCCCACGTGCGCCATGCCGGGCATGGTCTGCAACCTCAGCTTCAAGCCCGGGGCCTACCTCATCGGCGGCATTACCGCTTTGGCCGGGCTGGCGGGCACCCTGAGGCTGCGCCGGCTCGATGTCCTGGAGGGCCAGCGCAATGCGGTCTAGCGGGGGGCCGGGGATGGTGCGCCTGGCGGCGCGGAACCTGCTGCGCAACCCGGGCCGCACCATGGTGGTTCTCATCGCGGTCATGGTCGTGGCCGGCACCGCCTTCGCCGGCGGGCTGATCGGCCGCGGGGTGGCCCATGCGGTAGGCCGCGGCCTGGAGCGGCTCGGCGCGGACCTGATGGTCGTGCCGGAGGGTGCGGCCGAGGCGACCCACACCGCCCTGGTCATGGGGCTGCCCACCGCCTTTTACATGGAAGGGGCCGGCCGGCTGGAGGCGATCCGGGCGGTGGAGGGCGTGGCGGCGGCCTCGCCGCAGATCTTCGTGGAGACCCTGGCCTCCTCCGCCTGCTGCACCGGCTACCTGATGCTGGTCGGCTACGACCCGGAGACCGACTTCACGGTGAAGCCCTGGCTCCGGCAGAACCTGAACCGCGATCTGGCTCCCGACGAGGTGGTGGTGGGCAGCCACATCCTCGGCGTGACCGGCGATCCCCTGACCTTCTACGGCTCCACCTTCCGGCTGGCGGCCCGGCTGGACCCGACGGGCATGGGGATGGACGAGACGGTCTTCCTCCCGGCGCCGGCCGTGTGGGAGATGGCCGAGCGCTCCCGGGAGCTGGCCACCGAGCCGCTGGAGATCCCGGAAGGCCACGTCTCGGCGATCCTGGTCAAGCTGGAGGAGGGGGCCGATCCGGGCCGTGTGGCGGCGGAGATCGAGCGCCGGGTGGACGGGGTGACGGTGATCACCGCCGGCCAGATCGCGCGCTCCGTCGCCGGCGACCTGTCCCTCCTGATGGCGAGCCTGGTGCCGGTGCTGGTCTCGCAGGTAGCGGTGGCCGTCCTGCTGTTCGTCATCCTGTTCTTCGCCATCGCCCGGGAGCGGAGCCGGGAGATCGGCCTGCTGCGGGCCATGGGGGCGACGGCCGGGCAGGCGGCGGGCGCCCTGGTGCTGGAGGCGGCGCTCCTGAGCGGACTGGGCGGCCTCGCCGGGGTCCTGGCCGGCTGGGCGGTCTACGGGCTGTTCAAGGAGGCCATCATGGTCTCGTACACGCTGCCGTTCCTCTACCCCCCTGCCGCCGAGCAGGCGCTTCTGGCGGCGGTGGTGGTGGGCCTCGCGGCCGCGGGCGGCGCCCTGGCCGCGGCCGTCCCGGCCCGGCGACTGGCCCGGCTGGAGCCCCACGAGGCCATCTGCGCGCTCTCGCTCTGAAGGAGGACGATGCCCGTGATCCAGCTCTACGAGGTGACCAAGACGTACCGCACGCGCAGTCAGCGGGTGGTGGCCGTGGCGCCGCTCAGCGGCCGCATCGCCCGGGGCGAGTTCGTGATGATCACGGGCCGGTCCGGGGCGGGCAAGTCCACCCTGCTGGCGCTGATGGGCGGGCTGACCCGCCCGGACGAGGGCCGGGTCACGGTGATGGGCCAGGACCTCTGGGCGCTCTCCGACGCGGAGCGCGCCCGCTTCCGCGCGCGGCACATCGGCTTCGTCTTCCAGTTCGCGAGCCTGATCCCCACCCTGACCGTGCTGGAGAACGTCCTGATCCCCGCCTCGTTCCTGCCGCCCGGCGAGGGCGGCGACCGGAAGCGGGCCCTGGAGCTCCTGGAGCGGGTCGGCGTGCTGGAGTGCGCCGACCGGCTCCCGTGGCAGCTCTCGGGCGGCCAGCAGAAGCGGGTCGCCGTCGCCCGGGCCTTGCTCAACCGGCCGGAGATCATCCTGGCCGACGAGCCGACGGCCGACCTGGACGAGGAGACCGAGCGGGCCATCGTCGACCTCTTCCTGGAGGAGCACCGTGCCGGCGCCACCGTGGTGATGGTCACCCACAGCCGGGAACTGGTGCCGCTTGCCAGCCGCCACCTGGTCTTGAATGCGGGGCAGGTCCACCTTGCGTCGTGACGGCCGTCCGCCCGGGCTGGCGGCCCTGATCTGGGCGGGGCTGCGCCGCTCCCCGGGGCTTTCCGCCTCCGGCCTCATGGCCGGCCTTCTGGCGGCGCTGGCGCTGGTGGGCGGGCTCAGCCTGTTCCAGGGGATGACCCGCCTGCTGGAGCACGGGCTGGAGGCGCTGGGCGCCGACGTGGTGCTGGCGCGGCCGGAGCACCGGACGCAGGTGGAGCGGTGGCTGGCCACCGGCGAGGCCGACCCCATTCCGGCGACGATCGACGTGGCCAGGTGGCGGCAGGGGATCGCGGAGGCGGAGATCCTCGGGCTGACCGGCGTGGAGGCGGTGGACCTCTCGGCCGGGGGAAGGGGCGTGCCGGCCGGCGAGCGCGCCTCGGTGCTGGTCCTCCGGCTGGAGTTCTGGGAGTCGGCGATGATGGCCCGGGCCGCGCTGGCGGATGTGCTGCCGGAGGCGGACGTGGTGGTGGGGGAGCAGGCGACCCGCCAGGTGCTCACGGATCTGCAGCCCCTGGTGCGCCACCTGGGCCGGGCGGCGGCGGTCGCGGCCCTGGGCGCCGCCCTGGTGGCAGGGCTGCTGGCCTCCATCCGCGTGGGCCAGCGGCGGGCGGAGCTGGGCATGCTGCGGGCGATGGGCGCGACCCGTGGCGATCTGTTCGCCCTGACGCTGGGGGAGACGTGCGCCCTGGCCCTGGCCGGCGCGCTGGCGGGCGGCCTCGTGGCCGCTGCGGTTTTGTGGCGGATCCCCGCCACGGCGGGCGTCGTGCGGCACCTGGGCATCTGGCGGCTCTTCGGGCAGGTGGGCCTGGCCGCGGCCGCCGTCACCGCGGCGTCCGCGCTGGCGTCGCTGCCCCCGGCGCTGCAGGCCGCCTGGCTGGACCCGCTGGAGGCTGCCCGGCGCCGCCGGTGAATTTACCGGTACGCCTGGTTTGGTTCCTCGCGCAAAACCCGCGGCGCACTGCTGCCGCGGGTCTGTTTGCGTCATCGCCCTGGCAAGCCATCTGCTCCGGGCGGGCCCCGTCGTTTCGTCAACGCTCCAGCCTCTCCTCCTGGTCGGCCAGCGCTGCGGCGACGGCTCCCTCACAGTGCAGGCGCGTGGTGTCGAAGACCGGCACATCTGCATCCTCCGGTCCCACCAGCAGTCCAATCTCGGTGCATCCGAAGATGATGCCCTGCGCGCCCCGATCCACCAGCCTGGCCATCACTTCACGGAACGCGGCCCGGGAGGCCTCCAGGATCAGCCCCCGGCACAGCTCGTCGTAGATGATGCGGTGCACCGTTCGGCGGTCCTCTACCGCCGGAACCAGCACCTCCAGGCCGAATCGTTCTGCCAGGCGCTCCCGTCGCCACCGCGACTCCGCTTCGGCCCGGCCAGTTTACATCGGCGAGCTGACCGTTGCCCGCGTCAAGAACCAGAAACAGAAGCGGGGCTGCCCTCGCAGAGCGATGTGCTCTCGGGTCAGCCCCGCTGTCTCGTCAAATACCGTACTTGCTCCATCCCCACGGGAGGATCTTGGAGTAGTAGCTGGGCACGAACTTGGAGAATCCAGAGACCTTGGTGGCCGGGAACTTGGACCCGTAGAGCATGCAGGCCACCTCCTTGGCGGGTCGTCAGCAGGATCCACCATTGGAGTCTATGCTTACACCGCCCTGGTGGTCACAGCCTCAGGCGCCGCGCACCGCCTCGGGCGAGACGCCATCCGCTTCCGACGTGAAGCGCCAACGCGGCCCCGGTCGCATCAGCCACCCAGGTGGTGCGCCAGTTCGTCCCACGTGGTCGCCGGCGGCGAGCAGGCGAAGTTGCGGCAGACGTAGGCGGTGGGGGCGCCGTCCACCGCCGCCTTGCCGGCCCAGATGGGCGCGTCGTCCCGGGGGGCCGGGATGCGCGTCAGCACCAGGTTCGGCTCGTACCGGCGCCCCAGGGCCTCCAGCCACTCCTCGGGCGGGTCGCCGACCAGGGTCACCTCGGTGGGGCCGCTGAAGTACAGGTCCAGGGCCTGCAGCAGCGTGGCGGTGCCACCGGGGGCCCGGGACATGAGCTCGCCGTGGGCGCGGAAGACCTCCTCGGCCACCTGGCGGAACCGGTCGTCCCGGCGGTAGGGCTGCAGGCGCAGCAGGTTCATCACGGCGACCGCCGTGCCCGACGGGACGGACGCGTCCATGGTGTCGCGCGGCCGGTGGATCAGCGGCTCGGCCCGGGACTCCGTCAGGTGGAAGGAGCCGGCGCCGTCGTAGAAGCGGCGGAGCGTCTCCCCGGTCAGCCGCAGGGCCTCCCGCAGGTACCGCTCGTCGAAGGTGGCCTCGTACAGGTCGATCAGCCCGGCGGCCAGGAAGGCGTAGTCCTCCAGGTAGCCGGGGATGCCCACCTGCCCGTCCTTGAACCGGCGCCAGAGCCCGCCCCCGCCGTCCGCGAGGCGCGTGAGCACGAACTCCGCCGCGCGCCGGGCGGCCTCGGTGTACTCCGGCCGTCGGAGGGCGCGGCCGGCCCTGGCCATCGCCGTGATCATGAGGCCGTTCCAGCCCGTGAGGATCTTCTCGTCCCGAAAGGGTGGCACGCGCCGCTGCCGGGCCTCCAGCAGCCGGCGCCTTCCCTCGGTGAGCCGGCGCTCCACCTCCTCCGCGGGGAGGCCCAGGTCGGCGGCGAGGGCCTCGGCCGGCTCGGCCATGTGTAGCACCGTCTTGCCGGTGTGCTCAAAGTTGCCCGCTTCCGTCACGCCGTAGTAGCGGCAGAGGAGCGCGCCCAGGTCCGGGCCCAGGACGGCCGCGATCTCCTGCGGGTCCCAGACGAAGTACTTGCCCTCCTCGCCTTCGGAGTCGGCGTCGGTGGTGCTGTAGAATCCGCCGTCAGGGTGGGTCATCTCCCGCAGGACGTAGTCCAGTGTCTCCTCGACGATGCGGCGGAAGACGGGTTCGCCCGTGGCCTGCCAGGCCGCCAGGTAGACGGGGGGCAGCAGCGCGTTGTCGTAAAGCATCTTCTCAAAGTGGGGCACCGCCCAGCGGGCGTCGACCGAGTAGCGGTGGAAACCGCCGCCCAGCTGGTCGTAGATGCCGCCCTCCGCCATCTTCCGCAGCGTGAGCGTGACGAGGCCGAGGAACTCCTGGTCACCGGTCGCTTTCCAGCACCGCAGGAGGAGCTCCAGTGCCGGGGTGTTGGGGAACTTGGGCGCGCCGCCGAAGCCGCCGTGCTGCCGGTCGACGCGCGCGGCCAGAGCGCGGGCCGCATCCGCGATGAGCTGCCGGTCCGGGACGGGGCCCGACGGCGGGAGCAGGGCATCGGACTGGGCGATCCCCCGCGCCCAGTTCTCGGCGACTTCTTCCACCTCGGCGCGCTTCTCCCGCCAGGCCCGCGCCAGGGCGAGCAGCACCTGCGGGAAGCCCGGGCGGCCGTAGCGCGGGCTGGGCGGGAAGTAGGTGCCCACGTAAAACGGCTTCTGGTCCGGGGTCAGCCAGACGGAGAGCGGCCAGCCCCCGGACCGGGTGACCATCTGGCAGATGGTCTGGTAGATGTCGTCCAGGTCGGGGCGCTCCTCGCGGTCGACCTTGATGCAGACGTAGTGCTCGTTCATGATCGCGGCGATTGCCGGGTCGGCGAAGGACTCCCGCTCCATGACGTGGCACCAGTGGCAGCTGCTGTACCCGATGCTCAGGAAGATCGGTTTGTCCTCCCGGCGGGCCCGCTCCAGGGCTTCGGGCCCCCACGGGTACCAGTCGACGGGGTTGTACGCGTGCTGCTGGAGGTATGGGGAAGCCTCATGGATGAGGCGGTTCGGCGTGGCGGTCAGGGCGAATCCCCCCTTTGGGTTGTGGGTTGTGGGCGGTGGGTGATGGGTGGTGGGTGGTGGGGCGCATCCTTTGCGGGATGGGCAGTCGGTGGCGAGGCAAAGGCGCGGCGTGCCGGGCAGTGGGCGGGTTGAAGGCGTGCTGCCCTGCGCACGGGGCAGCGCGCCGGGCGGGACGGAGAGTGCTGTGCCGCTCTTCGTGTGACGTGTGCCCTTTAGACGAAAAGACAGAGTTGCCCGATGCTGCAGGCTCGCCCCGCGCCGCTCCGCTGAGAACTGTTCCAGTGTTCAGCGCCCGAGGCGCCTTCATCTGCCGCCGGGAAGCGCCGGCCGATTCACCCGTCGCTTTCACCGCCGCATACGATAAGGCACACGCCCATGCGAGGGGGGACCTGCGATCGGCCGCATCCGAACCACGAGGCATGACCTGGAACTGATGGCGCGGCTCATGCGGGCGGAGGCCGAGGGCGAAGGCGACCTCGGCATGCTCATGGTCGGAAACGTCATCACCAACCGCGTCTACGCCAACTGTGCAGAGTTTCAGGGATTGCGCTCGGTGCGGGACGTGATCAACCGCGACCTGGCCACCGAGTGCCAAACCGGGTTTGAGGCGGTGTGCAAGCCCTACTTCTGGCAGGGCGCCCGGGAGCGCGACATCCGCCTGGCGGAGCGGAACGCCAGGGGGGAACGGCAGCATCCGGCCACGTTTGCGCTCTGGTTTTTCCGGCCGCCGGGGCAGGCGTGCCCCGCCTCGTGGTGGGGCAGGCCGCTGGCCGGCCAGTACAAGAATCACTGCTTCTACCTGGCGGATGCCCAGGTGTGCCCGCGAGTCTTCTACTAGGCGAGGTGGATGATCCTGAGCGAGATGATGCCCATGGCGCCGATGGGCCCGATGGGTCAGATGCCCTACGTGCGGCCGGGCTGGCCGATGGCGCCGCAGATGCGGATGCCGTCGCAGAGGATGATGCCGCCGGGCCCGCCCCCGGAGCTGATGTACGGAGGCCTGATGGCGCTGCCCCAGGAACAGAGCTACCTGGAGAACATCCTGCGGATGAACCGGGGCAAGGTGGCGACCATCTACGCTACCTACGACAACAACCCGGAATGGCCCGCCAGGGTGTTCCGGGGCGAGGTGGAGAACGCGGCGCGCGATCACGTGGTGCTGAGCGATCCGCAGACCGGCATGCGCTATGTCATCCTCATGGTGAACATCGACTACCTCACGTTCGACGAGCCGCTGCGGTACCCGGAAGAGATCTATCGCCCTCCGGGCGCGTTCTGAGCACAGGAGTCTGGCCCTGTCCGACCCGATGGATCCGCGCAAAGGCCAGCGGGCACCCCCGGGGTGGCTGAGGGTGCCCGCTCCATTCGTTATGCTCGTCGTAGCATAACGCTCTGGCTTCATGATACCGCGCTCGCGGCCGGCCGTCAACCGTCCATCTCACTGCAGCTTGCTGTCGGGCGGCATCGGCCGGTCGCCGGCCATGTCGTACTTCCCGTCCAGCAGGTGGGTCATGCCGCGCACCAGGGTGTCGTCCTCCAGCACGCTGTAGAGGTGGTAGGCCAGGTCTTCCCGCTCGACCAGGATGTCCTCCAGCACCTCCACCGTGCCCCAGTCGCCCAGCTCGTGCGCACGGCGGATCGTCTTGCGCAGCATCTCCTGGATCTTCAGCTCATGCTCCAGGTCGTTGCGCAGGAAGTCCCGCATCGAGTGGCGACCTTCGACCTCGTGCTTGATGTAGGAGAGTTCGTGCTGGGTGACGGGGTGGGCCGTGGGCACGCCGCCCAGCCGGGCCACGCGCTCGCCGATCTCGTCGATGTGCTTGGAGGTCTTCTCGATGTGCTCGTCCAGCAGGTGGTGCAGGCTGTGGAAGGCCTCGGCGCCCTCGGTCAGCCAGTGGTGCTTGCGGTACTGATGGAGCGCCACGTTCAGCGCGCACTGGTGATCATCGAGTTGCAGCGCCATCTCCAGCCGCACCTCATAGGGGAGCCCGATGCCGGCGCCGACCTTCTTGACCGTGCGCGGCTCCTGCCGGGTGATCATGGAGTGGTTGGTGCCGTGCCCGGGCATGTTCGGGTTGTAGCCCGACTTGTCGAGGTTGAACCGACCCTGGAAGTTGGACAGGTTGGTCATGGTGGCGGTCAGCTGACCCGCCGGCGTCTGGGGAAGCTGAAGCTTGTCTGGCATCCGCAGCCCTCCTGTCGTTGTGCAGAATCCTCCCCTATTGTGGGCGAGTCGGCCCCTCCGTATCCCGGCGTGGACAGGTAACGACAAAGTTAAAGAAACCTGATGGAACGGGAGGTGCCGGCCTCATGGATGCACAGGTGAAGAAGCAGGTCCTGCGGAAGCTCACCTACGGCCTGTACGTCGCCACCGCCCAGCAGGGCGAGCAGGCCGCGGCGGCCACGATCAACTGGCTGTCCCAGGCCTCCTTCCAGCCGCCCCTGGTGATGCTGGCCGTCAAGGCCGACAGCGGTCTGCACGCGCTGCTGAGCCAGGGGGCCGCGCTTGCGGTCAACATCCTGGGCGCCGATCAGAAGGGCCTGGCAGAGACGTTCTTCCGACCCACGAAGCTGGAGGGGAACACCCTAAGCGGGGTGCCGTTCACCCCGGGCGAGACCGGGGCGCCGCTCCTGCAGGGCGTGCCCGCAGCATTTGAGGCTAAGGTGGTCCACTCTTACGCGGGCGGCGACCACACCGTCTTCGTGGCGGAGGTTGTGGCGGTGCACCTGCGCGACCCCGAGGCCAAGGTGCTGGAGATGTGGGATACCGGCTGGTTCTACGGCGGGTAAAAGCAAGGGAGTCCGGGCGGCTCAGGTCGCCCGGACTCCCACGCGCAGGAGCACCCGGTTGCTCAGGAGCAGCAGGCCCTGCAGGGCCATCAGGATGCCGGTGCCCACCAGCATGGCCTCGATGGAGGTGAAGTCGGCGAGCGGCCCGAAGACCAGCATGCCCAGCGGCAGCATCGCGCTGGCGAGCATGTTCATCACGCCGAACACCCGGCCCAGCATGTGTTCGTCCACGTTCTCCTGGATCAGCACGGTGGCCGGCGTGTTGAACAGGGGCCATGTAACCCCGCTCAGGGCCATGATCGCCAGGTAGAGGCCGAAGTCCGGCACCACGCCCAGCGCAAAGGTACACGCCCCGAACAGCAGCGTCGCCAGGGCCATGGTGTGGACCCGGTTGCGGAACCCGCCCCACGCGGCGGCGAGGGCGCCGCCCAGGATCATGCCCACCGAGTACCCCACCTCGATGGCCGTCAGGTGCCAGATGTCGCCGCCGAAGCTGCGGGCGACCTGCAGGGGCGTCAGGAACGAGACGGGCGCGGACAGCACGAAGAAGAGCGCGCAGAAGGCGAAGAACGACCTGATGTACGCCTGACCTGCGATGTAGCGGAAGCCCTGCAGCATGTCGGCGAAGTAGCTGCCGGGCTGCCCCTGACGGGCCTCGGCGTGGACCGGGACGTGCACCAGCGTGAGGAGGATCGCGATGGCGACGGCCGCCGTCGCCACGTCGATGAAGAAGATCACCTCCAGCGGCGCCTGGGCAAACAGGGCGCCGCTGGCCATGGGGGACACCAGCGTCACGACGGCCTGAATGGTGTTGTAGGCACCGTTGACCCGGGTGAGCTTCTCCTGCGGGGTGATGTCGGGGATCAGGGCGTTGATGGCCGGCCCCTGCACCCCGCTGCCCGCGGCCCGGATGGCGGACATGAGGGCGAGCAGCCACAGCGAGTCGTACCCGGCCGCAAGCAGCAGGGCCAGCACGACCGTCGTGACGGCGATGGCGGCATCCGACGCCGCGATGAGCCACCTGCGGCTGAAGCGGTCCGCCCAGACCCCGGCGAAGGGGGACAGGAAGAAGGTGGGGAGGAAGCCGCAGAGGATGTAGGCGGTCAGCGCGGCCCCGGACTGCGTGCTCAGCGTGATGTACCAGAAGATGGCGTACTGGACCAGCGACGAGCCCAGGAGGGAGAGCGTCTGGCTGACGAGGAATAATACGACGTTTCGCTTCCAGTTTGTCTCCACGAACGCAGATTCCCCCTAAGGGAAGGTCGCGCGTCGTAGCATCGGGGGCTGCCCCTGAGGGGCAGCCCCGTCCGCGCCTCCGTCCCGGCTCCCAGATCCAGTTTAGCCGCGGACCCGCTTTTCCCGCAAGCTCCCCCTGCGGGCGACTTTGCGCTCATAGCCGGCCCGTCCGCGCATACCTCTTCCTCAGGAGGGAGGGAGGCGCTTGCACAGGGCACAGGTGGCTTGGGTGCTGCTCATGTTCGCGTCGGTTCTGCTGCTCCGGACCGCGCCCGCGGCGGTGTCCGCACTCGCACCTCAGCCGAGCCACGGCTCCGTCTTCTGCGACGCCCGCCCGGTCCCCGGGCAGCCTCCCCTTCTGGCGATCGTCATCGACGACCTGACCAACGGAGCCGAAGGGCTCGAGGAGATGCTCGCGCTGCCGTATCCGCTCACCTTCGCCATCCTGCCCGACCGGCCCGACGCCGGGGCCCTGGCCCGCCGCATCGCTGCGCTGGGCCACGAGGTCATCCTCCACCTGCCCATGGACGCGGGGGACGTGGACCCCCAGTGGTACGTGGGCCGGCCGATCTCCTCCCGCCAGTCCGACGAGGAGATCCGGCAGCTGGTCTCGGAGTGGCTGGCCGCCGTGCCGGAGGCCCGCGGGATGAACAACCACATGGGCACGGTGGCCACCCAGGACGAGCGGGTGGTGCGGGCGGTGCTGGAGGTGGCCCGCCGGCACGGGAAGTACATCCTCGACAGCATGACGACCGAGAACACGGTCGTGCCCCGGACGGCGGTGGAGATGGGCGTCCCCTGCGTGCAGCGGTCGCTGTTCCTCGACCACGAGAACGGCAAGGACGTGGTGGTGTCCCAGCTCTACAAGCTGGCGGAGTGGGCCGAGACGCACGGCGCCGCGATCGGGATCGGCCACGTGGGCGTGGGGCGGGGCGGCACTGCCGCAGCCCTGGCGGAGGTGCTGCCGGAGCTGGAGGCGCGGGGCATCCGGCTGGTCACCCTCTCGCAGTTGCTCGCCTATCAGCAGGAAAATTAGCCAATTCAGGCCGAACCAATGAACCGCCTCCAACTATCCTAATGGACGGGAGGCGGCTCTTGGCCGCACCGGAATGAATGCAAGGGGGTCTGAGACGTGAACGTGGGGCAGCTGTTCCAGCGCTACCTGCAGGACTGGCAGAAGTTCGCGCTGGTGGGCCTGGGCACCCTGCTGGTGCAGATCGCGGCTGCTGCCATCCTTCTGATCTTCAGCATCGGCATGATTGGTACGACTATTTTCTCCGCCTTCCCCATGGCGCTCCTCGACCTTGAGGATGCGCCCGTGCGCACCTTCGCGATGCTGGGGGCCATGGGCGGCTTTGCCCTGGTGGCGCTGATCGTCGGCGTCGTGGCCACGGGGATGGCGGCCGGCGGTCTGGTCGGCTCCATCGTCGGCTATCGCCGCGGCGAGGAGACCGGGCTCGGCTCCTTCTGGTCGTACGCGACCCGGCACTTCGGCAAGATGATCGTGATTTTCTTCATCGTCTTCCTGATCGCGTTGGTCACGGCCATCGTGAACATCATCCCCGTCCTCGGGCAGATCGCGTATTTCCTCTGGCTGCCGACGGCCTTCACGACCCTGGGGGTCTACCCGGCCTACCTGGTGATCAACGACGGGTACGGCCCAGTCGCCGCCGTCGGCAAGGGGTTGGAGATCCTCACGTCACAGTTCGGCCCGGCCGTGTTGGGCGGCCTCCTCATGCTGCTCTTCTGGGCGGCCTTCGGAGTGGTCGGCCTGGTGCCGGTGATCGGCTCCATCGCCGTGACGATCTTCGGCTACCCGCTCATGGTCTTCTTCTTCGCCGAGCGGTTCGAGTCCGAGGTGCGCCCGCGCCTGGTCGCCTGATCCGGTGCGACGACAAGAAAACGGCCCTCCCGGTCCTCGGGAGGGCCTTCCCTATGTCGCCGAACCCCTACACGTGGTCCGCCGCAGCCGGATCGAGGACTGCCACTTTCCGCTTCCAGCGGCCCGTGGCGTAGTAGCCCAGGTGGAGGAGGAAAGAGGCGACCGCCGAGATGAGGATGCCGGTCCAGATGCCGGCGGGGCCCATGCCGAAGGTGCGGGCGAGCAGGTAGGCGGCGGGCACCCGCACGCCCCAGAGGCCGATGATCGTCAGCACCAAGGTGGCCATCGTGTCGCCGGCGCCGCGCATCACGCCGCCCAGCACGAAGACGAGGGCGAAGAAGATGTAGCTCCAGCCGTTGATGCGCAGGTATAGGCTGCCGGCCGCCAGCACGTCCGGCTCCCGGTTGAACAGCGCGATGAGGATCGTCGGCTTCAGCACGGCCACCAGCGTGACGAGGCCGGTGATGGCGACGCCCAGGCCGGCGCACCACCGGACCGCGGCCGCGACCCGGTCCAGCTTGCCGGCGCCCAGGTTCTGCGCCACGACCGAGGTCACGGCGAGGCCCATCGACATGGACGGCAGGAAGGCCGCCTGGTCCAGCCGCTGGGCGGCGCCGAAGGCGGCGACCACGTCCGATCCGTAGCTGTTGATGAGCGCGGTCACCGTCACCATACCGAAGGAGACCACCGCCTGCTGCAGCCCGGCGGGCAGGCCGATCCGGAAGATCCGCGCGGCCAGGCCCCAGTCGACCCGCCAGTAGTCCCGGCTCAGCCGGATGAGGTCGGTCTTCCGCAGCATCCAGCGGGCCAGCCAGATGGCGCTGACGCCCTGAGCGATGACGGTGGCGGCGGCCACTCCGGGCACCCCCATGGGGGGCAGGGGTCCCAGTCCGAGGATGAAGGCGCCATCCAGGATGATGTTGAGGACCGTTGCGATCGCCAGGGCGATCAGCGGGGTCGTCGCGTCGCCAAGGCCGCGCAGGATGGCGCCCAGGGTGTTGTACAGGAAGAGGAAGAGGATCCCCCCCATGAAAATGGCGAAGTAGGCGGCGGCGTCGTCGATGATCTCCTCCGGCGTGGCGATCA
>QGVE01000167.1 GCA_003242675.1 Bacillota bacterium | reverse complement strand
TGGACGGCAGACCATCGAAGCCGGGTTCCAGGAGTGGAAGGGAACGTTCCACTTTGGTACTCCTCGGATGCGGAAGTATGAGGCCAACGCCGCCTTCACGCAGCTGGTCTTGTTCGCCTTCAACCTGAGCCCCTTGCCTACCGGCAAGGGGCTTTCCCGTTCACGGACGAACGCGGAACCTGCGTCGAGAATACTCCAGCCAGTAGCAAAGCTGGGCCCCCTAGGGTCCCGCCCTTATCACAATATTATATCATACAGGTCATTTCCAGTCTAGTCTTTATCGCTCCACTTCTGTACCCTCTCCCTGCAAGCCTGAACGAAGGAGGGGAAACGACATGGCTTCCTCCGTTCCCGCTGCCACGTCGCGATGGCCTGGGCCAGCCGCCCGCTCCCGTTCCTGCTCCTGCTCCGGGCGCTTCTTCGGGACGCACGACTCGCTGAACCAGGCGCTGGTGCCGGTGGGCGCCCTGGCGGCGGGGTTTGGGTTCAGCCCTGCGCGCACAACGGTTCCACGTGGGTTCTCCCGCGGCCGCTCAGTCGAAGTCGGTGGGAAGGTCCGGGTTGTCGTAGTGGGCGAACATGCGGCGGATCTGGGCCTCCGTCACCCGGCTGGTGGACAGGGGCGGCAGGTGATCCCGGTCGAAAAAGCCGACCCGGTCCGTCTCCAGGCTGGTGCCGGGGCTGCCGGCCACCAGCTCGCACCGGATGAACAGCTTGTACACGTACCAGATCAGCGGCGGATGGTCGTGGCGGGCCCGGTCGTACACCGCCAGCATCTTGGTGGGCCGCACCTCGTACCCGGACTCCTCCCGCACCTCCCGGACGGCAGCCTCGCCCGGACTCTCGCCCACGTCGGCCCAGCCGCCCGGCAGGGACCAGAGCCCCTCCTTCCGCTCGCGCACCAGGAGCAGCTCGCCCCGGGGGTTGAACACCACCGCGCGGACGTCCACCTTGGGCGTCAGGTAGCCCTGTTCGGCGACCAGCTTCTGTGAGAGAATCTCCTCAGGGATGGACGTGTACCTGGCCAGGATCTCGCCGGCGATGGCGCGCAGCTGCTCGAACCGCTCCCGGTCGTACGGGTCCCTGGTGTACGTGATCCCGGCCTGGGCGATGGACTGGATCTGCTGCGCCCAATGAAGCCACAGCGGGTTCTGCGACATGGGAACCACCCACCCCTTCCGGCGTATGACGCGCGCCAGGCGCCTGACGCAATTCCACCGCAGACATGGAGGAAGAGACGTTGTCGTTCAAGTGCGTGGCCTTCGACGTGGACGGAACGCTCCTGGACACCGAGAAAGCGGTCCTCACTTCCCTGCAGAGAGTGCTCCTGGAGGAGACGGGAAAGGCCCCCGCGGCGGAGCAGCTGCGGTTCGTCCTGGGCATCCCTGGCGTGACCGCCCTGGAGCAGCTCGGCGTCCCGGATTGCGACGCCGCCTTCGCCAAGTGGGTCGCCTACGCCCGGGAGTACGACCACCTGGTCACCGTCTTCCCCGGCATCCCGGAGGTCCTGGACCAGCTGCAGAACGCGGGCGCCACCCTGGGCATGGTGACCTCGCGCACCCGGGTCGAGCTCGAGGGGGACATCGTCCACTTCGGGCTCCTGGAACGGTTCCACGCGGTCATCTGCGCGGACGACACCGAAGGGCACAAACCCGATCCCGACCCGCTGCTGAAGCTGATGGCCGACACCGGGTTCAGCCCCGGCGAGGTGATCTACGTCGGGGACACGGTCTACGACAGCCAGTGCGCCCGGGCGGCCGGCGTCAAGTTTGCGCTGGCCCTGTGGGGCGCCGGGGACCCGAACGTCCCGTGCGACTACCGGGTGGCGCACCCGGCGGAGCTGGTGGAGATCTGCCGGCCGGCTCCCGGCCGCTGACCCGTGCCGTGCGGCGCTGCGGACATGCGGTGCCCGCGCGGGCAGCTTTCCCCTCCCGCCGCACCTCCGTCCCGGTGGCAGGACGTCAGCCAGGCTCAACAGCCCTTCGGGGCGAGGTGCTCCCGCAGGATCCGGTCGAACACGTCCGGCCGCTCGACCATCATGCTGTGCCCCGCGCCGGGCACCATCCGGATCGGCACCCCGTGGCTGCGCAGCGACTCCAGCAGCGGCTCCAGGCCCGGGGTGCGCTCGCCGTACACGTAGGTCCGGGGGACCGGCAGGTGCAGGAACCGCTCCAGCAGCCCCGGCGTGTCGGAGGTCCGGACCAGCTCGGCGGCGTACCGCCACAGCACGTCGGGCGCGCACCGGCTGAGGGTGGCGGCGTAGAGCAGGTCGTCCTCCCGGCCGCCCAGGCCGCTCCCGGCCAGCTGCCCGACCAGCCGCGGCAGTTCGGCCCGGACGCCCTCCGCGCCCATCGCCGCCAGCCTGCGGCTGAGGGTGGCATCCTCCGGCCGCAGGTTGCCCTCGGCGAAGAGGAGGCCGGTGAAGCGGCCGGGGTCCCGCTCGGCCATGTGCAGGGCGATGGTGCCCCCCATGCTGTGGCCCACCAGGCTGACCCGGCGGAGGCCCAGCCCGTCCAGCAGTTCGAGCAGGAGGTCCGCCAGGTCCTCCATGGCGCAGGAGAAGCCGGCGGGATCCTGGCTGTCGCCGTGGCCGGGCAGGTCGGGGAGGATGACCGGCCGCCCGGCCAGGGCCTTGCCGGCCGCGGCCGGCAGGAAGAAGGCGTGGGAGGCTCCCAGCCCGTGCAGGAGCAGGACGGGCTCGGCGCCTGCCCCTGCCCGCATGCGCACGGCCAGGGTGCCGGTGCGCGACGGCCATCGGATGAGGCGGAGATCCATCTCGCTTCACTCCCGAATCGGAGGGCCCCGCGTCGGGGGCCCTTCCGGCGTCGTAGGGCGGCACGACTGCGGTGCCGCAGAGATCCCTTCGTTAGACGAGACCCGCTGCCGTGCCAGTTCGGCACCGCTCTCTGGCCGGTGGGGAGGGAGAATGGGCCATGGCCTCCGCCCATGGAACCTGATCCGGGGCCGGAGGGTACCAACCTGGTCCGAGTGGCGGAGAGCATCCGGTCGCCCCCTGCGACAGCCAGAGCCCTGCGTGCACCGCAGGGCTCGCTCATCTCACGCGGTCGGCGTCACAGGTCGCGGGCCAGCGCCATCAGCCGCTCCCGCAGCTGGTCCAGTCTCTCGTTGACCCGCTTTCGCTCTTCAAAGGAATCCCGCCAGATCACCAGGTCCCAGAGCGTACCGGGGGCGTTGGGGATCCCGAGCAGGTACTCCTTCAGCGCCGCCGCGGCGTCTGGTTCGGTTCCGGCCCAGGAGAGCAGTTCGAAGCAGCGCCGCAGCAGGTAACCATACTGACCGTCGAGCCCCTCCGCCTGCAGAAGGCGCTGAAGCTCCGTCAGCACCCGCCGCATCTCCACAAGTTCCGCCCGTTCCGTCATTTGACGATCCTCCAGGAATCGACCACCTGCAGGCCCTCAATGGCCCACGGGTTGGGAATGTACACCTGCATGATGTGCTCGCCGCCGAGATACGGCCCGCCCTGGCTGGCGACCGGCCCGACGTACACCACGGTGCCTTTCGGAACCTTCACCGCGTACACCTTCTCGACCATCGAGCGGCCCATGTACTCCAGGGTCTGCGGATGAACCCACACCGGCTTCACCGCGGTATCCACCCGCACCAGCGCCTCGCTCACCGGCGGTTCAAAGGTGAACCAGCGCCCAAGCGGGTTCTCCCCGCCGGCCCGGTAGAGCACCCGGTCCTCGGGCAGCACCACCTCGTTGTAGCGCATGCCGTAGAAGTTGCGTGCAGGGTCACCGGGCCGCAGGCCGCCGAGGGGCCCCTCCCGGAACACATCGTACTGGTAACCATGGGTCGCCCGCCAGCGGGCGATGTCCTCCCACTCCGCCTCCGCCCGCAGATAGTCCCGGAAGCGGGAAGCCTCACGGGCCCGGCGCGAGTCCAGGACGTTCCGGAGCACCCGGGCGCGGATCTCGCTCCCCGGCGCAGCGGCGGAGGAACCCGGGACGGGATCCGGCTCCGCCAGCGCGGCCGCCACCATGCTCCGGGATCTCGCCCAATCTCCCGCCGGGGCATGCGTCCCCAGACGCCAGGTCCAGAACCGGATGGTGAGGGCGCCCAGACCCATGAACAGACCGGAGGCGAGGCTGCCCAGGGCGAAGGCGCCCACCGCGCCGCGGACGGAGCGCTCCGGGGAGTGGACCAGGTAGCTGACCAGGCCCGACGCCCCACCCGCCGCGATGTTGGTGGCTGCGATCCCGACCCTGGCAGCCAGTCTCCCGCCCAGGCCGGCCAGCCAGCCGCCCACACCGGCGCTGATCCCGCCGATCACCGAGCCGACCACCGCTTCGACCCAGTTGAACCGGCGGCCACCCACCACCAGCCCGTAGAGCGCGCCGCTCACCAGGGCCGCGCCGCCTACCACTAGCAGAACCGGAACACTCAGCGTGAAGAGGGCGGTGAGGCCAGCGGCCACCGCCGCGCCCAGCAGGCCGGCGCCAATCCCTTTCCACAGGCCGGCGGCCCGATCCTTCACCCATGCCGCCAACCCGCCCTGGCCGTTTTCGCCGGCCCCGCCGCTCCCGTGGGGCTCCTGACCGCCGAACAGACCTCTGCCTGCCTCGCTGCCGGACTGGCCGCTGCCGGTCCCGCCTCCCGGCCCGCCAATTCCCACCCCGCCGCCAACCGGA
>QGVE01000166.1 GCA_003242675.1 Bacillota bacterium | reverse complement strand
CCCCCTCCCCCGCCCCCCGTACACCCGCGCCCGACGAGGTTTTGCCCCCCCGTCCGGGCGATCGGCGCGTTCGGCAGCCACGCCCGGCCGTAGGCCACCGGGGCGATGCCCGCCCGCCCGCGGGCGATCCACCGCTCCAGCGGGGCGAAGGCGCCGAACCGGTCGACATACGCCCGGAACCCCCGGGTGGAGGCGTAGGCGGTGTTGAACGGCCAGTTGCCGTGCCCGCCGTAGACCGGGTCGTAGACCCCCGGCACCGTCTCGTCCGGGATCGACTCGGCATGGCCGTAGTAGGCCATCACCATCGCCAGCGAGACCGGGCTGCACCAGACGCGGCCGCCCTCCGGGTAGACCATCTGCGACCGCGCCGGCACGTCCAGGTCCACCCCCCACGCGGGCGTGTGCGGCGGCTCGTCCGGGCGTTCGTCCTTCAGGGCGGCGGCGAGCCAGAGCCCGCGCAGGACCGCCCCCCGCAGGGCCACCCGGAACTGGTACGCCTCCGCGGGCCGGTCGAGCAGCAGCGTGTCCGTCTCCAGCCGGCCGAACGCGGCGTGCCTCTGGCCGGCCACGGAGCCCCGCTCGCCGGTGGAGGACCAGCGGCCGAAGCTGAACCACGGGGACCAGGCCGTCCCCACCCGCACCCGCAGGAAGACCTCGATCCGGTCCCCCGCGCCGTTCCAGGAGGCCACCGCCCAGTCGAAGGGGGCCGCCTCCACCGCCGGGCCGGTCCAGACGCCGTCGCCGGCCAGCCCCTCCGCGACGGGCCGGGTGCCCGCGTGGTCGCCGGCCGCAAACGATTCCCAGGGGTAGAGCGCCAAGGCCGCCGCCTCCTCACCGCTTCGTGCGCGGGTCCAGCGCGTCCCGCAGCCCGTCGCCCAGGAGGTTGAACGCCAGCACGGTGAGCATGATCATCACGCCGGGCGCCAGCGACATCCAGGGGGCGTGCCGCAGGTACGGCCGGCCCTCGTAGATCATCGAGCCCCAGGTCGCCGTCGGGGGCTGCACCCCGAGCCCCAGGTAGCTGAGCGCCGCCTCGCTCATGATCGCCCCGGGGATGCCCAGGGTGACGGCGACGATGATCGGCCCGGCGGCGTTGGGCAGGATGTGCCGGAGGATCACCCGCGCGTCGCTGGCACCGGCCGCCCGGGCCCCCTCGACGAACTCCCGCTCCTTCAGGGCCAGCACCTGGCTGCGGGTGAGCCGCGCCATGCCCGCCCAGCCCACCACGGAGAGGGCGATGAAGAGGTTGAGCAGCCCCCGGCCCAGGGCGAACATGACCGCGATCGCGAAGAGCAGGTCGGGGAAGGCGAACAGCACGTCCACCGTGCGCATGATGATCCGGTCCACCCGGCCGCCGAAGTAGCCCGCCAGGGCGCCCATCGTCACGCCGATCACCAGCACGATGGCCTCGGCGACGAAGCCGACCAGCAGCGAGACGCGCGCGCCGTAGAGCACGCGCGAGAGCACGTCGCGGCCCAGATGGTCGGCGCCGAGCCAGTACTTGCCCTCGCCCAGCTCCTCGAAGGGGGTGCCGGGCCTGGCCAGCTTCAGGAAGAGATCCTGCTTGTTCGGGTCCGCCGGCGCCAGCACGGGGGCCAGGATGGCCATGAGGATGAGCAGGATGATGAAGACCAGGCCGGCCATCGCCAGCTTGTGCTGCCGGAGGCGCTGCCAGGCCGTCTTGCTCCGGGGATCGGCGTGGGCGGCGGCGGCCGGCCGGACCTCCAAGGCTGTTGCCATGGCCTCCGCTCCTTTCCTACGTCATGCGGATGCGCGGGTCGATCAGCGAGTAGCTGATGTCGACGAGGATGTTCATGACGACGAAGATCACGGCGGTCAGCAGCACCGTGGCCTGGATCACCGGGAAGTCCAGGGTGTTCAGCCCCCGGATGGTCACCAGCCCCAGGCCGGGGATGCCGAAGACCGACTCGGTGAGGATGGAGCCCGTGAGCAGCCCGCCGATCTCCAGGCCCACCACCGTGATGACCGGGATGAGGGCGTTCTTCAGCGCGTGCTTGAAGACGACCACGCGCCCGCTGAGCCCCTTGGCCCGGGCGGTCCGGATGTAGTCCTGGCCGATCACGTCCAGCATGGAGGAGCGCGTGTACCGGGCGATGGAGGCCGCGTACCGGGTGCCCAGCACCAGGGCGGGCAGCACCAGGTGTTTCGGCGTGTCAAAGCCCGAGATCGGCAGCCAGCCCAGCCGGTAGCCGAAGAGCAGCTGGGCCACCATCGCCACCCAGAACACCGGCGCGGAGATGAAGGAGAGCGCCGCCACCGTCGCCATGTAGTCGATCGCCGTGCCGCGGTGCAGGGCTGCGAGGATGCCGAAGGGCACGCCGATGGCGACGGAGACCAGCACCGCCGCCGCGGTCAGCTTCAGCGTGGCCGGCATCGCGCTGCGGATCATCTCCGCCACGGGCTGGCTGGTCTGAAACGACCGGCCCAGGTCGCCCTGCAGGGCCTTCAGCAGGAAGTCGGCGTACTGCACCGGCAGCGGGCGGTCCAGTCCCATCTCCCGGCGGATCCGCTCGATGGTCGCCGGATCCGCCTTCTTCTCGAAGGCGACGGCGACCGGGTCGCCCGGCACCACGTGCATCAGGATGAACGTGATGAGGCTCACCCCCAGCAGGACGGGGATGCCCTGCAGGAGGCGGCGCACGACGTAACTGAGCACCGCGATCCTCCCCCATTGCCAAGCGGGGTGGGGACCCGGCCAGGCCGGGGCCCCACCGCCGGATGGCTGCCGTGTCAGTGGACGTCCTTCCAGACGGTCTTGTAGTCATACACGAAGACCGGGTTCAGCTGGAACCCATGCACGTACGGCTGGCTGACGAAGTAGGACTTCAGGTGCCACAGCGGGATCATGGCGTACTCCTCGTACAGAAGCCGCCGCTCCAGCTCCTGGTAGTCCCGGCTGCGCCGCGCGACGTCGCTGTCCACCCGGGCCCGCTCCAGGATGGCGTCGACCTCCGGGTCGTTCATCCCGACCGACATCGCCGTGGAGCTCGAGGAGTGGAAGAAGGTCCAGAGGAAGTTGTCCGGGTCGGGGTAGTCGGCGTACCAGTTGCCCTGGTTGGCCGGGATCTCACCCCGGGACCGGGCGGCCAGGAAGGTCGCGGAGTCGTAGATCTCGACCACGTAGTTGAGCCCGACCTCGGCCAGCATCTGCTGGATCGCCAGGTTGGTGTCGCTGACCTTGTCGCCGCCCCGCTGCCAGACGGTGATCGTCGTCCCCTCGAGCCCGGCCTCCCGGATGATCTGCCGCGCCCGCTCGGGATCGTAGGGGAACCCGGGGGCATCCGTCAGGGCGCCGACGATGCCCGGCGGCGTGAGCCCCTTCGCCGGGACGCCCGTGCCGTTGTGGATGGTGTCGATGATCTTCTGCCGGTCAATGGCCAGCGACACGGCCTCCCGGAGCCGCTTGTCCGGGTAGAACCGGTGGTTCAGGACCAGGTAGTAGGTGTTGAGGGTCGTGGTCTCCCACACCTTCCACCGGCCGGACTGGGTGGCGTTCTCCCACTCCACGGTGGGGATGCCGCTGTCGTCGAGGTTGCCCAGCTCAAACTCCAGCCAGCTGGTCGCGTCGTCCGGGATCACACGGTACTCGATGGCGTCCAGGAACGGGTAGCCTTCCTCGAAGTAGTCCGGGTTCCGCTCCAGCACAATCAGTTCGTTGGGCCGCCACTCCTTCAGCCGGAACGGGCCCGTGCCGATCGGCTCCCGGGCGAAGGCCTCGCCTTTCTCCGTGGCGTAGTCTGCCGGCAGGATCGAGGCCGGGGCGGTGGCCAGGTTGCTGAGGAACGGGCCGAAGGGCTCCTTCAGGGTGATCTCAAAGGTGTACGGGCCGGTGATCTTCAGGCCCTCCAGCTCGGTCGTCCTGCCCTCCAGCATCGCGTCCGCGCCGAGGATGTCGTGGAACACCCACGTGTTCTTGGCCATCGTCTTCGGGTTGAGCATGCGCTCGATCGTGTACTTCACGTCCTTGGTCGTGAGCTCCACCCCGTTGTGGAACCTCACGCCCTCCCGGAGCCGGAAGGAGTACGTGCGCCCGTCCGCGGAAATGGTGGGCATCTCCGCCAGCAGCTCGGGCTCCAGCTCCAGCGTGGTGCCCTTGTAGCGCACCAGGGTGTTGAACAGGTTCCGGGACATGCGGTACACCAGGAGCGTCGTGTCGAGCTGCGGATCGAGCACCGGCGGCTCGGCGCCGATCGCCATGCGGTAGGTGCCGCCGTAGACCTCGCCGTTGGGCCCCCGCCGCGTCCCGCCGGAGGAATCCGTGCTGCCCTGGCCCGAGCCGTTCTGGGGCGTGGACGTGCCGCCGTCGGTCTCTGCCGGCCGGGAACAGGCGGCCAGGGCGAGCACGGCCACCGCCAGCAGGAGCGCGAGCCCTCGTGAGGGACGCCTCATCCTTCTTTCCCCTCCCCTGTGGCTGACCGGGGGCGTTCCCCCTCTGCGTCCTCCCCGGTCTGTGCTGATCTCACATTTCCCCACCGCCCGTCGTTTTCCTCTTCGCTCTAGCCCGAATTGCCAAAATACTGCCGTCACAAGCCCCGATGCGCCGGGCGCGCAAAGCAGAACCGCCCCGGACGACGCCGGGGCGGCGTGTTCTTTCCCGCTAGTGACCCCAGACCAGCGGGATCCAGTAGCTGCCCACC
>QGVE01000034.1 GCA_003242675.1 Bacillota bacterium | reverse complement strand
GGGACACCGCCGACGGCGCAAGATGTTTAAAAGAGACACCCCGGCCGCCCGGGCGCCCCCCCCCCGCCCCCCCGCCCCCACCCCCGCCGCGGCATCGATCCCCACCAGCCCCAGGTGCGCCTGGGCGAGGGCCTCCCGGGTGCGCTCCACGCCGATCCGCTCGACCGGGTCGTCGGTGGGCCGGAGCCCCGCCGTGTCGAACAGCTGCACCGGGACGCCGCCCAGCTCGACCCACTCGGCGATCACGTCCCGGGTCGTGCCGGGGATCGGCGTGACGATCGCCCGGTTCTCCCGGAGCAGCCGGTTGAGCAGGCTCGACTTGCCCACGTTCGGCCGGCCGGCCAGCACGGCCCGCAGCCCCTCCCGCAGGATGCGGCCGGCCCGGGCGCCGCGGAGCAGCCGCTCCACCCGGGCCAGGCACTCCGCGGTGCCGGCAGCCACCTGCTCCCGGGTCTGCACCTCCAGTTCCAGCTCGGGGAAGTCGATGTCCGCCTCCAGGTTGGCCATCATCTCCATGAGCTTCTCCCGGATCTGCCCGATCGCCTGGCGCAGGCTGCCGCCCAGGTGGGCGACGGCGGCCGCCATCGCCCGGTCGGTCTTCGCCCGGATCAGGTCGACGACCGCCTCCGCCTGCGAGAGGTCCAGCCGGCCGTTCAGGAACGCCCGCCGGGTGAACTCGCCCGGCTCGGCCAGGCGGGCGCCCGCCCGCAGGGCCTGCTCCAGCACCCGCCGCACCGCCAGCTGGCCGCCGTGGCACTGCAGTTCGACCACGTCCTCGCCGGTGTACGAGTGGGGCCCCCGCATGACGAGGGCCAGGGCCTCATCGACCCGCTCGCCGCCGGGCGTGACCACCCAGCCGTAGGTCACCGTGTGCGAGCGCCGGCTGGCCAGAGGCCGGCCCCGCCGGGGCCGGAAGATCCGGTCGGCCACCTGGATGGCCTCCGGCCCGCTCATCCGCACGATGCCGATGCCGCCCTCGCCGGCGCCGGTCGCGATCGCGGCGATGGTCTCCTCCCCCACGGTCATTCCCTCCTTCTTACGCAAAGTGGCCGGGTAGCAGCGCTACCTGGCCACCGGCACCCGTCTACTTCTGCTTGTAGATGACCACCCTGCGGAACGGCTCCTGTCCCTCGCTGACCGTCGTCACGCCCGGGAAGCCCTGCAGGGCGAGGTGGATCACCCTTCGCTCCTGAGCGCTCATCGGCTCCAGTACCGCCCGCTCGCCGGTGCGCACGACCCGTTCCGCCAGCCGTCTGGCCAGGTTGGTCAGGGTCTCCGTCCGGCGTTTCCGATAGCCCTCCACGTCCAGCAGGACCCGCGGCCCGTGCCGGTCGACGCGGGCGGCCACGAGGTTGGTCAGGTACTGCAGGGCATCCAGCGTCTGCCCGTGATGGCCGATCAGGATGCCGGCCTCCTGGCCGGTGATGTCAACGTGGATATATTCCCCGTCCTCGCGGATCTCCATCCGGACGCCGACGCCCATCGCCTCGCAGACGTCGCCCAGGAAGGCCTCCACCCGCTCGGCCCGGGTCTCCTTCACGGTCACGCGCACGGTAGCGGGCCGCGCGCCGATGCCGAGGAAGCCCGCCTTACCCTCGTCCAGCACCTCAACGGTCACGCGGTCGGACGGCACGCCCAGCTCCTCCAGGGCCGCCGCCACCGCCTCTTCCACCGTGCGGCCGCTCCGCTGCACGCTTCTCATGGTCGGTTATGCTTCCCCTTTCGAGCCGAGGCTGCCCTTAAACCGGGGAAACCCCGGATAGATTGCTTGCTGGATCAGCCCGAAGAAGGTGCTGACCACCCAGTAGAGGACGATGGCCGACGTGGGCATGGTGAAGGCGATCCAGCCGAACATGATGGGCATGATCCACATCATGATCCGCTGGTTCGGGTCCGTCGCCGGCACGCCCGTCAGGTACTGCTGCAGGACCATCGAGACGACGGTCAGGATGGCCAGCGGGATGTCCCGCTGGCTCAGGTCAGCCCAGAGGAATTGGTATGTATAGTTGAACTTCGTCGGATCGAACGCGTTGAAGACCGCGAAGAGCGCGTAGAGGATGGGCAGCTGGACCAGCAGCGGCAGGCAGCCCGAGAACGGGTTCACCCGCTCGCGCTGGTACAGGGCCATGATCTCCTGGTTCATCTTCTCGGGATTGTCCTTGTACTTCTCCTGGATCTCCTTCATCAGCGGCTGCACTTCCTGCATCCGCTTCAGCGAGCGCATCTGGTAGATCGTCAGCGGCAGGATGACGATGCGCACGACCACGGTCAGCAGGATGATCGCCAGGCCGTAGTTGCCCGTCCACTTGAGGAACACTTCCAGGAGCTTGGTCATCGGCTGGACCAGCCACTCGGGAACCAACAGCGAGGTCAGCAAAATACGGAAACCTCCCAGGAAGATTCGCGATGTCTCAGCCTAGGGGACGGGGTCGTACCCGCCCGGGTGGAAAGGATGGCAGCGGAGCACCCGGCGCGCCGCGAGCCAGGTGCCCTTCAGGGCGCCGTACTTGGCCAGCGCCTCATACGCGTATTGGGAACAGGAAGGGGTGAAGCGGCACGTCGGCGCACCCTTCAGCGGGGAAAGGTACCGCTGGTAGGCGCGCACGAGCATCATCAGAAGACGCGTCATGGCCGTCTATCCTTCCCGCTGCAGCAGTCCCGCTCGTTCAAAGAGCTCCTCGACCTTCTGCCGGAGCTCGGCAAATGGCATGTCCAGCGCGGCCTGGCGGGCGATGACCACGATGTGATACCCCTGCCGGATCCGGGGCCAGAGGAGGCGCACGGCCTCCCGCACCCGCCGCTTCGCCCGGTTGCGCACGACGGCCTTGCCGAGCCGCCGCCCCGCCGCGAAGCCGACCCGGGTGGGCGTTCCCGCCTGCTGTTTCAGCGCGTAGACGACCGCCACCCGGTTGGACACGGAACGCCCCTGTGCGTATACCGCTTGAAATGCCAGCCGCGACTTCAGCCGATAAGCCTTCTTCATCCGTGTCGGAAGAGGATTCGCCGGAGGACCGGCCGTTCCCTCTCCCTCCGCTCCCCTTATGGAAAAAGAGCCACGACGGGAGGCCGTCGCGGCTTATACGGTAAGGCGCTTCCGACCCTTCAGGCGCCGGGCCTTCAAGACCTTGCGGCCGCCACGAGTCTTCATGCGGCGCAGGAACCCGTGAGTCCGCTTGCGGGATACGTTGTGCGGCTGGAACGTGCGCTTCAACAGGAACACCCCCTAGAACGGCCCGCAAAAAGACACACGCGGATTATACCGGAGTCAGGTCCTGCCCGTCAAGCCAGATCGTGGCTGCGCCGCGCCGCGGATCGTCCCCAGTTTCCACACACAGCTCATCCCCAGACACGCAGCCCTGTGGATTACGATTCACAGAATATCCACGTGTGAGAACGAGTTATCCCGAGTGATTCTATGCTTTTCCCCAGCAGAGAGCAGAAAAGGGGGATATCCCCTCCGGAGCTTGTTGATAACTTTCCCGCGCTTTGGTATGATCTAGTCAAGCCCGTCCACCCTCGCGTCGCGGGGGTTGGCACGGCTCACATCTTTTTATGCACAAGTTGTGGACAAGGCTGTGTATAAGCTGTTGATACCCCGTGGTCGTGCCGGCGATATTTCCGTACCGAGGGGGGCCGCTGCAGTATGAAGACAGATTTGTCCGAAGTATGGCAGCAGTGCATCGACCACCTGGAGCGCCATACCTCCAAGACGGCCATCGAAAACTGGGTGCGCAGCACCCGTCCGGTGGCCGTGGTGGAAGACACGATCATCGTGGGCGTACAGGGCGAGTTCGCCAAACACCGCATGGAGTCCCGGTACGCGCCGCTGCTGCGCCAGGCCCTGCGCGATCTGACCAAGCGCAACATGCAGCTGAAGTTCGTCGCCAACCCGAACGTGATCGAGGATCCGGCGGCGGAAACCGTCGAAGCCGCCACCGCGGCAGATCTGCCGTCCGGGACCAGCGCGCCAGCCGGCGAGCAGACCCCCCGCCTCTTGGGCTACATCAATCCCAAATACACCTTTGAAACATTCGTCGTCGGCAACAGCAACCGGTTCGCCCATGCCGCCGCTCTTGCCGTAGCCGAGGCGCCTGCGCGCACTTATAATCCGCTCTTCATCTATGGAGGCGTCGGGCTCGGCAAGACCCACCTGATGCACGCCATCGGCCACTACGTCCTGCAGCACAACCCCACCGCAAAGGTCGCGTACGTGTCCACGGAGACGTTCACCAACGAGTTCATCATGGCGATCCAGAAAGGCTCCACGACCGCCTTCCAGAACCGCTACCGCAAGGTCGATGTGCTGCTCATCGACGACATCCAGTTCCTGGCCGGCAAGGAGGCCACGCAGGAGGAGTTCTACCATACCTTCAACGCCATCCGCGAGGCCAACAAGCAGATCGTCATCTCCTCCGACCGGCCGCCGAAGGAGATCCCCACCCTGGAGGACCGGCTGCGCTCCCGGTTCGAGTGGGGCCTGATCTGCGACATCCAGCCGCCGGACCTGGAGACCCGCACGGCGATCCTGCGGAAGAAGGCGCAGACCGAGGGCATCCACGTGCCCGACGAGGTGACCAACTACATCGCGACCAACATCGAGACCAACATCCGGGAGCTCGAGGGCGCGCTCACGCGGGTGGTCGCCTACGCCCACATGTTGAAGTGCCCGATCACCTACGAGCTGGCCGTGCAGGCGCTGAAGGACATCCTGCCGGCGCAGAAGCCGAAGCAGATCACCATCGAGACGATCAAGCGGGTGGTCGCCGAGCACTACAACCTGCGCATGCAGGACTTCGAGGTGCGCAACCGCTCCCGGGCCGTCGCGTACCCGCGCCAGATCGCGATGTACCTCGCCCGGGAGCTCACCGACAGCTCCCTGCCCAAGATCGGCGAGGAGTTCGGCGGCCGCGACCACACGACGGTGATCCACGCCTGCGAGAAGATCGCGAAGGATATTCAGAGCGACCCCGCCTTCGCGCAGACGATCGAGCAGCTGATCGCGCGCATCCGCGCCGAATAGGCGGCGCGTCCCCAGCCGGCGCGCCCGGTGTGGACGCGCCGCGCGGCAATACCCACAACTTGCCGCGCTCCGCGATTCTCGCCGCTCTAGTTATCCACCGGGTTTTCCACATATCCACAGCAACTACAATGACCATTGCCACAATGACCTCTGTTACTAACACGTACGTTGGGCGCCGCGAGTCCCCAACGCGCCACCAGAGGGAGGGCTTTCCGTGAAGATCCTGATCGAACAGGAGGGCCTGAACGCAACGCTGGCCACGGTTGCCCGGGCCGTCTCCACCAAGAACACGATCCCCGTGCTTTCCGGCGTCTATCTCTCCGCCCGCGGCGGCAAGCTCACCATCCGCGCGACCGACATGGAGCTGGCCATCGAGGCCGTCACGCCCTGCCAGGTCATCGCCGAGGGCGAGATCGTGCTTCCGGCCCGCTACTTCGCCGACCTCATCCGCCGCATTCCTTATGGAAATATCGAGCTCTCCGTCGACTACCACAACCACGTCGCCACCGTGCGCTGGGGCCGCTCCCAGTACGTGATCCACGGCTTCGCCGCCGATCAGTTCCCCACCCTCCCCGACGTGGACGGGGCGTCGGCGTTCACCGTCAAACAGAGTCTATTGCGGAATCTCCTGCGGCAGACCACCTTCGCCGCCGGCCATGACGAGTCCAAGCCCTGGCTGACCGGCGTGCTCTTCAAGCTGCGGGAAGGCCTCCTCACCGGCACGGCCACGGACGGCATCCGCATCGCCTACGCCGAGGCCGCCGCGGAAAACCCGCAGGGCCACAGCTTCTCCGTCATCATCCCCAGCCGGTCGCTGAGCGAGCTGACCCGGCTGCTCACCGGCGAGGAGGAGAGCACGGTGAGCGTGGCCGTCACGGCCAACCAGATCTTCTTCGACCTCGGGACCGTGCGGGTCATCTCCCGCCTCCTGGAGGGGCAGTATCCCGACGTCATGCGGCTGGTGCCCCAGACCTACCCCACCGAGGCGGTCCTGCCCGGCGCGGAGTTCATGGAGGCCCTGGAGCGGGCGACCCTGATCACGCGCGACGGCGCCGTCAAGCTCAGCTTCCAGCCCGACAAGGTGACCATCACCGCCAACACGCCCGAGGTCGGCCAGGTCTATGAGGAGCTGCCCGTGAGCAGCATGACGGGCGACCCGCTGGACATCGGATTCAACGCGCGGTACCTGCTGGACTTCCTGAAGGTGCTGGAGGAGAAGCAGTTCCGCTTCCAGTGCTCGGGCAGCCGCAACCCCGCCCGCCTCATCCCCGCGGACAGCAGCCAGTTCCTCTACGTCGTGCTGCCGCTCATCACGCTGTAAGGAAGCCTGCCATGGCCGAAGAGATCGTGACGATCCACACCGAGTACATCACCCTCGACGCCTTCCTGAAGTGGGCGGGCGTCGTCCAGACCGGCGGCCAGGCCAAGGCCCTGATCGCCTCGGGCCGGGTGTCGGTCAACGGCGAGCCCGAGCGGCGGCGCGGCCGCAAGCTCCGCCCGGGCGACCGCGTGCGCCTGGAAGGCGGCGGCGAGTGGCTCATCCGCCGCGAGGGGGAGTGAGGGTGCACCTCGCCACGCTGGAGCTGCGCGCATTTCGCAATTACGACGCCCTCACGATCGCGTTTTCCCCCGGGCTCAACGTGCTGTACGGCGACAACGCGCAGGGGAAGACCAACCTGCTGGAGGCGATCCACTTCCTGGCGACCGGCCGGAGCCACCGCACCTCCCGCGACCTCGACATGGTGAAGGAGGGGGAGGAGGAGCTCCTGGCGCGCGCCTCGGTGGTGCGCAGGACGGGCACGATCGACCTGGAACTGCGCCTGGGCGCGGCGACCCGCAAGCAGCTCAAGATCAACGGCATCGCCGAAAAGAAGATCGCCAAGCTCGTCGGCAGCCTGGCGGTGGTGCTGTTCTCGCCGGACGACCTGCAGCTCCTGAAGGGCCCGCCCGCCGGCCGCCGCCGCTTCCTGGACCTGGAGCTCTCGCAGATTTCCCAGACGTACCTGCACCACCTCATGGCCTACAACCGGCTGCTCCAGCAGCGCAACTCGCTCCTGAAGCAGCCGGCTCTGGACCAGGGGCTGCTGGCCGTCTACGACCAGCAGCTGGTGGAGACCGGCGCCCAGCTGGTCGTCCGGCGCGCGGAGGCGGTCCGCCGGCTCTCGCCGATCGCGTCCCGCTACCACCGGATGCTGTCTGAGGGGCGGGAGGACCTGGTGCTGGAGTACCAGAGCCAGGGCCTCGGCGAGGACGGGGCGGCGGACCTGGAGAGCGTCCGGCGGCGGCTGGAGCGGGAGCTGGCGCGGGTCCGGGGCGAGGAGCTGCGGCGCCAGGTGACCCTGGTCGGCCCGCACCGGGACGACGTCGGGTTCTGGATCGCCGGGCGCGACGCGCGCCTTTACGCCTCGCAGGGGCAGCAGCGCACGGCCGTCCTTGCCTTGAAGCTGGCGGAGCTGGACTTCATGACCGCGGAGATCGGCGAGGCGCCCCTCCTGCTGCTGGACGACGTCGCCTCCGAGCTCGACCCCCATCGCCGCCACTACCTCCTCTCGGCGGTGCGGGAGGGGGTGCAGAGCTTCATCACCTGCACGGACCTGGAAGACCTGATGGTGCGCACGTGGCCGAAGGACCACCGGCTGTTCCGCGTGCGCGCGGGAACCGTAGTCCTCGACGACAGGGGGTTGGGCTGATGTACCTCCACGTGGGCGCTGACGTGGTGGTTTCGCTCCGGCAGGTCATCGCGATCGTGAATCTGCGCACCGTCCGGAAGGGCGGGGCGACCGAGGAACTCCTGGAGAGACTGAAGCGCGAGAACCGGCTCATCCAGGTCGAGGGCGGCGAGCCGCGGAGCCTGGTGCTCACCGACAGCGGCGGGATCCTCTCGCCCATCTCCGCGGCGACCCTGAAGCGGCGCAGCGAGTTCGGCGCGCCCTTCGGGCAGGCCCTCTCCGACGGAGTCTGTCACTTGTGATAACTCTTGCAGTGTGATAGGATTGGTCTGATGTGAAAGTCCCACCTTTACGAGGGAGGAAGCCCTGTGGCTGAAGCAAGGAACGGTACCCAGCCCTCGATGCACCATCTCAACACCCACGGGACGGAGCAGTACACCGGGGAGCAGATCCAGGTGCTGGAGGGGCTCGAGGCGGTGCGGCGCCGCCCCGGGATGTACATCGGCGGCACGTCCCAGCGCGGGCTCCACCACCTGATCTGGGAGATCATCGACAACGCGGTCGACGAGCGGCTGGCGGGGTTCTGCGACAAGATCGTCGTCACGCTGCACAAGGACGGCTCGGTGTCCGTCCTGGACAACGGCCGCGGCATCCCCGTGGACATCCACCCGACGACGGGCATCTCCACCGTGGAGACCGTCTTCACCATGCTGCACGCCGGCGGCAAGTTCGGCAGCGGCGCGTACAAGGTCTCCGGCGGCCTGCACGGCGTGGGCGCGGCGGTCGTCAACGCCCTCTCGCGCCGGCTCTATATCCAGGTCAAGCAGAACGGCGGCGTCTACGAGGTGGAGTTCCAGAACGGCGGCAAGACGCTCTACCCGCTCCGCCGCATCGGCGACACGAAGGAGCACGGGACCTACGTGCGCTTCTGGCCGGACCCGGAGATCTTCGAGACGGTGGAGTTCGATTCGGAGCTCATCCTCGCGCGCCTCAGGGACACCGCCTTCCTCAACCAGGGGCTTTACATCCAGTTCTTCGACGAGAAGGCCAACGCGGAGTACCGCTTCAAATACAACGAAGGGCTCCAGACCTTCGTCCAGTACCTGAACCGGTCCCGGGAGCCGCTGCACCCCAAGCCGATCTACATCTTCAAGGCCACCGACACCCACGAGATGGAGCTGGCCATCCAGTACACCGACGCCTACACCGAAAACATCCTGAGCTTTGCCAACAACATCCGCACGGTGGAGGGCGGCACCCACGAGACGGGCCTGAAGACCGCCCTCACGCGCGTGATCAACGCCTACGCCCGCAAGTACAAGTTCCTGAAGGAGAGCGACGACAACCTGCTGGGCGAGGACATCCGCGAGGGCATGACCGCCGTCCTCTCGGTGAAGATGCAGGATCCCCAGTTCGAGGGGCAGACCAAGACGAAGCTGGGCTCCTCCGAGATGGAGACGTTCGTGGCCACGGCCGTGACCGAGGGCCTCTCCGAGTTCCTGGAGGAAAATCCCGCCGTCGCCCGGCGCATCGTGGAGAAGGCCCTGAGCGCCGCCCGGACCCGGGAGGCGGCCCGCAAGGCGCGGGAGCTGGTGCGGCGCAAGAACGCGATGGAGATCAGCGCCCTGCCCGGGAAGCTCACCGACTGCATCTCCCGGGATCCCAGCGAGTCCGAGCTCTTCCTGGTGGAGGGCGAGTCCGCCGGCGGCTCCGCCAAAATGGGCCGCGACCGGCGCATCCAGGCGGTCCTGCCCCTGCGCGGCAAGATCCTCAACGTGGAGAAGGCGCGGCTCGACAAGATCCTGGCCAACGAGGAGATCCGCACGCTCATCACGGCGGTGGGGGCCGGGATCGGCGACGACTTCGACATCACCAAGTGCCGGTACCACAAGATCATCATCATGACCGACGCCGACGTCGACGGCAGCCACATCCGCACCCTGCTCCTCACGTTCTTCTTCCGCTACATGCGGCCCTTGATCGAGCACGGGTACCTGTACATCGCCACCCCGCCCCTGTACAAGATCACCAAGGGCAAGAAGGTGTACTACGCCTACTCCGACGAGGAGAAGGACGAGATCATCGCGCGCATCGGCGGGGTCACGGAGAAGCCCCAGCGGTACAAGGGCCTCGGCGAGATGAACGCCGAGCAGCTGTGGGAGACGACGATGGATCCCTCCCGGCGCATTCTCTACAAGGTCACCATGGAGGACGCGGCCGAGGCCAACACCCTGTTCGAGATCCTGATGGGCGAGAAGGTCGAGCCCCGCCGGGAGTTCATCCAGCGCAACGCCCACCTCGTCAAGAACCTCGACACCATCGGCTAGGAGCCGGAACTCCCCGCTTAGGAGGACAAGCTTGTGGCCGGAGACTTCGCAGAGCGGATCCTGACCAAAGAGATCAGGCACGAGATGGAGACGTCGTACCTCACGTACTCCATGTCGGTGATCGTCGGCCGCGCCCTGCCGGACGTGCGGGACGGGCTGAAGCCGGTGCAGCGCCGCATCCTGTACGCGATGTACGAGAGCGGCAACACCGCGGACAAGCCCTTCCGCAAGTCGGCCAAGACGGTGGGTGACGTGCTCAACAAGTACCACCCCCACGGCGACGCGGCCGTGTACGATACCATGGTGCGCATGGCGCAGGACTTCGTGCTGCGCTACCCGCTGATCGAGGGCCAGGGCAACTTCGGCTCCATCGACGGCGACCCCCCTGCCGCCATGCGCTACACCGAGGCGCGGCTCTCGCGGATTGCCCTGGAGATGCTCACCGACATCGAGAAGGACACCGTCGACTTCGAGGACAACTACGACAACAGCGGACGGGAGCCGACGGTGCTGCCGGCGCGCTTCCCCAACCTCCTGGTCAACGGCTCGACCGGCATCGCGGTGGGCATGGCCACCAACATCCCGCCCCACAACCTGGGCGAGGTGATCGACGGCATCATCCGGCTGATCGACAAGCCGGACGTCAGCATCGACGAGCTGAACACCATCATCAAGGGGCCGGACTTCCCGACCGGCGCCCTGATCCTGGGCCGCGAGGGCATCCGCAGGGCGTACCAGACCGGCAAGGGGACCATCACCCTGCGGGCCCGGACGCAGATCGAGGCGCTGAGCGGCGGCCGCCACCGCATCGTGGTGACGGAGCTGCCTTACGGCGTCAACAAGGCCCGGCTGATCGAGCGCATCGCCGAGCTGCACCGGGAGCGGAAGATCGACGGGATCAGCGATCTCCGGGACGAGTCGGACCGCACCGGCGTGCGCATCGCGATCGAGCTCCGGCGGGACGCCAACCCGAACGTCATCCTCAACCAGCTCTTCAAGTACACGGCGCTCCAGCAGAACTTCGGCATCATCATGCTGGCGCTGGTGGAGAACCGGCCGCGGCTTTTGAACCTGAAGCAGATGCTGCACTACTACCTGCAGCACCAGCTCCAGGTGATCGTCCGCCGCACCCAGTTCGACCTCCAGAAGGCCCTGGACAGGACCCACATCCTGGAAGGGCTCCTGAAGGCGCTGGACATCATCGACGAGGTCATCGCCACCATCCGCTCCTCGCCGACGACGGAAGAGGCGCGGAACCGGCTCATGCAGAACTACGGCTTCACCGAGGTCCAGGCGCAGCACATCCTCGACATGCAGCTGCGCCGGCTGACCGCCCTGGAGCGGGAGAAGCTGCAGGAGGAGTACGACGAGCTGCAGGACCGCATCGCCTACTACCGGGCGGTGCTGGCCTCGGAGAAGATGCAGTACGACATCATCAAGCAGGAGCTCACCGAGATCAAGCAGAAGTACGCCGATCCCCGGCGCACCCGCATCACGGCGGAGGAGGGCGAAATCGACCTCGAGGACCTGATCGCCGAGGAGGACGTGGTCGTCACCATCTCGCACAGCGGGTACATCAAGCGGGTGCCGCTGAGCACCTACCGCCAGCAGCGGCGGGGCGGCCGCGGCGTGGTAGGAGCGGGCACCAAGGAAGAGGACTTCATCGAGCACATCTTCATCACGACGACCCACCACGACATGATGTTCTTCACCGACCAAGGCCGCGTCTACCGCATCAAGTGCCACGAGATCCCCGAGGCCTCGCGCCAGGCCCGGGGCACGGCCATCGTCAACCTCATCCCGCTCCTGCCGGGCGAGAAGGTGAACGCCGTCATCCCCGCCAAGGAAGGCGACCAGGACTCCGGCTACATCTTCTTCGCCACCCGGGGCGGGTGGGTGAAGAAGACCCCGGTCAGCGAGTTCCAGAACGTCCGCTCCACCGGCATCATCGCCATCAAGCTGGAGGAGGGGGACACCCTGGTCGGGGCCCGGCTCACCCGGGGCAACGACGAGATCATCCTGGTCTCCAGCGCCGGCCACGCCCTCCGCTTCCACGAGGAGGACGTGCGGCCGATGGGGCGCGACACCCGCGGCGTGAAGGGCATCGCGCTCGGCCCCGACGAGTACGTGGTGGGCATGGATGGCGTGGTGCCCGGCGCGGACCTCCTGGTGGTCAGCGAGACCGGCGTGGGCAAGCGCACGCCGCTCACCGAGTACCCGACCTACCGGCGCGGCGCCCGGGGCGTCATCACGATCCAGCTGGTGCCCGAGCGCCACGGCCGCCTGGTGGGCGTCAAGGCCGTCACCGAGGGCAACGACCTGATCCTCGTCTCCGAGCAGGGGGTGCTGATCCGCATCCCCGTCGAGGAGGTGCGGCGCAGCGGCCGCAACACCCAGGGCGTGCAGCTCATGAACCTGGACGCCAACGACCGGGTCTCCGCCATCGCCCAGGTGGTCAACCGCGAGGAGGATTAGCCCGGCGGCCTCCTTCGAAGGAAGGATTTTTTCCAGAGACGGTTGCATCTTGTGAAAACCGGTGATATACTCCTTCCCAAACTCCAGCCAAACCGCGCCCCATGACGGGGGAAAAAGGGTTCCGCAGCGGTCTGCAGAGAGCCGGCGGGCGGTGCAAGCCGGTGGCCGTGGAATCCGTTCCGCCCCCCGAGGGTCCGGGGATGACCCGGTCGGGTTCGGCCCGTTATCGCCGAGGCGAGTGGGCGGCCGGCAGCGCCGGCGCCAACGTCCGGGTGGCACCGCGGGAGTGAAGCTCCCGTCCCTGGCGGCAGGGGCGGGAGTGTTCTGTTTCCGGCGGCCGGGCGCGGCGCGGGGCTCCGGCAGCCAACCAGGGTGGCACCGCGGGGAGCGAGCAAGGCCCCGTCCCTGGCAGAGCCGGCGGCGCGCACGCGCCCGGCCTGCCGGGGGCGGGGCTTTCGATTCGAGCAAGGGGGAGGCACACGGACCATGCTGGCGGAGAAGTCCCTGCTGATGATTCCCGGGCCCACGCCGATCCCGCCCCGGGTGGCGGCGGCGATGACCCGGCCGATGATCAACCACCGGGGCGAGGCCTTCAGCGCCCTCTTGGAAGAGGTCACGACGAAGCTGAAGAAGGTCTTCCGCACCGAGCAGCCGGTCTACATCTTCCCCGGCGCCGGCTCGGGCGGCTGGGAAGCGGCCCTGGTCAACACCCTGAACCCGGGCGATGCCGTGCTCAGCGTCTCCATCGGCGACTTCGGCGACCGCTGGTGCCGGGTGGCGGCCAAGCTGGGCTTTCACGTGGAGCGGCTGCGCTTCGAGCCCGGTCAGGCCGCGGACCCGGACCGCATCGCCGAAAAGCTGGCGGAGGACCGGGAGAGGCGCATCAAGGCCGTCCTCATCCAGCACAACGAGACCTCCACGGGCGTGACCAACGATGTCCGGGCGATCGCCCGTGCCGTGCGCAGCCACGGCGCGCTCCTCATGGTCGATTCCGTCTCCGGCCTCGGCGCCCTGCCGCTGGAGATGGACGCGTGGGACCTGGACGTGGTGCTCACCGGCGCGCAGAAGGCGCTCATGTGCCCGCCGGGCCTCTCCATCATCGCCTTCTCCGAGCGGGCGAGAGCCGCCGCGGAGCAGAGCACGATGCCCCGCTTCTACTGGGACCTGAAGGCCGCGGAGAGCAGCCGGCAGAAGTGGCAGACGCCCTACACCCCGGCGATCTCGCTGCTCTACGCCCTCAGGGAGGCCCTGCAGATGCTGGAGGAGGAGACGCTGGAGGGCGCCTGGGAGCGCCACCGGCTGCTCGGGGCCATGTGCCGGGCCGGGGTCCAGGCGATGGGCCTCCGGCTGCTGGCCGAGGACGAGCGCACGGCGTCCAACTCGGTCACGGCCGTCGTCTCGCCCGTCGACCCGAAGCGGCTGCGGAAGGTGGCCCGGGAGCGGTTCGGCGTGCAGCTGGCCGGCGGGCAGGGGGAACTGGCGGACCGGATCTTCCGCATCGGCCACCTGGGCTACGTGGCGCCCGGCGACGTGCTGCAGGCCCTGGCGGCCACCGAGATGGCCCTGGCGGTGTGCGGGTACGATGTGCAGGTCGGGAAGGCCGTGGCGGCGGCGCAGGAGGTGTGGCTGAGGTGGGATCCTGGCCAGGGGCGATGAACGGCACAGGCGGGCGCTGGAGGCCCCGGTGAAGGACCTCAAGGCCAACCGGGCGGCTGGTCGAGTGGGAGCGCGAGAAAGTCCCTTACCCCGGTAGAGGAGGCGAGGCCCGATGAAGATCCTGGTGACCGAGACGATTTCCGAGACGGGCATCCGCCTCCTGCAGGCCGAGCACGAGGTGGATGTCCGCAAGGTGACCTACGAGGAACTCCTGGAGATCATCCCGGAGTACGACGCCCTCATCACCCGCTCCGAGACCAAGGTCACTGCCGAGGTGCTGGCGCGGGGCGCCCGGCTGAAGGTCGTCGGGCGGGCCGGCGTGGGCGTGGACAACATCGACGTCGCGGCGGCGACCGAGCGGGGCGTGGTCGTGGTCAACGTGCCCGGCGCCAACACCTACTCCACCGCCGAGCACGCCTTCGGCCTCTTGATCGCCGTCGCCCGCAACATCCCCCAGGCGCACCACGCCCTCACCCGCGAGGGCCGCTGGGACCGGCAGGCCTTTGTCGGCACCGAACTGCACGGCAAGACGCTGGGCATCATTGGCCTGGGGCGCATCGGCTCCGAGGTCGCCGTGCGGGCGAAGGCCTTCGGCATGCGGGTCCTGGCCTACGACCCCTACGTGCCGCTCAGCCGGGCCGAGCACCTGGGGGTGACCCTCGTGCCGACCCTCCGGGAGCTCCTGCCCGAGGTGGACTTCCTCACCATCCACGCGGCCAAGACCCCGGAGACAAGCCGGCTCATCGGCGCGGCGGAGCTGGCGCTCATGAAGCCCACGGCCCGCATCGTCAACTGCGCCCGCGGCGGCATGGTGGACGAGGAGGCGCTGTACCGTGCCCTCAAGGAAGGCCGGCTGGCCGGCGCCGCCCTGGACGTCTTCGCGGCAGAGCCGTGCACCGACAGCCCGCTCTTCCGCCTGCCCAACGTCGTGGTGACGCCCCATCTCTCGGCCTCCACGGCGGAGGCGCAGGACGCCAACGGCCGGTACATCGCGCAGTACGTGCTGCGGGCGCTGCGCGGCGAGCTGGTGCCGGAGGCGGTCAACCTGCCCCAGATCCCCCGGGACGGCGCGCAGATCGTCATGGACCACCTCCCGCTGGCCGAGACCCTGGGCTCCTTCCTGGCCCAGGCCTTCCCCGGCCAGGTGGACCGGATCACCGTCGCCTACAGCGGCGAGCTGGCCAAGCACCCCACCGAGCTCCTGACCAACACCGCGCTGAAGGGCTACCTGGCCGTCCAGCTCGGCGACCACGTGAACTACATCAACGCGCCGGCCCTGGCCCGCCGGCGGGGGATCGCGGTTCACGAGGCGAAGTCCCTGAGCCACGCCCCCCTGGGCGAGAACGGCGGGCAGCGGCTGGCGGCGGCCGTCAGCACCCTGTCGCCCACGGCCAGCCTGATCACCGTCCGGTCCGAGGGGCCCCAGGGGGCCCATGAGGTGACCGGCATGCTCCGCCGGGACGGCGGGATGCGCTTCGTCGCCGTGGACGGCCTGCACATCGACATGGCCCCGACCCGCCACATGCTCGTCAGCCTGCACCGGGACCAGCCCGGCATGGTCGGCCGGTTCGGCATGGCCCTGGCCGCCCGGGACATCAACATTGCCGGGCTGCACCTGGGCCGGCACCGGCCCCGGGGCGACGCCCTGATGCTCCTCCAGATCGACGAGCCCGCGCCCCCCGACCTGGTGGCGGAACTGCGGAAGGCGATGGAAGTGGAGACCGTCCAGGCGGTGACCCTGCCGCTGGGCCGGGAGGCCTGACGGGCCGGGGCGGGGCGGTAACTCCCTGACTTTGAATGAGGAGGGTAATCATCGATGCTGGATCTGAAGTTCGTTCGCTCCAATCCCGACGTTGTTCGGCAAGCGCTGGCCGCCAAGGGTGTTTCCGTCGACCTGGACCGCCTCCTCGCCCTGGACGTGGAGCGGCGCCAGATTCTGACCGAGGTCGAGCAGCTGAAGGCCCGCCGCAACCAGGTGTCCAAGCAGGTGGGCGTCCTGAAGAAGCAGGGGCAGGACGTCAGCGCGATCATCGCCGAGATGGGCGCGATCGCGGACCGCATCAAGGAGCTGGATGACCGGGAGCGGCAGGTCTCCGAGGAGCTGCAGGAGCTGCTCTACCAGCTGCCCAACATCCCCGCCCCCGACGTGCCGGTCGGTCCGGACGAGAGCGCCAACGTCGAGGTCAAGCGCTGGGGCGAGCCCCGCCGGTTCGACTTCCCGGTCAAGCCCCACTGGGACCTCGGGGTCGCGATGGACGGCCTCGACTTCGAGCGGGCCGCGAAGGTGGCCGGCTCCCGCTTCACCTTCATCAAGGGCGGGCTGGCCCGGCTGCACCGGGCCCTGGTCAGCTTCTTCATCGACTACCTCACCGAGCGGGGCTACCGGGAGGTGCTGCCGCCGGTGATCGTCAACACCGCCAGCTACTACGGCAGCGGCCAGTTCCCGAAGTTCCGGGAGGACGTCTTCAGCCTCGCCGGCACGGACTACCACCTCTCGGCCACCGCCGAGGTGCCCCTGGTCAACATGCACCGGGACGAGATCCTCGACGAGGCCGTGCTGCCCCTGAAGTACGTGGGCTACAGCGGCTGCTTCCGCAGCGAGGCCGGCGCGGCCGGGCGCGACACCCGCGGCCTCATCCGGCAGCACTACTTCGAGAAGGTGGAGATGGTCCAGTTCACCCGGCCCGAGGAGAGCGATCAGGCCCTGGAGGAGATCGTCGCCCATGCGGAGGGCATGCTGGAGGCCCTGAACCTGCCGTACCGGCGCGTGCTCATGTGCACCGGCGACATGGGCTTCGGCCAGTACAAGAAGTACGACATCGAGGTCTGGATGCCGAGCTACGAGCGGTACGTGGAGATCTCGTCCTGCTCGAACATGAGCGACTTCCAGGCCCGGCGGGCGAACATCCGCTACCGGCCGGGCGGCGGCAAGCCGGAGTTCGTGCACACCCTGAACGGCTCGGGCCTCGCCGTGGGCCGCGCGCTCGCCGCGGTGATGGAGAACTACCAGAACGCCGACGGCTCCATCACCGTGCCGGAGGTGCTGCGGCCGTATACCCGGTGCGACCGCATCGTAAACTGAGAGGCAAAGCGGGCGGCCCCGCGCGGCCGGCGCGGGGCCGCTGCCTTCTCCCGGGGCGCGCTTGCGCGGCCTGCGGCCCTTGTGTAAACTAAAGTGATGGCATCGTCCGGAGAGGTGGCCGAGCGGTTTAAGGCACTCGTCTTGAAAACGAGCGTGGCTTCACAGCCACCGTGGGTTCGAATCCCACCCTCTCCGCCAGGGTCCATGACGGCGACCAGGAGCAGGCCACCCCGTGGCCTGCTCTTTCGCCGCACGGCAGGAGGGCGGACGCGATGAGTGACGAGGACTTCATGCGCGCGGCCCTGGCCGAGGCCGAGAAGGCGGCGCGTCTGGGCGAGGTGCCGATCGGCGCCGTGATCGTGCGCGACGGCGAGATCCTCGTGCGCACCCACAACCTGCGGGAGACGACGCACGACGCCACGGCCCACGCCGAGGTGCTGGCCATCCGCGAGGCCGGCCGCCTCCTGGGCGGCTGGCGGCTGACGGGCTGCACGCTCTACGTCACGATCGAGCCCTGCCCCATGTGCGCCGGCGCGCTCGTGCAGAGCCGCATCGACCGGGTGGTGTTCGGCGCGCGCGACCCCAAGGCGTGGGCGGACCGCTCGATCTTCGAGATCCTGCAGAATCCGGGCCTCAATCACCGGGTCGAGGTGCGGGAGGGCGTGCTGGCGGAGGAGTGCGGCGAGCTGATCCGCCGGTTCTTCCGGGAGCGGCGGCGCCCGGCCCAGACGAGCGGATAGAAAAGGAAGAAGGACTATTTCCTGGAAATGGCGAATCTCCCCCCAATCGCGATCGCGCGATTGGGGGGAGGTCTCATGTTGCGACGGCAGAGGGGGCGGCGGGACTGGCCCACCCGGCCGGCCGGCGCCTCAGGGCGGCCCCGGGCACCGGGGCGGGGGAAGGCTGCGGTCCGCCGGCGGCTTCAGGCCTCCGGGGTGGCCCTGGCGGCGGTGGTGCTGCTGATCGGCGGCTGCGCCGCGCTCGCCCATTCCGTTCCCGCCCCCCTGGCGCTTCCCGCTCCGTCACCGGCGGCCCCGGCTGCCCGCGCCGAGGCCAGCCTGCACCTGCCGGTGGAGCCGGCGACGCTGGATCCCGCCCAGACGGCCGAGGCCGCCCTCCTGGACGTGGTCGGCAACCTCATGGAGGGGCTGGCCGCGCCCGACGGCACGGCGGAGGACGCGGGGGGCGCGGCCGCCCGCTGGGAGTCGGAGGGCGGCCGTGCGTTCACGTTCTACCTCAGGCCCGAGGCGCGCTGGAGCGACGGCGTGCCCGTGACGGCCCACGACTTCGTGCGCGCCTGGCTGCACCTCCTGGACCCGGCCGTGGGCTCGCCCCATGCCCACCTGCTCTACGAGGTCGCCGGCGCCGAGGCGTACAGCGGCCTCGACCCGTCCGCGCCGGACTTCGCCGAGCGGGCGGCCGCCCTGCGGGAAGAGGTTCAGGTGACCGCGCTGGACGACCGCCGGCTCCGGGTGGTCCTGCGCGCGCCCAACGCCGAATGGCCCCGGTACACGGCGCACCCCGCGCTGGCCCCGCGCCGCGCGGACCAGCCCTTCGGTGCGGTGACCAACGGGCCCTTCGTCCTCGCCGGGCAGGAGCCCGGCGCCTTGCGGTTGGCGCCCAACCCCTATTACTGGAACCGGGCGGCGGTCGGGCTGGACGCCGTCACCTACCGGGTGGAGCCCGATCCCCTGCAGGCGCTGCGGCTGTTCCAGCTGGGCGACCTGCACGTGGCCCTCCTGCCGGCCGACCTGGCGGCGCAGGTCCCCGGCGCGCAGGCGATGGCGCAGCCGGCCACGATGGGCCTCGTGTTCAACGCCGCCCAGCCCCGGCTCGCCCACCCCGGGCTGCGCCGGGCGATCGCCCTCGCCCTGGACCCGGGCCCGATCACCGCCGAGGCGGTGGGGGAGGCGGGGCTGCCCGCCCGCACCCTGGTGCCGCCGTCCCTGGCGGGGGGCTGGCCGCCGGCCGCGGGGGCCGCGGCGCCGGACGCGCAGGCGGCCGGGCTCTGGTCGGAGGGCTCGCTGGCGGGCGAGCTGGCGGCCGCGGTCCTGCCCGGCGGGCGGCTCCAGGAGGCCCGGCGGCTCTGGGTGGAGGCCCGGGCCGAGCTCGGGCTGGAGGGGATCACCCTCACCCTGCTGCACGCCGAGGAGGCGGAGCCCCTGGCCCGGGCGGTGAAGCGCACGCTGGAGGAGCGGCTGGACGGGCTGACGGTGGAGCTGCACACCGTGCCGTTTGCGCAGCGGCTGGAGCGGGTGCGGTTCGGCCAGTTCGACCTGGTGCTGCAGGGCTGGATCGCCGACCACGACGATCCGCTGGCCCTGCTGGCCCCGTTCACCGCCGCCCACCCGGGAAACGCCGCCCGCTGGGTGAGCCGGGAGTACGACGAGCGGCTGGCCGCGGCGGCGTCGGCTTCCGGCGCGGAGCGGCTGGCGGCGCTCCGGGCGGCGGAGGAGCTGCTCGTCACCGAGGCGCCGGTGGTGCCCCTCTACCACCCGGTGCGCTACTTCGCCGTGCGCCCGGAACTGGAGGGGCTGGAGGTCCGGCCGCTGGGGGCGCGGTTCGACCTGCGCCAGGCCCGGCTCTCCGGGGCGGCGCCGGGGGGTTAGGCCGAGAAAGGGAATCCGGGGCCCCGGGTAGAATTGGGTAAGGCCAGTCCGATTCCGGCGGGAGCGATAGCGGTGGCACACCTTGCACTCTACCGCGAGTACCGTCCTCAACGGTTCAGCGAGGTCGTCGGACAGGAGCATATCACCCGCACCCTGCGGAACGCGCTCGTGCAGGGCAGGCTTCACCATGCCTACCTGCTGTCCGGGCCGCGCGGCACGGGCAAGACCACGGTCGCCCGCATCCTGGCCAAGGCGGTCAACTGCCTCAATCCCCAGGACGGCGAGCCCTGCAACGAGTGCGCGGCCTGCCGGCGCATCACGTCGGGCGAGGCGCTGGACCTCATCGAGATCGACGCCGCCTCCAACCGCGGCATCGATGAGATCCGGGACCTGCGCGACAAGGTCAACTTCGCTCCCGTCGAGCTGAAGTACAAGGTCTACATCATCGACGAGGTGCACATGCTGACGGAGCCGGCCTTCAACGCGCTCTTGAAGACGCTGGAGGAGCCGCCGCCGCATGTGCTCTTCATCCTCGCGACCACGGAGAAGCAGAAGCTGCCGATCACGATCCTCTCCCGCTGCCAGGCCTTCGACTACCGCCGGCTTTCCGTGGACGAGATCGTCGGCCGGCTGCAGGAGGTCTGCGCCAGGCAGGGGCTCAAGGCCAGCCCCGAGGCGCTCACGGCCATCGCCCGGCACGCCGACGGCGGCATGCGGGACGCCCTGTCCCTCCTGGACCAGGTCATGGCCTACGCCGCGGAGGGCGAGATCACCCTCGACATGACCCTGGCCATCCTGGGCACGGCCCCGCTGGACCAGTTCCTGGCCCTGGACGACGCCCTCCTGCGCGGCGACGTGGGCGCCGCGCTGCTCTGGCTGGACGAGATGGTGCGCGCGGGCAAGGACCTGCGCCAGCTGGTGCGGGACTACCTCGCGCACCTGCGCGACCTCCTGCTGGTGAAGCTGGAGGCCGGCGCCCGCGTGCTGGGCCTGCCGCCGGAGGTCCTGGAGCAGATGCGGGCCCGGGCGGAGCCCTTCGCCGAAGGGCAGCTCATCCGGGCGATCCGGCTGCTGGGCCAGGCGGAGTCCGACCTGCGGCTCTCGCCTTCGCCCCGCCTCCTCGTGGAGGTCGCCCTCATCCGGCTGACCGGGCTTTTCACCGGCGGGGCGGATGAGGAGGAGGCGGAGGGGGCCCGCGGGACTGCCGCCGCGCCGGCCCGCCGCCGCCACCCCGGGGCGGGTTCCGCGTCGGGGGCGCGGGCGCCTGACCGGGCTCAGGGGGAAGCGGCGGGGCCCGCGGGCGGGGGTCCCGCCCCCCCCCCGCCGGGGCCCGC
>QGVE01000165.1 GCA_003242675.1 Bacillota bacterium | reverse complement strand
CTCCAGCATGCGGTCCACCATCCGGTGGATCCGCTCGGGGTTGATCACCTTGTCGCCGATCCGGACCAGCTGCACGCGCCGCCACCCCCTCGTGTGCACAAACTTGTGCTTGCGCCTATTGTACATTTTTGTGCACAGGGCCGCAAGCCATACCCGGCCTTTCGAGGAAGGGATGACCGGCCCGTTTAGCGAATAGAGGGAGATGGCCTGACAGACCATATCCCTGGCCGTAACAGGTAAGGAAAGGACGGGTACCATGAAGGAACTGCTCCAGTGGCCGAATTGGGCGATCCTGGTGACCCTGGTCGCGGTGGTGGCCAGCCTGGTGCTGAACATCCTGCTTTACCGGCGGGTCCAGGCGCTGTACGACAAGTTCTGCCCGCAGGCGCTGCCGTTCCGGAACCGGGACGAGCTGGAGGCGGCCTTTCAGGCCGGCACCATCAACCGCGCGGAGTACGAGCATCTCAAGCGGAAGATCTCTTAGCGATATCCGGAAACGCAGGCGACCCCGCCCCTGGCGAACGCAGGGCGCGGGGTCGTTTCGTGTGTGCGCCGCGGGGTGACGGCGCTTCCCGGAAAACGCCTCCCCCTGGGGCCGGGGGGCGTAGGGCCATGACCCCGGCTCGGCCGCGGGGTCTCCCCTCAGGTTTCCCATCTTCTGCCGATCCTATACACCGCCTCCAAGCCCCGTTGACCCGCATCGACGAGATCCCCGCGTCATGGCGCCGGCCGCAGAACCCGGCCCGGCCGCCCGACGGCCTGTGGTTCTTAACCTGTCCTTAACCAAAGGCTAACCAGACCAAAACCCCCGCACAACACCCGGGTGATAGCATCGGTATCGAGCTACGGAAGTACTCGGCCAAGAGCCAGCAGAGAAAGGGGATCGACACAGCCATGAAGCGGACTCTGATGACCACCGCTGCCGCTGCGGCCCTGCTCGCCATGCTCACCGCCTGCGGAGGCCGGGCGAGCAGCAACCCCGGCAGCCAGCCGGGGGCGGGCAATCCGCCCGCGTCCCATCCGGGCACGAACAACCCGGCGCCCTCCAGCAGCGGCGGATCCGCCGGCACCGAGCTCTCGGGAACGGTTACGCTGGACGGCTCCTCCACGGTGGGTCCCATCTCCATCGCCGTCGCGGAGGAGTTTCGCAAGGTGCATCCCAGGGTCGACGTCCCGGTCGGCATCTCCGGCTCCTCCGCCGGCATCGGCAAGTTCGTCAAGGGCGAGGTCGACATCGCCAACGCTTCCCGGCCGATCAAGGAGAAGGAGCTCGAAGAGGCCAGGAACAACGGGCTCGACCCCATCGAGCTTCCGGTGGCCTACGACGGCCTGTCGGTCGTGGTCAACAAGGAGAACGACTTCCTGACCTGCATCACCACCGAGCAGCTCCACAAGATCTGGGGGCCTGAGTCTACCGTGACCCGGTGGAACGAGGTGGACCCGAGCTGGCCCGATGCGCCCATCAAGCTCTACGGCCCCGGCACCGCTTCCGGCACCTTCGAGTACTTCAACGAGATGGTCAACGGCAAGGGCGACGCGTCCCGGTCCGACTTCACCGCCTCAGAGGACGACAACGTGCTCGTGCAGGGCGTGGCGGGCGACAGGTACGCGATGGGCTACTTCGGCTACGCCTACTACGCCGAGAACAAGGACACCATGAAGGCCCTGGCCATCGACGCCGGCGACGGCTGCGTCGAGCCGACCGACGAAACCATCGCCGCCGGCTCCTACCCCTTCTCCCGTCTGATCTATATCTACACCTCCAGGCAGGCCCTGGAGCGGCCCGAGGTCAAGGCGTTCGTCACCTTCTATATGGAGAATGCCGGGGAGCTCGCCGCCCAGGTCGGCTACACGCCGCTGCCTGAGAAGATGTACCAGGACAACCTGGCCAAGCTGAAGTAAACGGTCTCCCTTTCAGTGGCCGCGAGGTCCCGGGGAAGCGCCCGCTTCTCACCGGGACCTCCGGGCCGTTTCCCAAGTGCGTGACGAATCGTGCGGAGGTGGCATCATGTCTGCTACGACAGCGCAGCATCCCCCGGCCTCTGCCGCGGCGGCGCTGGCCCCGGACAGGCGCCGGGCGAGACAGATCCGCAAGGAGCGGGCGATCGCGGGGCTCCTCCTGGCCGCCGGGCTGGTCTCCGTGGTGACCACGGTGGGCATCGTCCTCACCCTCTTCACCGAGACGGTCCAGTTCTTCTCCCTCGTTTCGGTCCGGGAATTCCTGACCGACCGGCTGTGGACCCCCACCTTCAGCCCCGCCCACTTCGGCGTCGCGCCGCTCGTGTCGGGTACCTTCATCATCGCCGGCGGCGCCGCGCTGGTGGCCGTACCCCTGGGCCTGGGCAGTGCCATTTACCTGAGCGAGTATGCCCCCGACCGGGTGCGGCGCATCCTGAAGCCGCTGCTGGAGCTGCTGGCAGGCATCCCCACCGTGGTGTACGGCTTCTTCGCCCTCACCTTCGTGACGCCCCTCCTGAAGAAGATCATCCCGGACATCGAGGTCTTCAACGCCCTGTCCGCCTTCATCACGGTGGGCATCATGATCACGCCGATGATCTGCTCAATGTCGGAGGACGCCATGCTGGCCGTCCCCCGGTCCCTCCGGGAAGCCGGTTTCGCCCTGGGGGCCACCCGGCTGGAGGTGGCCCTGAAGGTGGTGCTGCCGGCGGCCTTCTCCGGCGTCGTCTCCTCCGTCATCCTGGCCGTCTCCCGGGCCATCGGCGAGACGATGATCGTGGCCCTCGCCGCGGGCTCCACCCCGAAACTCACCCTGAACCCGCTGGAGTCGATTCAGACGATGACCGGCTACATCGCCCAGGTGGCGCAGGGCGACCTCGAGATCGGCTCGGCCGCTTACACCTCGATGTACGCCGTCGGCATGGCCCTTTTCCTCATCACGCTGGCGATGAACCTGCTGGCCCGGGCCATCAGCCGCCGCTATCAGGAGGGGGAGCGCGCATGAACCCCGTCGCCGCCCGCCGGCGCCTCCGGCGCCGGCTGGACGCCGCCTCCCACTGGCTTTTTTTCCTGGCGATCCTCGCCGCCCTCGCCGTGCTGGCCGTCCTGCTCTGGGACCTGCTCGCGACGGGGCTGCCCCGGCTCAGCTGGTCCTTCCTCACCAGCCACGCTTCCCGCTTCGCCGACAGGACCGGCATCCTTGCCCCGCTGGTGGGCTCCTTCTACGTCATCGTGCTGACCGCGGCCTTTGCACTGCCCGTCGGCGTCGCGACCGCCGTCTTCCTGGAGTTCTACGCCGAGGGCGACCGCCCGTCGCCCCTGCGCCAGAGCCTGACGCAGTTCCTGAAGCTCAACATCGACAACCTGGCCGGCGTGCCCTCCATCGTCTACGGCCTCTTCGGCCTGGCCTTCTTCGTCCGCTGGATGCAGTTCGGCCGGTCGATCCTGGCCGCCGCCCTCACCCTGGCGCTCATGGTGCTGCCGGTGATCATCGTGAACACCCGGGAGGCGATCCGGGCCGTGCCCCCCTCCCTGGCCCACGGGGCGTACGCCCTGGGCGCCAGCAAGACACAGGTGATCTTCACGGTCATCCTGCCGGCGGCGCTGGGGGGCATCCTCACCGCCACCATCCTCTCGGTCTCCCGCGCCCTGGGCGAGTCCGCCCCGCTGCTGGCGGTGGGCGCCTGGGTGTACGTCACCAGCCTGCCCAGGACCCCGCTCGACAGCTTCACCGTGCTGCCGGTGCAGATCTACTACTGGGCGGGCATGCCGCAGAAGGCCTTCCGTGAGGTCGCCTCCGCCGGTATCCTCGTGCTCCTGGCGCTCCTCCTGAGCCTCAACGGCATCGCCATCTGGCTCAGGAACAAATACCAGAAGAAAGCGGAGTGGTAGCATGGCCGTCGTCCTGGCAAGCCCGGCTGCTGGCGGCGTCGCAGCCGGCGGCTTCGTCGTCCGGAACCTCGACCTCTTCTACGGCACCCACCAGGCGCTGCATCAGATCAGCATGACGATACCCGAGCGGGCCGTGACCGCCATCATCGGCCCCTCCGGCTGCGGCAAGTCGACCTTCCTGCGCTGCCTCAACCGGATGAACGACCTGGTGCCCGACGCCCGCATCCAGGGCCACGTCAGCTTCCGGGGCCAGGACCTCTACGCCCCCGGGGCCGACCCCATGGAGATCCGCTACCGCATCGGGATGATCTTCCAGAAGCCCAACCCCTTCCCCAAGTCCATCTACGAGAACGTCGCCTTCGGACCCCGCATCAACGGCTACGACGGCGACCTGGACGAGATCGTGGAGGGCGCGCTCCGGCGCGCGGCGCTCTGGGACGAGGTGAAGGACCGGCTGCGGAAGCCCGCCCTGACGCTCTCGGGGGGGCAGCAGCAACGGCTCTGCATCGCCCGGGCCCTCGCGGTGAACCCCGAAGTGCTGCTGATGGACGAGCCGACCTCGGCCCTTGACCCCATCGCCACCGGCAAGATCGAGGAACTGATGACCAGCCTGAAGCAGGAGTACACCATCGTGCTGGTCACCCACAGCATGCAGCAGGCCGCCCGCGTCTCCGACTACACGGCCTTCTTCCTGGACGGCCGCCTGGTGGAAATGGATCGGACGGAGCGGATCTTCTCCACCCCGTCCGACAGGCGCACGGAAGACTATATCACAGGCCGGTTCGGCTGAATCACTCCCCGGTGTAGTAGAAGCCGTCGTCGGGCAGCCGGCCGCCGATGATCTCCGGGTTCAGCTC
>QGVE01000033.1 GCA_003242675.1 Bacillota bacterium | reverse complement strand
CTCCAGGGCGCGCCGGTAGCAGGAGGCCAGGAGCTCCGCCTCGCCGTGGCTCCCGCCCCGCCAGATGGGCCCGACGGCGTGGGCGATCGCCTTCGCCGGCAGCCGGTACGCCTTCGTCATCTTCACCTCGCCGGGCCGGGCGCCGCCCAGCTTGCGGCACTCCTCCAGGAGCTCCGGCCCCGCGGCCCGGTGGATCGCGCCGTCCACCCCGCCGCCGCCCAGCAGGCTGGGGTTCGCGGCGTTGACGATGACGTCCACGTGCAGGGTCGTGATGTCGGCCGTGACGATCTCGATCCGTCCGTCCAGCCAGGTGCTCATACCGCATCCCTCCTACCGGGGTTCTGCCTCAAAGTTCAGGGAGCGCCCCGGCGAATCCTGCCGGCGGAAGCGCGACACCGCCGGGACCAGGAGAACGGGCCGGCCGCTGCGAACAATGCCCAGGAGCGAGCCTGTGCAGGCCGGCTGGCGGCGCACGGGGACTGCCGGGGCCGCGCGGGAAGCGGGTACCTCGGCGCGCGGTTCCCCGCCGCACCGGCCGTACCCGCGGTTGGGCGGCCGGGCGGCCGCATAGGCTACGCACGGGAAGGGGGTTACCGCCATCGCCGCACTGGAGATTCAGCAGCGGGTTTCCCTCCGCAGTTACTCGACGATGCGCCTGGGCGGACCGGCTGCGTACCTCGCCCACGTCCACAGCCCCGCTGAGGTGGTGGAAGGGATCGCCTGGGCCGAGGAGCGCGGCCTGCCGGTGATCATGATCGGCGGGGGCAGCAACATCATCTGGCGGGACGAGGGCTTCACGGGCCTCGTGCTGGTCAACCGGATCCCGGGGTTTGACCTGGCCGACGAGGACGGGTACGTGCGCCTCACGGTGGGGGCCGGCGAGGATTGGGATTCGGTGGTGGCGCGCGCGGTCGCGGCCGGGGCCGCCGGCATCGAGCGGCTCAGCCTGATCCCGGGCACCGCCGGGGCCACCCCGGTGCAGAACGTGGGAGCCTACGGGCAGGAGATCGCGGACGTCCTGGTATCGGTGGAGGCGTACGACCGGAAGGCCCGCTGCTTTGTGCGCATCCCGGCAGCGGAGTGCGGCTTCGGCTACCGCCGGTCGCGCTTCAACCGGGAGGACCGTGGCCGGTTCTTCATCACGGCGCTGACGCTGCGGCTCGTGCGGGAGCCCCCGCGCCCTCCCTTTTACCCGGCCCTGGGCCGGTACCTGGAGGAGCGCGGCCTGACCGAGCCCACGGTAGAGCAGGTGCGGGAGGCGGTCATCGCCATCCGGCGCGCCAAGCTGCCGGATCCGGCGCACGTGGCCAACTGCGGCTCGTTCTTCCGCAACCCGATCGTGCCGGCTGAGCAGGCGGCCGAGCTGCTGCGCCGCTACCCCGACATGCCCCACTGGCCCGTCCCCGGCGGCGGGGTGAAGCTGGCGGCCGGCTGGCTCATCGACCAGGCGGGCTTCCGGGGCGTGTCCGACCCGGAGACCGGGATGGGCACCTGGCCGGCCCAGGCCCTGGTGCTGGTCAATCACCGCGCGGCCAGCACCGCGGACCTGCTCCGATTCAAGCAGAAGGTGCAGGAGGCGGTGCATCGGCGCTTCGGGGTGATCCTGGAGCAGGAGCCGGAGCTGCTGCCCTGAAGCGCGGGTCAGCGTGTCGGTGACGCCCGGCCGGCGAGCACCCGGTGCGGGCCGGTCCGGCGCGGACTGGGACGGCGCGCCGCTCCCCTTCGGTGGGGGCGGCGCGTTGGCTTGGCCGGACCTCCTGTGCGGCACGGCGCGGCGCTGGGGCAGGATTCGGGCCGATCGGCGGGAATCGAAATACGGTGAAGTGGGGGAATTCACGTGATTAGGGTAAGCGGCTTGACGATTGCCGGCAAGCTGACCGACATCCACCTCACCGTGCAGCCGGGCGAGCTCGTGGCCGTGGTCGGGAGCAGGGGGAGCGGCAAGACCACGCTGGTGCGGTCCCTGGCGGGCCTGCTGCCGCCGGACGCCGGGACGGTCACGCTGGGCGGGCATCCTGCCGGGTCGGCGGAAAGCCGCGCCCTGGTGGGGGCGGCCAGCGAGGCCTGGGGCCTGATGGAGCGGCTTACGGTCTGGGAGAATCTGAACACGTTTGCACGGCTCTGGGGCGCGCCCCGGCAGCGGGCCGTGGAGCTGCTGAACCGCCTCGACCTGGGCGGCCGGCGGGACGCCCGGGTGGAGCGGCTCACCCCGGGGGAGATGGCGCGCCTCAGGCTCGCGCGCGCCCGTCGCCGGCGTTCTGGAAGGTGCAGGCCTGGCTGCCCACGCGCCCGGCGATGGAGCTGCTGCGTGCGGGCCTGCTCGGCGACGACGTGGCTGTGCTCCGGAACAGCCTGGTCATGCTGGCCTACACCGGCCTGATCTGGCTGGCCAGCGCCCGCCTGATCCGCCGCCTCGCCTTCGTGCTCCGGTGAGGGAATGGGGGATGGGGATGCGCGGCAAGTTGACCGCCGCAATCCTGGCGCTTCTCCTCGCCGCGGGCTGCGCGCCGGCGGGCGGCCCCTCGGGCGGCGACGGGCGGGCTGCCGAGGGCGGGACCGGCGGCTCCGCGGCGACCGGCGAGATCCGCCGGCGAGCCCTGACCATCGCCCTCGACGACACGTGGTCCTCCGGCGCAGAGCTCACCTATCCGGCGGAGGGCGAGGGGCCCTGGCCGGCGGTGATCCTCTTCCACGGGTCGGGCCCGGTGGACATGGACGCCACCAGCGTGGACGCGAGCGGCCGGGTCGCCTCGGCCAACTTCCGGCTGCTGGCGGAGCGGCTGAGCCAGGAGGGCTTCGCCGTGCTCCGGTTCCACAAGCGGGGGGTGAGGCGGCTCGGCGACTACGACCTGGAGCAGTCGTACCGTGCGACCACGAACCAGCTGATCGCGGATGCCGCGCGGGTGATCGCCGCCGCCCGGGAGCAGCCCGAGGTGGACGCGGACCGCATCTACCTCTACGGCTGGAGCCAGGGCGCGCAGGTCGCGGGCCACGCCGCCCTGGCCGACGTCGGGGTGGCGGGGGTTATCCTGCAGGGGCCGCCCACCAGCGGGTGGCCCGCCACCCTGCGGTACCAGCACCTCGAACTGGGTCTGCGCCTGCTGGCGGAGGTGGACGCGGACGGGGACGGCAAGCTCTCGGTGAAGGAGTGGATGGAGGTGCCGCCGGGCCCGGCTGCGCTCATGGGCAGCTTCTACGTGTGGGCGCCGGACTCGACGCCGTGGTCCCCGAAGATGCGGCCGGACACCGACCGGGACGGCGACGGGCTGATCGACCTGGAGGCCGAGCTGCGTCCGGCCATCGAGGCGTTCATCGCCAATCCCGCCGTCAACCCGATGATGGACCCGGCCAACGAGCCGGCCGCCTCGCTGGCGGAGATCGTGCCGCAGCTGCGCCGGCCGGTGCTGATCCTGCACGGCGAGCAGGACGGGTTCGTGCCGGTGAAGGACGGCGAGGCCATCGCCGCCGCGGCGCCCGCATTCGTCACGCTGCGCCGCTTCCCCGGCCTGGGCCACGCCCTGAGCCCCACGGAGGACCCGGCCCGGGACGGGTTCGGCCCGATGGACGAGGCGGCGATCGCGGCGCTCCTGGAGTGGCTGAAGGCGCAGACCGGGACGCGCTGACCCGCGCACCGGGTCGCGATGGAACCTGCGTCAACGCCGATCAAGAGCCGTGGGCTGGTTCCGCTCCTTGGGCGGAACCAGCCCTTTCCCGTGCCACGCGGTCAAACCGCCTTCACCGGCCCCTGCCGGCGGAGCCTGCGCATTTTACAAGGAAATATTTATGCTACCTTCAGGTTTCTTTCAGGGTTTCTGTCCAAAATAGTACCGAATCAACGGATCTTGGAGGGGTTCTTCTGAAGCGTTCGACCTTGCTCCTCAGCCTGGTCTTGGCGGCGGCCTTGGTGGCCGGGTGCGCCCGGGGCGCCGCGCAGCCGCAGCCCGAGCACCCGCCGGCGGCCGCGCCGCAGTCTCCGGGAACGGCCGAAAGGGAGGCGGCACCGGCGGCGTCGGAGGACCGCGCGCCGGCCAGCGCGGACGGCATCGCCTACCACGTGGACACCACCCGGTCCGAGGCGTCCTACGCGGTCGACGAGACGTTCCTCGGGCAGCGGCTCGACGTGACCGCGGTGGGCAGGACCTCGGCGATCGCCGGGGCCATCGTCCTGCAGGACGGCGTCATTCAGCCCTCCACCGTCGAGGTGGACCTGACCACCCTGCGCAGCGATCAGGCGCGCCGGGACAACCAGGTGCAGCGGGTCCTGGACACCCGGAACCACCCGAAGGCGGTCTACCGCATCGAACGGGCCGAGGGCGACCCGGTGCTCGCCGAGGGGCAGGAGGTCCCCATCCGGCTGACCGGCACCATGACCATCAAGGGCGTGGACAGGCCCCTCACCTTCGAGGGCACGGCGAAGCTGGAGAATGGCGTCCTGACGCTGACGGCGGAGGCGACCTTCGCCATGACCGACTTCGGCGTGGACCCGCCCAACATCGCCAACTTCGTGGCGGTGGAGGACGAGGTGACGGTCAGGGTCACCTTCGTCGGGGAGGCGCAGAGCTAGCCGGCGCGCGGGCAAGCGGCTCCCGCCCCTGGCAGGGGGGAGAGCCGCTCGCCGCGCTTTCACGCGGTTTTTGTCCAGCCGGTGAAACGGCCCGGAGGGGGCCCCCCGTCTGTCAGGGTGAACATCCTTGAAGGGGAGGTTGGGGAGATGAAGCGCTGGAAGAAGACCGCGGCGCTCAGCGCCTTGCTGATGGGCGTGTCCGCCATTCCCGCGCTGGCCGGAGACCTGCCTGTCGATGGGCCGGCCGACGCGCTTCCGATTTCGGCCCCGGCGGATGCCGTGCCGATCCTTGCCCCCTCGGAGGTGGGGAGCCTCGTGCGGTTGGTGGGCGTCGTCGAGTGGGTGGACCTGGAGGGCGGCTACTGGGCCGTGGCCGGGACGCGGCTGATCGGCGACCCGGAGGAGTTCGCCCGGTTCGCCGGCCAGGAGGTGGTCATCGAGGGCACTGAGTTCACCGGGATCTCGTTCTACATGGTCCCGGCGATCCAGGTGACGAGCATCCGGCCGGCCGGTGAGGTGGAGGCCATGGCCCCGGCGCTCCGGGACGTGAGCGCGAACGCCCCGCTGCCGAAGGAGATCCGGGTGGACGGCAAGCCCGTGGCGCGCGACCTGGGCAGCCCGACCGTCGCGGACGGCGTCCTGCTGGTGCCCTTGCGGGCCATCGCCGAGGCGATGGGCGCGCAGGTGACCTGGGACGGCGAGGCGCGAGCCGTCCGGGTGGACCTGCCGGACCGGACCGTCATCTTCCGCATCGGCGAGAAGGAGGCGGAGGTGCGGAAGGCCGCAGCCGCACCGGCCGGCGGCACCCGCGTGTCGATGGCGCAGCCCGCGCAGATCATCGCGGAGCGGACCATGATCTCCGCCGACGCCCTCACCACGGCGCTCGGCCTGCGCCAGGCGGAGGCGGAGGAGGGCGTCCTGAGCCTGGTCGGAGCGGTCGTGAACCGCACGCCCCCGGTGGAAACCACCGCCCCGGACGAGGCGATGCAGGACCGACTGTACGGAAAGATCCGCCAGGTGGAGGACGGGCGTGTCCTCGTGGAGGGCCCGCCCATGTCGAACGGCGAGCCCATGCTGATCTGGGTGACCGTCTCGGATGAGACGCAGATCACCGTGGGCGAGAGCGCCGGCACGGCCGCCGACCTGCAGGTGGGCGCTGAGGTCATCGTCGAGCTCTCCGGCCCGATCCTGGAGTCGTTCCCGGCCCGGGGTGGCGCGGCCAGCATCGTGGTGGTGCCCCGCCGCAAGGCGGACATCCTCACCGGCGTGATCAAGGAGATCGCCGACGGTCGGATCCTGCTGGAGGGTGAGGCCATGTCCAGCGGCGAGCCCTTCCTGGCCTGGCTGGCCGTGGGTGAGAACACGACCATCCTGGTCGGCGACGCCGCGGGCACCGTGGACGATCTGAAAGTGGGCGCCCGCGTCGAGGTGACGGTGGCCGGCCCGATGCTGATGTCCTACCCGGCCCGGGGCGGCGCGGCGAGCATCCGGGTCCTGGTCGATCAATAGGGGGAGTCGGCCGCGGCCCCTGCGTGACCGGCCCTCTCCGGCACTGCCGGAGAGGGCCGGGTTTTTTGCGGCAGGAGGACAGGCGGTGTTATTTCTGTATATAATGGATCTCGTATAGTGGCGCGCAAGCCCGCACGGTGGTGTCAAACGTCTCATAAGTTGATAAACCATGAGACGCACCAGAACAGGAGGACCCGGATGTACAAGACCGTTGTGAAGATGTTGGAAGACCGCGGCGTCACGCTCCGGGAGATCGCCGAGGTCGTCCATGAGATCCAGAAGAACTATTACGACTCGCTCCCGCTGGAGGAGTGCCTCGAGAGCGTGGAGGCCGTGGTGAGGAAGCGTGAGGTTCAGAACGCGGTTCTGACCGGACTGGCCCTGGACATGCTCGCGGAACAGGGGAAGCTGCCGGAGCCGCTGCAGTCCATCGTCGCCAGCGACGACTTCCTCTTCGGCGTCGACGAGATTCTGGCGCTGTCGATCACCAACATCTACGGCTCCATCGGCCTCACCAACTTCGGCTACCTGGACAAGACCAAGCCGCTGGTCATCGGCCGGCTCAACTCGCACAAGAACGGCAACTGCCACACGTTCCTGGACGACCTGGTCTCCGCCATCGCCGCGGCCGCGGCCAGCCGCATCGCCCACGCCCGGCGGCCGAGCAACGACGGGGACGAGTAAGTCGCCCCGGGCGCCGGCGCAGCCGGTCCGGCCGCCCGGGAGGTCCCCAGCAGGAACCGCCCTTTCGGGGGTCGAACGATACGAAAGCCTTTGAGCATGGGAGAGCAACGGCAGCGGGGGAGGGAGCGGCATGGACCCACTACAGCGCGGATACCTGCTGGTCGCGGCGGCCGTGCTCGTGTTCACCGTGCTGAAATGGATCCGCCTGCTCCGCAGGCTGGACGCCGCCGTCCAGGCCGCCCGGGAGGCGGCCCGGTCCTCCGCCGAGTCTCGCCCCATGCGATCGGCTTGACCCATCTCGCTGCCGGCCCGCATCCGGACGCGGGCCGGCTTCTTCGCGCTCAGGCCCGGCCGGCCGGGCGGCCCGCTGCGGCCGGCCATGGTGGGGCGCTGGCTTGGCCGGACGCGCCAGGAGGGAGCGGGCTCGCCGCTCCCTCCTGCTTTCCGGCCCTGCGTCACGGTTTGACCTGAACCGTCAGGGTGGCGGTCCCCTGGTTGCCGGCCTGGTCCGTGACCGTCAGGGTGACCGTGTAGGTGCCGGGCTGCGTCCAGCGGTGGGTCATCTCCGGCGTCGTCAGCAGCGACCGGGTGCCGTCGCCCATGTCCCACTCGTACGAGACGATGGGCCAGTACGAGGAGGACTTCGCACCCTTGAAGGTGGCCTGCTTGTTCACCTTCACCGAAGCGGGTCCCTGGATCACGGCCTTCGGCGCCGGCGCGACCACCACCACGTCGAGCGTCGTCGTGGCGGTGCGGCCGTGGCGGTCCGTCACCGTCAGGGTGAGGGTGTACGTGCCGGGCTGCCGGTACTTGTGCGTGACCGTGCGGCCGCGCTTGATGCCGGAGCCGTCGCCCATGTCCCACTCGTAGCGGGTGATGGGGACGTCGGAGTGGGACTCAGCCGCACTCCAGCGGGCGTTCTTGTCGACCTCGACCTGGGTCGGGCCGTCGATCACCGCCACCGGGCCGGCGGGCGGCTCCGGATCGCCGGGCTCACCAGGCTCATCGGGCTCACCGGGTTCGCCGGGCTCACCGGGTTCACCGGGTTCGCCAGGCTCGCCGGGTTCGCCGGGCTCACCGGGTTCACCGGGCTCACCGGGTTCACCGGGCTCGCCAGGCTCGCCGGGTTCGCCGGGCTCACCGGGTTCACCAGGCTCACCGGGTTCGCCAGGCTCACCAGGCTCACCAGGCTCACCAGGCTCCTCGGGCTCCTCATCGCCGACGATGGTCAGCGCGCCCGGGGCGGTCGCCCGCGTCGTGTTGCCGGCAGCGTCCATCGCCCGGAACCGGACGAGCGCCCGCGGCAGGCTCATGCCTTCGGGAACCGTGAAGGTGCCCTCGTAGTGGCCGGGCTCCGTCTCCGCCATGGCGACCTCGCCGGGCTCCAGGCCGGGCGACTCGTCGTCGCCGCTGGCCGAGCCGCCGCCCAGGTCCGCCACGATGCTGAACGCCGCCAGGGCGAGACCGGGCTCAGATTCGAAGGAGACCGTCACGGCGTCGCCAGGCCTGAGGGTGAGGTCGGACTCGGGCTGCAGGTTCGTCAGCACGGGCGGGGCGCTGTCCACCGTGATGGTCACGGCTGCCGACGTGGCATTCCCGGCCCGGTCGACGGCGGTGACGGTGATGAGGTTCTCACCCTCGCGGACGATGATCTCGGCGGTGAACCGGCCGTCCTCGTCCACCTGGGCCGCCGTGCCGTTCACGTCGACGCCGGCCAGGTACAGGTCCACGGCCTGTCCCGTGACGGTGAGCAGGCGGTGGTTCTGTACGGCGCCGTCCCTGGGCTGCTCGATGGTCAGCTCAGGAGCGGTGCGGTCGACGGTGACCCGGACGGGGGCGGACGGGTCGGTGCTCCCGTCTGCGGTGCTGGCCACGGCGGTCAGGACGTGCTCGCCCTCGTCGAGCGTGAGCACGGCGGAGAAAGATCCGTCAGCGCCGGCTGCGGTCTCCGCCGCCAGCGAGCCGTCGACGAAGAGGCTGACCCACGTGCCCGCCGTGCTCCGGCCCTCCACCCGCACCTCGGCCTGGTTGGTGAAGGTGCCGTCGGCCGGGCTCAGGATGACCGGCGGGCCGACCTCCGTGGAGACGAGGGCCCGGATCATGGCGTTGCTGGGCTCGTCCCACGGCGAGAAGACGCCGGCTACCACCTGCCACGTGCGGCCCTGGTCGGACGACTCGTCGAACGCGAGGCCCGGCACGTTCGGGTAGTCAGCCGCCTGGAGCACCGCGACGTAGAAGTCGCCCTGCACCATCACGCCGTACGGCCGCAGGTCCACCTCGGTCCAGCCGCCCCGGACCGCGTTCTCCACCCGGATGGGACCGAGCAGCAGGTCGCCGGGCGAGCCGTCCGGCTGGCTGCCGTACACCGCCAGCAGGAAGCTGTTGCCGCCGGGCGTCGGCCAGGAGGTGTCCCACATGTAGACCCGGGCGCCGGTCACCAGCACGGTGGTGCCGGGTTCGGGCGACATGCGCACGGCCCAGCCGTTGCCGGCGTCGTACATGGCCCAGGCGTTCTCGGCGCTGCCGTCGTCATACGCCAGCTCGCCGGGGACGCCGAGGAAGGGCCGCAGCGCAACCGCCACATCGGTGACCTCGTTGCCCCGGACCTCCACCGGGATTTCCTCCGCGTAGTGGGCCCAATGGCTCACCCGCAGCGTGTAGGAGCCCTCCAGCACGGTCAGGCTGAACCGGCCGTACGCATCGGTGAAGACCGGCGCGACCCGGGCATCCTCGAGCACCTGCACGCGGGCGCCCTCGACGGGCTCACCCGTGCGGGCGTTGGTGACGAGGCCGGTCACGATCCCCCGCGGGATCGCCTCGAGGAGGAAGTTCACGGTCAGCTCCTCGTTCGGGCCGAGGGTCACGCGACGGGTCTGCGGATAGTACCCGTAGGACTCCGCCAGCAGGGTGTACGTGCCGGCGGCGAGCGTCAGCGAGTAGGAGCCGTCGGCCGGATCGGTGCGCACCACGCGGCCGTTCTCCAGGACGGTGACCGTGCCCTCCAGGATCGGCAGGGCGTTGATGCGGACGACGGGCTCCTCCGTCTCGATCCGGTAGCCGCGGCCGTCCACCTGGAACACCGGATGGCGGAGCACGTCGCTGTGGGCGGGCTTCTCCGCCTTCGGCTGGAGCGCGTCGCCGGGGTCGGAGAGGCTCAGGTCGACGGGCTCGCCGCCGTCCTCCGTGCCGACGACGAAGACGTCATCGATGTACCAGCCGGCGTAGCTGACCGAGCCGTCGGAGGTGTGGCGGAAGCGGATCTGCACGGTCTGGCCCACGTAGTCCGTCAGGTCGATGATCGGGGTCTCGGGGCCGACCGGGGCTCCGCCGGATGCCGGCGAGGTGTAGATGGCCAACTGGGTCCAGGTGGCGCCGCCATCGGCGCTGATCTCGACCCGGCCGTAGTCGTAGTTCCGCTCGAGCGCGTACCAGTGGGTGAACGCCAGGGCGGCCGTGGCGAGACCGCTCAGGTCGATGGGCGGCGAGATCAGCGACGCGTTGGCGTTGTGCGGGTAGTTGCCGGAGAGGTTCGTGGCCCACAGGTTTTCGCCGGAGAAGGCCCGGCCGGGTCCGCTGGTGGGCACGCCCCACTGCCAGGAGTTGTTGGTGCCCTCAGTGGTCCACTGGCCGGGACCGGCCTCCATGTCGTCGCGGAAGCGGACGATCACGTTGGCCGGGCTGGCGGAGGCCTCAGCGGAGTGCGGGCTCTCGTTGCCGAAGATGTCGGTGGCCGTCACCACGTAGTAGTAGGTCGTGCCGTACTCCACGTCGGCATCGTTGTAGGAGGGCACGGCGCTGGTGCCGATCGGCTCGTACCCCTCGCCCGGGGTGGTGGACCGGTAGACCGTGTAGTGGCTCAGGTCCCCAGCGTCGCTCGCGTCCCAGGTGAGGGCGATCGTCCCCAGCGGCGTGGGCTGCGCGGAGAGGCCGGTCGGGGCTGCCGGGGGCTCGTCGTCCGTGTAGAGCTCCACGTCGTCGATGTACCAGCCGTCGCGCACCACGCTGAAGTCGGTGTCCAGGACGAACGCCACGTAGACGTCGGTGCGCCCGGCGAAGTCGGAGAGGTCGACCACGGCCTCGCGGTAGCCGCCGCTGCTGCCGGTGAAGGTGGCCAGGATCTGCCAGGTCTCGCCGAAGTCGTCGGTGGCGGCCACGATCCCGTAGTCGTAGCCCGTTTCGATGTCATACCAGTGCTGGAAGCGCAGAGCCGCAGGCCCGCCCCGCAGATCGATGGGCGGCGTGAGCAGGTAGGCCTCGGCGCTGTTGGGGTACTGGCCCCCCAGGTTCGTCGCCGCCACGCGGCGGCCGGAGTAGGCATAGCCGGGCCCGGAGGTCGGCTCGCCGATCTGCCAGAGGTCGGCAGGCGTACCCATGGTCTCCCAGCCGAGGGCCAGGCCCTCAAAGTCCTCCCGGTACCCCGGCGTGATGCCGTCCAGCAGGGCGATCACATGCGGGTTGTTGCGGGTGCCGCTGAAGCCGCGGTTGTTGCCCCAGTCGACGGCCTCGATGTAGTACTCCAGCGTGTCGGTGGTGGCCAGTTCGGCCGGGATGGTGCCGACGAACGTGCCGCCCTTCGTGTCGCCGGAGGTCTGGGTCATGTCGACGATGCCCCACCAGCTGAGGCCGGGCTGGCGGAACCGCAGGTAGACGTTGGTCAGGGCGACGTCGTCCGTGACCTCGGCCTGAATGGTGATGGGCGTCCGCTTGAACGCCTGGGTGACGGGGGTATGCTGGACGGTCGGCCCGACCAGGTCGTCGCCTTCCGCGAGCAGCCGGCCGGAGATGCGGCCCTCCGCCAGGCCGAGCGCCCGGGAGACGGCCCGGTACGCGTTCACGATCCCGTGGCCGTAGCCGTTGTTGGGCACCGTCGTGTACTGGCTGTCCGTCATCGGATCCGCCGTGCTGGTGAGGATCTCCTCGATCTCATCCACGGTCAGGCTCGCATCCACCTGCCGCAGCAGGGCGGCCACGCCCGCCACGTGGGGAGCGGCCATCGACGTGCCGGTGCCTGCGCCGTAAATGCCGCCGGGCAGGGCGGACCGGACGCCGGTGCCGGGCGCGGCGAGCTCGGGCTTGATCTCACCGTACGGGCTGGGTCCGCGGCTGGAACCCGGGTTCAGGCTGTCGTCCTGCCGGGTGTTGCCCACGCCGATGGACTCGGGGTAGTTGGCCGGCGAGGCGACGGTGCCGGCGCCGGGGCCGTCGTTGCCGTTGGCGAAGACCGGCACGATCCCCGCCGCGCGCCAGGCGGCCACGACGCCGCGGAACCACTCGTTCATGCCGGGGCCGCCGCCCCACGAGTTGTTCACGACGTCCGGCGCGTTGGCCGGGTCACCGCCCGGGCTCAGCAGCCACTGGCCGGCCTCGAGGATCCAGCTGGCGTAGCCGCTGCCGGTGGAGTCCAGCATCTTGGCGGCGATCCACCGGGCGCCGGGCGCCACGCCGATCTGGTTCTCGCCGTCCGGGGTGCGGCCGACCATGGTGCCCATCGTGTGGGTGCCGTGCCCGTCGTCGTCGTAGGGCTCCGGCAGCCCGTTGACCGCGTCGAACCAGAAGGCGCTGTGGTCCGTGGCCCCCTTGCCCCGGTACTGCTCGGCCAGGGCCGGGTGCGAGGCATCGACGCCGGTGTCCAGGTTGGCGACGACCACGCCGGTGCCGTCGATCTCAAACTGGGACCACACGGCCGGGGCGCCGATCCGCGCGATGTTCCACTCCGGCTGGCCAGAGAGCGACTCGACGGCTTCTTCCACGGCGGCCAGGTCGGACTTGATCAGGTACACCTTCTCGTCCTCGTAGATGGCCTCCACCTCAGCCCGGGCGGCGATCTTCTCCATCGTCGCCCTGTCGGAGGTCACGGCCACCATGTTGGTGATCCAGAACGGCTCGTAGGCCTCGACCTGCCCCGCGGCCTTCGCCTTCTCGAGGAAGGCCAGGAGGTCCGCCTGCGACAGCTCGGCCGCCTCCTGCAGGCTGCGGATCACCGCGCTGCGGGCGCTGAGCTCGGCCGAAGCCGGGGTCGACGCCCGCTCCCGCGCGGCGGCCGCGGCCTCCGCGACGTCCGCCTGAAGCTTCAGCTTCACCAGGTAGCGGACCTTGTCGCTGCGCTGGAAGGCCTCCAGCACGCTGGACTGGACCTTCGCCGTCACGCCGGCGGCAGAGTCCTTGAACACGGAGATCGCCGGCGGCTTTCCGGGCTCGGCCCGGATGGGTCCCGGCCGCACGCCGATGCCCACCTGCGCCATGGCCTGGGCGGGCAGGGCCGCGGCGAGGAGCAGCGCGAGCCCGGCACGCCTCATCCGGGAATCCAGGCGGCTCGGCCGGGAACGGATTCCGGATCGCATGGTGCTCCACCTCCCAACGGGATTCGAGGTTGGGGCCCCTGACCTCGTTGGAAGGGAGGTTCGCCGTATTTAAACGAATTCCTGCGATAATCAGAATTTCCATATAAATAAGCTGTGGGCGAAACGCACCCGCCCGAAGGCAAATCTGCCCCGGAAAGGTACGGTCTGGGAATGGCCCGCCGCATAGACTGGAGTACGATCCGTGCACCGTCCCGGGTGCGCAGCGAGGAGGGGGGACGAGCATGGCCTCGACGTCTCGGCACGACTGGAGCCTGCACCGGAAGGGGCCGCTTGACCAGGCCCGGCACCATGAAAAGGTGAAAGAGGCGCTGCGCCAGAACCTGCCCGAGATCATCTCCGAGGAGTCCATCATCACCTCCGACGGGAAGCAGATCATCAAGGTGCCGATCCGGACGCTGGAGGAGTACCGCTTCCGGTTCAACCCCAACCAGGGAAAGCGCGTGGGACAGGGCGACGGCGACTCGAAGGTGGGCGACGTGATCGCGCGCCCCCGGCCCGGGGGGCAGGGCGGCGCCGGCAGCCAGCCGGGCGACCAGCCCGGGATCGACTACTACGAGGCGGAAGTGACCGTCGACGACCTGGCGGAGCTCATCTTCGAGGACCTGGGCCTGCCGGATCTGAGGCCGAAGTCGACGCAGGAGGTCCCCACCGAGGAGGTCCGGTTCACCGAGGTCCGCAAGAAGGGGCCGATGTCCAACCTGGACCGGCGGCGGACCATCATGGAGAACCTGAAGCGGAACGCCCGCCAGGGCATTCCGGTGCTCGGCAACATCCGCAACGAGGACCTGCGGTTCAAGGTGTGGGAGCAGGAGATGCGCCCGAGCAGCAGCGCGGTCGTGATCGCGATGCGCGACGCCTCAGGCTCGATGGGCGAGTTTAAGAAGTATATCACCCGCAGCCTGTTCTTCTGGATGGTCCGCTTCCTGCGGACCAAGTACCAGGACGTGGAGATCGTGTTCATCATCCACCACTCCGAGGCGGAGGAGGTGGACGAGGAAGCGTTCTTCAAGCGGGGCGAGAGCGGCGGCACGCGGGTTTCCTCGGCCTACAGGCTGGCCCTGGACATCATCCACGAGCGGTACGACCCGGAGCGGTGGAACATCTATCCCTTCCACTTCAGCGACGGCGACAACTGGAGCGACAACGACAACCGGCTGTGCGTGGAGCTGGTGCACAAGCTGCTGGAGGTCTGCAACCTGTTCGGGTACGGGGAGATCCGGGAGGCCGGATACACAAGTTCCCTCATGTCCGCGTTCTCGGCGATCAAGGACCCGCGGTTTGTGATCGTGACGATTACGGAGAAGAGAGACGTGTACCCGGCCCTGCAGAAGTGGTTCAGCCGGAGCGGCGTGGCGGTGGGATAACGAGAACCCCGTACGTCCGGAACGGGACGTACGGGGTTTTTCACACAGGGGGTTCACTGGCCGCGCAGCGTGAGCAGGACGGGCTCCCGCCGGATCCCCCAGAGCGCCAGTTGGCTGGAGAGCAGGGAGATCGCCCCCGTGAGGGCGGGCCAGATCAGCAGCGTCTGCCAGATCAGGTGGGCCGGCAGGCCCTGGCCGGTCAGAATGCGGACGATGATGCCGAAGGAGAGGAGCGCCAGCAACCCGCCCGCCAGACCGGCTCCCGCCCCCTGAACCAGGCCCTCCAGCGACTGCATCGTGAGCACCTGTGCCCAGGAGACGCCCAGCACCTTGAACAGGGCCGCGTCCCGCCGCCTCTCCAGGTGACTAGCCACCACCGCGCCGGCGACGGCCACGGCGCCCGCCGCCAGGGCGAGCAGGCTGACCCCCCGCAGCAGCAGGGCCGCCTGGTCGACCACTTCCCTGGCCATGTTGAGCACATCATCCAGGCTGACGGGAAGCATGCCGGGGTACCGGCTCAGGAGATCGGACTGCAGCGCCGCCACGGCGCCGGACTGCACCCGAAGCGGCAGGATATAGGTCCCTGCCGTGTCGATGGCGCCGGTCGGCAGCACGACCGGTGCGTCGATCCGCAGCCCCTGGGCGGGGTCGAAGATGCCGACCACGGTGAAGGTCCGCTCCGCGCCGCTGATGGTGACCGTCACGCTGTCGCCCGGTTCGAGCCCCCAGGCGGCGGCCTCTCTGTTGCGCAGCAGCAGATGGGGCCGGCCCAGGTCGTCGGGGGTCAGGTCCCGCCCCGCGACGATCTCATGCCGCATCAGCTGGTTCTGTTCGACCAGGAGGGCCGAGCGCCGATCGCCTCCGGCGGTGGTCACCTGGCCATTGGCCATGGCGAAGGAGGGGAGCGTCCAGATGACCTCCTCCCGTTGATCCAGGTACCGCTGCAGGTCGTGCCGCGTTTCGGCGGGCACCTGCAGCAAGTAGAGGTTAGGCGTCACGGCGGAGCCGCCAGTCCGCTCCAGGTCAGCCACCAACCCGTCCCGGAGCAGCCCGAGGCCGGAGAGGAGGAACGTGCCCAGGCTGAGGGCGACCACCGCCACCGGCGCGCTGGGGCGCCGGAGGTTGCGCTTGGCGACGAACCACGGCAGCCACCCGCCGGGAACCCGGGTCAGGAGCCAGAGGGTGAACAGGCTGATGACGAACAGCGACAAGGCGGCCGCGGTCAGCACCGCCAGAAAGGCGGCGCTGAGCCTGAGGGAGCCGGTGAGGGCGGCAACCAAGCCCAGGGCCGCGGCGACGACCGCCAGCCCGGCGACCAGCATCCGCGCCCCCCGCCCGGCCGGTCGCTCGCCGGCCCGCAGGGCCAGGTGCGGGTGGATGGCTGTCAGGGTGGCCAGGTCAGGCACGGCGGCCAGCAGGGCAATGACCGGACCGAAGAGCAGGCCGACCAGGACCGGTTCGGCGCCCAGCGGCAGGGCCTCTGTGGCCGCGGGGAGCTGTTCCCGGAAAAGCGCCAGAACCAGCGACCTGGCTCCGATTCCCGCGCCGGCGCCGACCAGGCTTCCGAGCGTGCCGGCAACGGCGATCTGGACCGCGTAGTACGCGGCGACCTCCCCGGTCGAGCAGCCCAGCGCCTTCCAGACGGCGATCTCCTCGGTCTCCTCCGCGAGGAATGCACGCACGTTGGAGGCGACGCCCAGGGCGCCCAGGAAGATGGCGCTGAAGGCGATCAGCGTGAGCGCCCGGGCGGTGAGCGCCAGCGTCCTCTGGAGGTCGGCCGCCGCCTCGTCGTACCGGCGGACCCGGTCTTCGCCCAACGCCTCCTCCAGCCGGAGCCGGAGCGATTCGGCCTCCTCTCCCGGCGGCAGCTTCACGAAGAGCCGCTCGTCCGCGCCCCGGGCGGGCGGTTCGAAGCCGCTGCGATCTACGAGGACGGTCGGCCCGGCGAACGGGGGTTTCGATGCGACGGTGGGGTCCCGCTCAATGAGGGCCGCCACGGTGTACGTCCGCCCCAGGAGGGTGAGGGGCGAGCCGGGCCGCAGGTCCAGCTGCTCGGCCAGGTCGGCGGCCACGACCACCTCGTCCGCGCGGAGCGCCTGGTTCAGCGCTGCCCCCGACTCCAGCTCGATCTGCCCGTACCACGGGTAGCGGGACGGGTCGACCGCCCGCACCTCGATCAGCGCCTCCCGGCTGCCCGCGCTGGCCACGGCCGGAACGACCGTCACGGGCTGCACGGCGCCTCCCGCCTGCTCGACGGCGGCCAGCGCCTCCGCCAGTTCTTCCGGCGGGTCCGCCGGGACCCGGAGCTCCAGGTCGGCGCCCAGAAGCGCACGGGCCTGCTCCTCGACCTGCCTGGTCAGGTCGCCGACGGTGGAGCGAACCGCCACCATGCCGGCGATCCCCACTGCCACCAGCAGGGAGAGGAGGAACAGGCGCCGCTTGCGGCCCATCAGGGCCCGCGAACCGAGGCGGAGACTAGCGTACATTGACCGCCCCTCCCCGCTGCCGGATCCGCCCGTCCTCCATCAGGAAGGTCCGGTCGCACCGTTCGGCCACCGCAGGGTCGTGGGTCACGATCACCATGGTGGCACCCGCGGCCCTGGCCTGCCGGATCATCAGTTCCATCACTTCCTCGCCCGTGGCACGGTCGAGATTTCCGGTGGGCTCGTCGGCGAGGACGAAGCGGGGGCTCGCGGCAAAAGCCCGGGCGATCGCGACCCGCTGCTGTTCACCGCCAGAAAGCTGCTGCGGGTAGTGGTTCAGCCTTCCCCCCAGGCCGACGGCCTCGAGCAGCGTCCTGGCCCGCGCGTAGGCGTCCTTCCGGCCGGCGAGCTGGACGGGCACGGCCACGTTCTCCAGCACCGTCAGGGCTCGGAACAGGTGGAAGGACTGGAAGACGAAACCGAGGTTCGCGCGGCGCCACCGGGTCAACTCCGCTTCGGAGAGCTCGGAGATCACCTCGCCGCCGACCACGACACGTCCGGCGGTCGGACGGTCCAGCCCGCCCAGCAGGGACAGCAGGGTGGACTTGCCGCTGCCCGACGGCCCCATGATGGCGACGATCTGCCCCCTGGCCACCGCCAGGTCGATTCCTTTCAGCACCGAGATCCGCTGGCTTCCCGAGAAGACATCCTTGCGCAATCCCTGGACCAAGATGGCATCCATCTGATCTGCGCCACCTCCGTTGCGGATAAGGTAGCGCAGCGGGCTTACATGAAGTTGTACTGGAGCTTACATGTAGCTTAAATCCCCGCCCTCACCGCAGGGCGGGCAGTTCAAACCAGACGCAGGCGCCGCCATCCGGCACGTTCGTGGCTCCGACCTGCCCATCGTGCCGCCGGATGATCTCCTTCACGATCGTCAGCCCCAGGCCGCCTGCCCTCCGATCCTCCCCCGGCACGTTCCCGCCACGGGAGATATGTTCGAAGAGCAGCGGGATGCGTTCTTCGTCCAGCCCCGGGCCCCGGTCTTCCACTTCCACCCGCCACCAGCCGGAGCGGGGCCGCCGCATCCGCACGATCAGCAGCCGGCCGGAAGCGCCGTAGCGGATGGCGTTGTTGACCAGGTTCTGAAAGGCCCGCTGGATCTTGTCCGGCGCGACCAGAACCGGACAGGGGTGCTCGGGCAGGTCCACCTCAATCGCCATCCCGGCTCCCTCGATGGCCGGCAGCAGGTGGGCGGTCTCCCGGCGGATGAGCTCCGCAAGGTCGGCCTCCTGCCGGGGCCATTCCAGCGCCTGGGCGTCGAGGGCCGCCAGTTCGAACAGGCCGTCCACCATCTGCTTGAGCTGCTCCGCCTTCTGGTAGACGGTGAGCAGCCGGGAACGCACGTGGTTCGGGGTAAGGTCGGCCCGGAGCAGCGTCTCCACCTGGGCCAGGATGACGGTCAGGGGCGTACGCAGGTCGTGGGAGGCGGCCGCCACCCAGTACCGCCTGGCACGCTCGGCCGCCTCCGCCCGCTCGTGGGCGGCCCGCAGCCGGCGGACCATCCCCTGGACCGACAGGGCCAGCTGGCCGATCTCGTCCCGGCGCTCCACCGGCACCTCCACCGTCAGGTCACCCTCCGCCACGCGGGAGACCGCCACGGAGAGCGCCTGCAGGGGGCGGACCAGGGCGGAGCCCAGCCGCCAGAAGAGCGAGACGCTGGCCAGGAAGGACAGCAGGGGGACGCTGGCCAGCAGGACCGACCCGATCCGGTCCTGCGGCCGGCTCCCGCCCATGTGGACGACCGCGGTGGCGCTCTCCGCCACGCTGACCACCATCATCCCCAGCGGGCGGCCGTCTGCACGCTGCAGCAGCTCCACCGCGTGGTAGCGGCCCTCGTGCAGCCCCGGGGGATCCATGAGGTGGTAGAGGGTGACCATCGACAGCGTCTCGCCGGGCAACCCGTCGGTGTCTGCCAGCACCACGCCGTCGGGGTCGACCACCTGCACCCGCAGGTAGGGAGGCAGCTCGGACCGGAGCCGCCCGCTCAGCCACTGGTGGACGGCGGCGGGCGGCTCCTGCTGCAGTCGGCTCTCGACGATGGGCTTCAGGTCGGAGGCGTAGCGCACGAGCCGGTTCAGGTCGAGGGTGCTCGAGGCCGGAAAGAGGAGGAACCAGGTTACGGCGCCCGCCGCGGCCAGGCTGGCCAGGGGGAGGAGCAGGGAGACGAGGTAGACCCCCAGCAGTTGCATCCGAATGGTCCTCATGGTCACACCACAACGAAGCGGTAGCCCAGGCCGCGCACCGTCTGGATCAGCTCGGGGTCCGTCTCCTCCGGCTGGATCTTCTCCCGCAGCCGGCGGATGTGGACCATCACCGTGTTGTCATCCCCGAGGTAGGGCTCCTTCCAGACGGCCTCGTACAGCTGGCCCCGGGTGAAGACGCGGTTGGGGTTCCGCGCGAAGTGAAGGAGGAGTTCGAACTCCTTGGCCGTCAGGTTCAGCTCCCGGCCGTTGCGGGTGACGCGGCAGGCGACCGGATCGATCACCAGCGGGCCGACCTGGATGATCCCGGTTTCGGCCGTCGCCAGCCGGAACCGGCGCAGGTGCGCGCGGATGCGGGCGACCAGGGTGGTCAGGCTGAAGGGCTTCGTGATGTAATCATCCGCCCCCAGCCCCAGGCCCAGCACCTGCTCCTCCTCTTCCGTGCGGGCGGTCAGCATCAGAATCGGCATTCGCCGGTGCCTGCGGACCTCCCGGCAGATGTCGAACCCGTTGATCCCGGGAAGCATGATGTCCAGCAGCACCAGGTCGTAGTTCCCGTTCAGGGCGGCGGTCAGGCCGGAGGTGCCTGTCCGTTCCCAGTGCACCTCAAATCCCTCCTCGGCGAGGCGTTCGACCAGCAACTCGCCGATGGCCAGGTCGTCCTCGATGAGCAGCAGCTTCTCCAAGGCCCTCCCCTCCCGTGTGGATAGATCCTTGCGTTTTCTATATTCCAAGCATAATCTTAAATTTCGCTTAAATGTGTTCATGTCTCATTCACACGAATCCTCGTGGCATTTATACTGTGGTCACAGCCGGTTTCCCTGCGGGGAAATTCACCCGCAGGGAAAGGTTCCGGCAGCCTCTGGCAGCCGAAGGGGTTTGACCGAAGGAGGTGACACCATGCTGTACCAGGCGCCGATGGCGGAGGAGCTCAATCCGACGCCCCAGGGTTGGTGCATCTGCTATATCATCGGGTACTGCTGGTAAATCAAGCGTTCGAGGTTGGGCGGAAAAGGCAAGGGTTTCCTCCTTGCCTTTTCCCCTATCTCGCACCAAAAGGAGCTGATGGCTCATGTGGGATGAGCCCGTAAGGTTTGCGCCCACGACGGCGGTCTACTACGAGTCCGGCAGCTACATCGTTCATAACTACGCGATTCACAGCTGGATCGTGGTCAGTCGGGACGACTACGCCGTGATCAGCCGACTCCAGTACCAGCGGATGACGCCCAATGAGGTCCTCTCGTGGTTGGTGGCGCACCGGAACCTTTCCGCCGCTGAAGCCCGCCGGAAGGTGGGACGGCTGCTTCTGCTGCTGCGGGCCAACAAGATCGCCGCCTTGCCGGGGGAGCCACTCCCCGAACCTCCGGGTGAGGTGAAGCGAACGGTACCCAAGGTGGTCTACTTCGTCGCCACCTATCGCTGCAACCTGGCGTGCGCCTACTGTTATGCAGAGTCCTCGCCGCAGGCGGATACAGCGGGCGACCTGACGACTGCGGAAGCGATGGCGATGATCGACCAGGTGGCCGACCTCGGGGTGAAGGCGATGGCCTTTACCGGGGGCGAGGCGCTGCTGCGGCGGGACTGCATTGACTTGATCGAACACGCGAAGGCGCGTGGACTTCAGGTCTCCCTGATCACCAACGGGGGTCCGGTAACGCCGGAGAAAGCGAAGCGGCTGGCCCGGTCGCTCACCTCGGTGACCGTGAGCATGGACAGCCCGTGCCCGGAGGGAGGGCACGACGCGATGCGGGGCGCCGGCTCGTGGGAGCGGGCGAACCGGGCAATCGCCCTGTTCAGGGAGGCCGGCATTCCCGTCGACGTCAACACCACGGTGACGGCGGCGAGCGTCCGGCACCTGCCCGGGATGGTCTCCTGGGCCCTGGACCACGGAATCCGCTCGCACCGCATCGGGTTTGTGAGCCAGCTGGGGCGGGGCGAGTCGGGCATGGCCCCGTCCGCTGCGGACCGGGTCTGGGCGGAGCAGGAGTCGCTGCGGATCCTGGTGGAGCGGATCGACGAGGTGAACCTGCGGGGGCTGCGGTTCCTCCACAACCCGCCGCCGCCGTTCATTCTGAAGCGCCACTGCGGGGTTGGCACCGAGGAGATCTCCATCGACTGCAAGGGCGACGTCTACCCCTGCAAGCTGCTGCACGATCCGCGGTTCAGGGCCGGGAACATCCGGGAGAAGCCGCTACGGGAGATCTGGGAGACGTCGGAGGTGCTGAAGGCGATGTTGGGCGTGAACCCGGATAACCTGCCGGGGTGCCAGGCATGCACTTTCCGGTACGTCTGCGGCGGCGGCT
>QGVE01000002.1 GCA_003242675.1 Bacillota bacterium | reverse complement strand
TGTATGGCCCGGCAGCGGGCGCGCCGTGGGTCAAGCACGTCCTGCGCCAGATCGCCCACATACTGCCTCGGATTGCCTGATTCCACTACACCTTGTGCGAGACCGCCTACCGAAGCTTGACACGGACACCCCCGAAGCCGAAAACAAACGGTCGACAGCCCCCGCCGCCGGGTCCACACAGCACCGGCTTCAAACCCGGCAACCCGGGCGGACCGGGTGCGCCCAAGGGCAACAAGAACGCTCTCAAGACGGGCGAGTACGAGACCATCTTCTTCGACGTGCTGGACGACGACGAGCGAGAGCTGTTCCTCTCGCTGGACACGAGCAAGCTGGCGCAGATCGACCACGAGATCCGGCTCATCACCATCCGGGAGCGCCGGATGCTCCAGCGGATTGAAAAGCTCCGCCGGGAAGCCGACGAGCTGGGCATGACCGTCGTCGAGATCTCCCACGAGAAGGGCGAGGGCCCCAAGGGGCCGGTCGACCTCGTCACGGCGAAGCGGGCGGGCGTGCTTGGGCAGATCCAGGCCATCGAAAAGGCGCTTACCCGGGTGCAGGACAAGAAGGCCCGGCTCCTGGAGCTGAAGCACAAGATCGAGGCCGGCGATGGGCAGCCACAGACCGGCGACCTGGAGGCCTTCAAGGCGGCCCTGGCCGGGGCAGTGGCGGATGCCTGGGACGACTACGGCGCCGGGGAAGGTGAGGCCGGATGACCCGCCAAGCCACCGCCGCCGCCTTCCAGTTCCAGCCCTTCTCCAAGAAGCAGAAGCAGGTCCTCACCTGGTGGCACCCGGACAGCCCGGTCCACGACTACGACATGATGATCGCCGACGGGGCTGTTCGCTCCGGCAAGACCGTCCCGACGATCATCAGCTTCGTCGTCTGGTCGCAGACCACGTTCCAGCACCAGGCGTTCATCATCGCCGGCCGGTCGATGGGAGCCGTGAAGAGGAACATCCTCCGGCCCATGTTCTCGATTTTGGCGGCGATGGGCATTCCCTACCGGTACAACCAGTCGGAGCACTACGTCCAGATCGGCACGAACACGTACTACCTGTTCGGCGCCAACAACGAAGTGGCGCAGGACGTGGTGCTGGGCCTCACGGCGGCCGGCGCCCTGCTTGATGAAGTCGCCCTGTTCCCCGAGAGCTTCGTCGAGCAGGCCATCGCCCGTTGCTCGGTCGAAGGCGCCAAGATCTTCTGCACCTGCAACCCGGCCGGCGGCCCGCAGCACTGGTTCAAGCGTGAGTACATCGACAAGGCCCGGGAGAAGCGCATCGTCTACCTGCACTTCACCATGGACGACAACCTGACGCTGTCGCCCGAGCGGAAGGCCAGGTACCAGCACATGTTCTCCGGCCTGTGGTACAAGCGGTACATCCTGGGCCTCTGGGTGCTCGCCGAAGGCGCGGTCTACGACATGTTCGACGAGGCCGTGCACGTCGTGGACCGGATGCCGGACCTGCCGGTCCGGGCCTGGCTGGTTCCAGTCGACTACGGTACGGCCAACCCCACTGGCTTCCTGAAGATCGCCGTGGTGCGGAACCAGCATACGAAGCAGGAAGAGGCTTACGTGGCCGGCGAGTACTACTGGGACAGCCGGCAGAAAGGCCGGCAAAAGACCGACGCCGAGTACAGCGCCGACCTGAGGGAGTTCATCCAGGGCCTGAACAGGACGGCACCGGTCACGATCTACGTTGACCCGTCTGCGGCCAGCTTCAAGGCCCAGCTCAAGAAAGACGGCGTCCACAACGTCAAGGACGCCGACAACGCGATCCTCGATGGCATCCGCCTGGTGGCGAGCTTCTTCTCCACCCGGCGGCTTTTCATCGTCCGGGGGGCGGCCCCGAACCTGCTTCGGGAGCTGGCCTCCTACGTGTGGGACCCGAAGGCGCAGGCCCGAGGCGAAAACGCTCCGCTGAAGGAGAACGATCACCTCGCGGACGCGTTGCGCTACGGCCTGTACACCTACTTCAAGCGCGACGGCCTGGCCCGGGCGCCCGTCGCCAAGCACCCGGCCTGGTAGGAGGTGAAACCCGTTGGCTGAGCAGTACCCGATGCCGCCGTTCCTGGCCGTGGGCCAGCCGTGGCCCCCGGTCGTGCACGGCGTCAACTACGCCGAGGTGTTCAAGAAGATCCGCGAGAACAGGCAGCTCTTCAAGGGCTTCCACACCGAGGTCTTCGCCGAGCAGTACAAGCGCCTGCAGCCAGCGGCCCTGGGCGATGCCACGGAGAAGCGCGACCCGGTGACCATCCAGTAGCTGCTGATGCACCTGGCGGCGACCAACTACACCACGTTCGAACACGAGATCGACCTGCCGCAGGCTCTTTCCCTCCTCTGGGCCGACCTGATCGCCTCAACGCCGCCGCGCATCAGTGCCGGGGTCCTGGCGGCCACAGTTGGGCCCCCGCAGGCGAATGACGCCACAGCCACCCCGGGCGAAGCCGAGCAAGCCGCACTGCAGCGGCTCACGACCGACATCGTGTCCGAAATCCATGAGATCCGGCGCCTCAACGAAATCCTGCAGACGTACGAGCTGACCGCCGACGAGCGCATGGCGATAGAAGAGCAGCTGATGGCAGCGGTTCGGCGGTCCATCGCCGAGCGCGAGCGGGCGGAGAAGGAAGCCGCCGAGACAGGCCGTGGCCGAGGCCGACCTCAGGGCCCTGCGCGAGCAGTTCGAGCGCCAGGAACGGCTGATCGAGCGGCGCATCGAGTGCCTCCGGGCGGAGAAAGAGGCCGCCGAGGAGGCCGCCCAGGCCCGGATCCGGGCCTTGCAGGACGAGCTCGACGCGCTGGAGCGCCTATGGGCGGCCGAGGACCGCCGCAACCGGCTGCAGGAGCTGCGGGCTGAGCTGGCCGAGGTCATGGCCGACACCCGGTTCCAGAAGGTCGATCCGATCACTGGCGAACTGGTCTGGACCTACGACGAGGCCCGGGCCCGCGAGCTGCAGCAGCAGATCGCCGAGGCCGAACGCGAGGATGAGCGTGCCCGGATCCGCGAGCGTCTGCAGGACCGGATCCAGGCCGAGCGCGACCGGCTGGACGCCATCCGGCGCTCCTACGACGAAGAGATTCGGTACGAGCAGGACCGCCTGGCGCGCCTGCGCGAGGCTCACCAGCAGGAGCTGGCCGACCGGCAGGCATTCTGGGACCAGGTGCTGACCATGGAAACCGAACAACTGGCCGCTCTGGCGGAGGCCGCCCAGCAGGGCATGGACGCCTACGTAGCCGTGTTCCAGTCCACCCTCGCCACAGTGAGGGCTGAGTGGAGCGCGACGGCTGCGGCCGCCGAGGCGGCTGCCGCACGGATCCAGGCAGCGCTCGCGGAGATCAGCAGCGCTCAGGCCCAGATCGACTCCATGCGGCTGGTCACGCCTGAACTGCCGGCGTCGATCAAGGACTACTCGCGCGGGAACGACCAACGCAACGGCGCAAGTCAGCATCACGATAAACGGCGCCGCCGACGCGCAGACCGCAACGGCAGTAAAGACGGCCGCCAAGCAGGGCACCGAGCAGGGCCTGTTGAGCGCCCTCGTGCAGGCTGGGCAGACCCGGCTGCGGACCGGCGGCTAGGTCAAACGCATATGGGGCACCCGGGTATGGGTGCCCCTTGCCTTTGGGAGGTGACATGCTAATGCCCTTTAGATGGACCATTCCCATGCGCCGCGGCACCACTGTTCCTCCCCGCCCGCACGCCGATGAGACCCTGCTACTCGCGTCTGAGACCTCCGGCTGGACGGTGCGAGAGGACATGCTGCTTATCGACGGGCAGCCTGCAGCTGCGGGCGAGCATCGGGCAGAGTTTAGTGATGGGGTCTTGGTGATCGTCTGCGGCGATGGAGGTATCATCACGGACTGGTTTACGGAGCCTCTGCCGACCGACGAGGAGCCGACTGAGGAGGTGTAGCCTGTGGGCGAGGTGGCAAGGATCGTTGTGCCAAACCCGCCTGCGCTGACCCATGTGGAGGACGGAGTCGAGACGCAGGGGCAGGTCTACCTCCTTCATGCCCCCTCCGTGGCCACGGAGCCGATGGTTGTCAGGGCACCAACTGGCGAGACACTGCGCCTGGTCGCCGGAGAGATGTACTACCGGGATGCTCTGGACCAGTGGGACGTGCTGTACGGCAGCGCCCCTGCGTCAGTGTCAGCTACGGGGAGGCAGGCGCGGTATGAGCGCCCGTGGCCCCTCGGCGATGACGTGTTCGTTGCCGAGGCCGAGAGGGTCAAGCACTACGCCATCATTCACCGAGCTCCCAGGCGTCCCGCAGCACACCTGGGCGAGGGCACGGAGTTCGGCATCGCGTGGGTTGTGTCGGGCGTCACCCTGCAGACTGGTCGCCATGACTCCATCCAGGTAGGACCGTTCACCCTTCCGCGGCCTTGGGCCCAGGACACCGCTGGCCGGCGTTGTCCCGGAAATCGTGGAAATTCAAAGTGGCGGCCCTCAAGCCCCGTTTGGTATAACGGGGGTGGACAGTAGGAAGGAGGTTGCCGCCACTGATGTCATTGTACCGCGGGAAGACCAAGAAGCGCCAGATGCTGGAGGTGGACAAACAGCCCTGGTTGCCCCAGCAGGTGCAGGTGACGCTGCATGCCCTCATGGGAGCAGCCAAGGAGGGTCTGCTGGCCCTGGCCGTCGCTGTGGGGCTTGACGTACTGCGCTCCATGATGGAGGCAGAGGTGACGGCCATCGTCGGCCCCAAGGGCAAGCACAACCCCAATCGAAAGGCTTTTCGGCACGGTGCCGAGGAGGGGCGGGTGGTGCTGGGGGGACGGAAGGTACCCATCCAGCGGCCTCGGGTGCGGACGAAGGACGGACAGGAGGTCAGGCTCTCGAGCTACGAAGCCTTCCAGGATGAGCAGTTGCTGACGCAGGCCGCCCTGGAACGGATGCTTCATGGCCTCTCCACTCGGCGCTACCATCATGGCCTGGAGCCGGTGGGCGACGATCTGCCGGCCGTGGCTACGTCCAAGAGCAGCGTAAGCCGGCACTTCGTGGCGGCCACACGCAAGGCACTGGCTGAGCTGCTGGCGAGGCCGCTTGGTGATCAGCGCTACCTGGTGCTGATGCTGGACGGGATCGAAGTCGCAGACCACACCGTGGTGGTCGCACTGGGGATCACGGACGACGGGCAAAAGCAGATCCTCGGCCTCTGGGAAGGGGCTACCGAGAACGCAACCGTCTGTCGCGCCCTGCTAACAGACCTGGTGGAACGCGGCCTGCGGGTGGACGGAGGCATCCTGGTGGTGATAGATGGGGCCAAGGCCCTCAGGGCTGCCGTGCGGGACGTGCTGGGTGCCAGGGCGACCGTGCAGCGATGCCAAGTTCACAAAAAGCGCAACGTGCTGGACCACCTGCCGGACGAGGCTCGCGCGTGGGTCAGCCGCAAGCTGGAGCAAGCCTGGAGGGAGACGGACTACGAGAAGGCCCGGACTGCTCTCACCAGCCTGGCCAAGACCCTGGACGACAAGTATCCGGGCGCCGCCGCCAGCCTGCGCGAGGGGCTCGAGGAGACCCTGACCGTCCTGCGGCTGGAACTGCCCGAGGCGCTGCGCAAGACTCTCCGTTCCACGAACCCCATCGAGTCCGCCTTCGAGAAGGTACGGATGGCTAGCCGCAACGTCAAGCGCTGGCGGAACGGCCAGCAGGTGCTGCGCTGGACTGCCGCGGGCCTCCTGGAAGCGGAGAAGGGCTTCCGGCGCATCAAGGGATACCGCCAGCTCCCAATGCTGTCGGAAGCCCTAAGCAGACACGCCGCTCCAGAAGCATCCAGCGCCGTGCAAACGGCCTAAAAACGAAGAAAAAGGCCGCCACGAAATTCCACGGCGGCTGGGACGTCGCCCGACAAGAACGGAAAACCACCTTCCCTCGATCCAAAAACGCACCGAAGAGAGGTGGTCGCTGCTTTCACAAGCGGAGGCCGCCACGACCACCTGAATGGTGGTGGGCGGCCTCTTCTCTGTCCCTATGTCTGGAGCTGGCGACAGGAATCGAACCTGCAACCGCCTGATTACAAATCAGGTGCTCTACCAGTTGAGCTACGCCAGCGGGGTAACGCATCAGGTATCATAACACAATTCCCACCGGGATGCAATGTACGGAGGGCTCGCGCCCTCCTCAGAAGCAGCCGCAGTCCTTGTGGTGCCGGTGCCTGTGCAGCACGGGCGTCTGGATCGGCGGCAAGTGGATCGTCGCTATGCACGGCGTGCCGGGGATGATGCGGGAAACCGGGCAGCTGACCACGTTCACGGCCTGGCCGGGCGTGCGGAAGGTCACGGGATTGCAGTCGACGGTCACGTTGCCGATGGGGATCAGCCGCCGCCGGCGGTGATGCCGGTCGTCGTGATCGCCGTGATGTTCATGGTGGCCGTGCAAGTCGTGGTGGCCGTGGTCGCCATGGGGATCGTGGTCCCGGCCGTCGTGCCAGTCGTAGCGGCCGCCGCAGCCGCAGTCCCGGTCATCGTGCTCTTCCCACCAACTCATCCTCTCCCCTCCTTCCCTCCCTCCAGCCTATGACCGGCGCCCGCCGCTTGACATAAAAGAATAAGGCCGCCGCCGCGGCCTAGTTTTCCAGTCCCTGATTGCGGGTCTCTAAGTACCGTTCCAGCTTGCGCTTCACGCGCTGCAGGGCGTTGTCGATCGACTTGACGTGCCGGTGCAGCTCCATCGCGATCTCGTGGTAGGACTTCCCGTCGAGGTAGCTCATCAGCACCTTCCACTCGAGGTCGCTGAGGATCTCCTCCATCTTCCCCTCGATGTCGCCGAACTCCTCGCGGCTGATGATCAGCTCCTCGGGGTCCGTCACCTTGGAGCCCGAGATCACGTCGAGCAGCGTGCGGTCGGAGTCGTCGTCGTAAATCGGCTTGTTCAGCGAGACGTAGGAGTTCAGGGGGATGTGCTTCTGGCGCGTCGCCGTCTTGATCGCGGTGATGATCTGCCGGGTGATGCAGAGTTCTGCAAACGCACGGAAAGAGGACAGCTTGTCCGCCCGAAAGTCCCTGATGGCCTTGTACAGGCCGATCATGCCTTCCTGCGTGATGTCGTCCCGGTCGGCACCGATCAGGAAGTAGGAGCGCGCTTTGGCCCGCACAAAGTTCTTATACTTATTAATGAGGTATTCCAGCGCCTCCGTGGACCCTTCGCGGGCATACTCCACGATGTCCTCGTCCATCATGGAGTCGTAATCGATATACACGTTGCGCTGCGGTGTCGCCGTCACTGAGCCGTCCCCCTCTCAATTCAGTCGTAACACAACGAAAAACTACGTGCGATTACGGCGACTACCCAACCTGCGGCTCTCGCTGCACCGTTGTTCTCTATTGGAAGAGCGGCCCTTTTCACCCCTTGTCCCTCTGTGGCACTCCTAACCTGGATTATACCCGCGGGCGCGAGATAACGTCAAGGTAACATAGCCCGGAAACCAGCCTCCACGGGCCATTTTTCGGCCCTTTCCAGGAGGGTTTTCCTGACCAATGTCGAATACACAATGGAAACGCCTTTATCTTTTGGGTCGATAAAACATTACCCAAGTACAGGCGGGAGCCGCGCGGCGGCCTCCCGCCTGTTCGTCTTCCGCCGCCATTCCCCGGCGCCCCCGAGGAGGGCCCGTCCCGCCCGGGGCCGCCTCAGCCCTGAACGCTGCGCTGGCGGCGCACCTCGTACAGCAGGATGGCCCCGGCCACCGCGGCGTTGAGGGACGTGACGTGGCCGAGCATCGGCAGCCGCACCGTGAAGTCGCACTTCTCCGCGACGAGCCGGCTCATCCCCCGGCCCTCGCTGCCGATCACCACCGCCAGCGGGCCCGTGAGGCGCGCCTCGTAGTAGAGCTCCGGGGCGTTCTGGTGGGTGCCCACGACCCAGTAGCCCCGCTCTTTGAGCACATCCAGCGTCCGGGCGATGTTGGTGACGCGGGCGACCGGCACGTACTCCACCGCGCCGGCCGAGACCTTGGCCACGGTCTCGGTCAGCCCCGCGGCCCGCCGCGCCGGGATGATCACGCCGTGCACGCCGGCCGCGTCCGCCGTGCGCAGGAGCGACCCCAGGTTCTGCGGGTCCTCGATGCCGTCCAGCACCAGGAGCAGCCCGTCCTCCCCCGAGGCCGCGGCCCTCTCCAGTACCTCGTCCAGGTCGTAGTAGCGGTGCGCGGCGGCCAGCGCGATGACCCCCTGGTGGTTGCGGCCGCGGGCCATCGCGTCCAGCCGCTCCCGGGCCACCTCCTGCACGACGACGCCAAGGCTCCGGGCGAGCGCGCGGATCTCCCGGATCGAGCCCTCCCGGGCCCCCTTCGCCACCAGGATCCGGTGGATCGTGCGCCCGGACCGGAGCGCCTCCAGCACCGGGTTCCGTCCTTCGATCTGTCCAGACACGGGCTCCGTCTCCTTCGCGTTCAGTCTGCCCGCCCGGCCCGGCCGGGATGCTTCACCCGGCGGTAGTGCTCGATCACGAAGTCGTGCGGGTTCTCCGCATCGCGGGGGTGCGGCGTCCGGGAGACCACCTCCCACTCGTCCTCCGCCCAGGCCGGGAAGAACGCGTCGCCCTCGAAGTCCGCGTCGATCCGGCTCAGGATCATCTCGTCCGCGCAGGGCAGGAGCTGCCGGAACACCTCCGCGCCGCCGATGACAAACAAGGGCCGGGGGTCCTGCAGGAGTTCGGCGACGCTGTGGCGCACCTCGCAGCCCGGGGCCCGGAAGTCCGGGTCCCGGGTGAGCACGATGTTGGTGCGCCCCTTCAAGGGGCCGCCGATGGACTCGTAGGTCTTCCGCCCCATCACCACGACCTGGCCCATGGTCGTGCGGCGGAAGTGGCGCATCTCCGCCGGCAGTCGCCAGGGCAGGCGCCCCTCCCGGCCGATGACCCGGTTGCGGCCCATCGCCGCCACCAGCGTGATCATACCGACAGCTCCCCGCGGATCGGCGGATGGTGCCGGTAGTCCACCAGCTTGATGTCGTCCATGGTAAACTGGTCGATCTCCTTGATCTCCGGGTTCAGCCAGAGCTTGGGGAGCGGGTAAGGCTCGCGCGTGATCTGCAGCCGCACCTGGTCCAGCAGGTTGCGGTAGATGTGCACGTCGTTGAGGTAGTGCGTGTAGGTGCCGACCTCCAGCCCGGTCACCTGCGCGACCATGTGCAGCAGCAGCGCGTAGCTGGCGATGTTGAACGGCAGCCCGAGGAACAGGTCGGCGCTGCGCTGCCACACGGCCAGGTGGAGCTTGCCGTCCTTCACGTGGAACTGGAACGGCCCGTGGCAGGGCGGCAGGGCCATCTCCTCCAGGTCGGCGACGTTCCAGGGGCTGACGACCAGCCGGCGGGAGTTGGGATGGGGCCGCTCGGGATCGGCGGCGATCTCCCGGATCTGCTGGATCACCCAGGCGATCTGGTCGTAGGTCTTGCCGTTGGCCCCTTCCCATGCCCGCCACTGCTTGCCGTAGATGGGCCCGAGCTTGCCGCCGTTGCGGGCGGCGTCCTTGTCCCAGATGTGGCAGCCCCGCTCGTGCAGGAACTCCAGGTCGGTGCGGCCGGCCAGGAACCAGAGCAGCTCGGCCTTGACGCAGTTGAAGTACAGCTTCTTGGTCGTCAGCGCGGGAAACCCTTCCCGGAAGTCGTGCTTCAGCATGCGGCCAAAGACGCCCACCGTCCCCACGCCGGTCCGGTTGGGCGTCCAGCGGCCTTCGGCGATCTCCCGCTCGTTCTCCCGCAGGATCTCCCGGCAGAGCTCCAGGTACTGGACCTCGATGTTCATGCTCATGCCCCGAACCCCCCGCTCAGCTCGCTCTGGTACTGGTTCCACGCCGCGGCCGCGCGCTCCTGTCCGGTTCCGCTCCGGCTAGTGGCCCTGCTCGACAAAATTCGCCGCGGCCTGCAGGAGCTGCCGGAGCCGCGCCTCCTCGCCGGCCAGGTGCAGGTAGCCCAGCAGGGCCTCGAAGCCGGTGGAGGCGGCGTACTCCGCCGGGTCCGCGGACTTCGGGGCCCCGTGCCCCTTGGCGTTTCGCCCCCGGCGCACCACGTCCAGTTCCTGCTCGGTCAGCGCGGGCATTAGGTGGCCCAGGATCGCCGCCTGGGCGGAGGCGCGAACGTAGCGGAGGGCGTGCTGGTGCAGGTCGTTCACCCGCACGTAGCCCAGCTCCAGCAGCCGCTCCCGCACGAAGGCCTCGTAGAGCGCGTCCCCGAGGTAGGCCAGGGTCAGCGGCGGGAGCGAGAGCGGGTTCGCCAGCCTCATGCCCTCCGCCACCGGACGCCCTGCGGGGTGTCCTCCAGGATGATGCCCATCGCCCGGAGCTGGTCGCGGATCCGGTCGGCCTCGGCGAAGTTGCGCGCCTTGCGCGCCTCCTGCCGCCGGGCGATGAGGGCCTCGATCTCGGCATCGAGCTGCTGCGGCTCCGCGGCGCGCTCCAGGAGCCCCAGCACCCCGGCGAGCTCCTTGAGCAGGGCGAGCCCGCGCTCGGCGAGCTCCCGCGACGCGCCGGGCTTCACCCGGCTGTTCAGCTCCCGGCTCAGGTCGAAGACGACGGCGAGCCCCTCCGCCGTGTTGAAGTCGTCGTCCATCGCCTCGATGAAGCGGTCGCGGGCGGTGGAGAGCCCGGCCAGCACCTCCCGCTCCTCCGGGGTCATCTCGGTGCGGTCAGCGGTCCGGGCCACGTGCTCCAGGTTGGCGACCGTGTTGCGCAGCCGCTCCAGGGCGCGGCGGGTGTCCTCCATCACCTGCTCGCTGAACGTGAGCTGCGTCCGGTAGTGCGCCGACAGCAGGAACATGCGGACGACCTCGCCGTCGTAGCGCTTCAGGATGTCCCGCACCGTGAAGAAGTTGCCCAGCGACTTGGACATCTTCGCGCCGTCGATCATCAGGTGGGCGTTGTGCATCCAGTAGCGGGCGAAGGGCTTGCCCGTCACCGCCTCCGACTGCGCGATCTCGTTCTCGTGGTGCGGGAAGGTCAGGTCCTCGCCGCCGGCGTGGATGTCGATCGTGTCGCCCAGGTACTTGCGGGCCATCGCCGAGCACTCGATGTGCCAGCCGGGCCGGCCCGCGCCCCAGGGAGCCGGCCAGGCCGGCTCCCCGGGCTTCTGCCCCTTCCACAGGGCGAAGTCGAAGGGGTGCTCCTTGCGGTCGTCCGGATCGACCCGCTCGGACGCGCCGGCGACAAGTTCCTCCAAGTTCTTGTGCGAAAGCTTGCCGTAGTCGGGGCATGTCGTCACCCGGAAATACACGTCGCCGCCTTCGACAACGTAGGCGTGGCCCTTGTCGATGAGCTGCTGAATCATGGCGATCTGCTCGTCGATCAGCTCGGTGGCCCGGGGATGCACGTCCGCGGGCCTGACCCCGAGGGCGCCGGCGTCCTCGAAGTAGGCCCGGATCATCTCCTCGGCCAGCTCCTGGACGGTGATGCCCCGCTCCCGCGCCCGCTTGATCATGCGGTCGTCGATGTCGGTGAAGTTCTGTACAAAGGTGACTTTGTAGCCCCGGTACTCCAGGTACCGGCGGACGGTGTCGAAGACGACGAAGTTGCGGGCATTGCCGATGTGAAAGTAGTCGTAGACGGTCGGCCCGCAGTTGTAAAAGCGGACCTTCCCCGGCTCGAGGGGGACGAAGTCCTCCTTCCGCCGGGTCAGGTCATTGTAGATGCGGATGCCCATGGGCCAAACCCTCCTGTGCTCTGCGCAGCGCCCGGTTCTCCTCCTCCAGCCGCTCGATGCGCTGGGTCAGCTTGTCGATCTGGCGCTGCAGTTGGTCGAACATGTTCGCGATCGGATCCGGCATGTGGATCATGTCCAGCTGGTCGGTGCGCACGCCATCCTGCACCACGACCCGGCCCGGGTTGCCGACGACGGTGGAGTTGGGGGGCACCTCCCGCAGCACCACGGCGCCGGCGCCGATGCGGCTGTTGGCCCCCACCCGGAACGACCCGAGGATGCGGGCGCCTGCACCAATTACGACGTTGTCCTCGATCGTCGGGTGCCGCTTGCCCTTCTCCTTGCCCGTGCCGCCCAGGGTCACGCCCTGGTAGATGGTCACGTTGTTGCCGATCTCGGCGGTCTCGCCGATGACGACGCCGCAGCCGTGGTCGATGAAGACGCCCTCCCCGATCTTGGCGCCGGGGTGAATCTCGATCTGGGTGAAGAAGCGGGCGATCTGGGAGATCACACGGGCGAGGAGCTTGAAATCGCGCTCCCACAGCCAGTGGGCGATCCGGTGGGCCCAGATCGCCTTCAGCCCCGGATAGCACAGCAGCACCTCCAGCACGGAACGCGCCGCCGGATCCCGCTCGAAGACCGCCTCGATGTCCCGCCGCAGGCGCTTGAACATCCTGAGCATCGCGCTCCCTCCCCCCGCACAACGGAATAGGCCCGCCTCTGTCCGGCCAGAGGCGGGCACAACCCGCGGTTCCACTCTGATTGGGCGCCGAGAAAACGCGCCCCGCTCTTTCGGGTGCCATCACACCCTGTGCCTGATAACGGTGGCCTTCCGTGGGCGCCTAGCGGTCGCGGCACCACGCCGCGCCCGTTCGGACCCCGGCTCCCGGGCGCATTTTCCCTGCGCTCGCCCGACCTCCGCTTCCAGCCAAGGCGGTGGCTCTCTGTACGGGCTCCTGCAGGTACTTCTCCCGTTCGCTGCCTTTTGCGTTTGCTCTGATTTTACGGGGGGGAGTATGAGCTGTCAAGCGGTGCGCGCATCACGACTCGGCGATGAGGGCGACCGCGTAGGCGGCGATCCCCTCCTCCCGGCCGACGAACCCCATCTGCTCGTTGGTCGTCGCCTTGATGCTGACCCGGCGCGGCCCGATCCCCAGCACGGCGCCGATCCGCTCCCGCATCTCGGCCGCGTACGGGCTGATCTTCGGCCTCTCGGCCAGCACCGTGATGTCGCAGTTGACGGGCTTGTACCCCTCCTCGGCCAGGAGGCCCACCACCCGGCGGAGCAGATCGAGGGAGTTCGCGCCCGCCCAGGCCGGGTCCGTCGGCGGGAAGTGCTGGCCGATGTCGCCCAGGCCCGCGGCCCCGAGCAGGGCGTCCATCAGGGCGTGCAGGACCACGTCCGCGTCCGAGTGGCCCTCCAGCCCCCGCTTGCTCGGGATCTCGACCCCGCCCAGGACCAGCGGCCTCCCGGGCACCAGCCGGTGCACGTCGTAGCCGAAGCCGATCAGCATCGTCACGCATCCTCCCCCAGCAACAGCTCCGCCAGCCGGAAGTCCGTCGGCGTGGTCAGCTTGATGTTGGCCGGATGTCCCGGGTAGACCCGCACCGGCACGCCGATGCGCTCCACCAGCGAGGCGTCGTCCGTGCCGCGGAAGCCTTCCGCCAGGGCCTGGCGGAAGGCGCGCACCAGCACGTCGGCCCAGAACACCTGCGGGGTCTGCACCGCCCAGAGGGTGGACCGGTCCGGAGTCGCCACCACGACGCCGTCAGGCCCCACCTGCTTGATCGTGTCCTGCACCGGCACGGCGACGACCTGCGCCGGCCAGTCGGCCGCCGCCCGGAGCACGCCCTCCAGCACGTCGCGGGGGAGCAGCGGCCGGGCCGCGTCGTGCACCGCCACGATGCGGGGCCGGGAGTGGACCGCCTGCAGCGCCGCCCACACCGAGTCCTGCCGCTCCGGGCCCCCCTGCACGATGCGAGTCACCTTGGGGATGTGGCCCACCAGGGCGCGGGTCGCCTCGAGGTCGGCCGCGGCGATGACGATCTCGTCCACCAGCGGGCAGTCACTGAACAGCCGAACCGTGCGCACCAGCACCGGCTCGCCGCGGAGGGGGAGGAACTGCTTGGCAGTTCCTCCCCCCATTCTCCGTCCCGACCCGGCGGCCGGGATGATAGCACTGACGGGAACCTGCAGCCCGCCTACCTCCACGCTCACGGCGCCACCTTCTCCACCGACACCTTGGGCTTGGCAAAGATCATGCGGCCGGCTGCGGTCTGGATGACCGACGTGACCAGCACGTCGATCGTATCCCCGATGTAGCGCTTGCCGCCGTCGACCACGATCATCGTGCCGTCGTCCAGGTAGCCCACGCCCTGGCCCGGCTCCTTCCCGTCCTTCACCACCGAGACGGTCATCTCCTCCCCGGGCAGGACGATCGGCTTCAGGGCGTTGGCCAGCTCGTTGATGTTGAGCACCCGGACGCCCTGCAGGCCGGCGACTTTGTTCAGGTTGAAATCGTTGGTGACGACCACGCCGCCCAGCATCTTGGCCAGCTTCAGCAGCTTGATGTCCACCTCGGGGGCGTCGATCTCGCCCTCGTAGATGCGCACGTCGGCGCCGGGCATCTTCTGGATCTCGTTCAGGATGTCCAGCCCCCGCCGGCCCCGGTTGCGCTTCAGCACGTCGGGGGAGTCCGCGATGTGCCGCAGCTCCTCCAGCACGGAGGAGGGCACGATCAGCGGCCCCTCCAGGAAGCCGGCCCGGACGATGTCCGCGATCCGGCCGTCGATGATGACCGAGGTGTCGAGGATCTTCGGCCGGCTGATCCCCTTATACTCCCGGCCCTTGCCCGGCTGCGCGCCTCCCCCCTGCTCCTTCCGGGACGAGCGGCTCACGACCGAGGCGAGCGCCTCCGCCACCTCCTCCCGCTTGCGGGTGGTGACGGTCATGCCCAGGTAGCCGAAGATCACCGCGCTGAGGACCGAGATCACGCCGCCGAACAGCGGGATCTTGGCCGTGAAGAAGCTCAGGAGGGCCGCAATCAACAGCCCGCTTATGAGTCCAACCGATCCCAGTATGATATCGATGAATGCCGTCCGCGCCAGTCGACCTTCCAGCCAAGTCACGAATGGGTAGAGTCCGAACCCCACCAGACCGCCCAACAGGCTACCCACGGCGAAAAACAGCAGGGTGAAGCCCCAGTGCTCCGGAATCGAAAGCAGAAGGGCGACGCTCTCCCGCCACAGGAACGTGGAACCGAAGCCGCTCAGGATGCCTGCGATGGTGAGCACGATCCGCAGGTTCTTTCTCAACCGCATTCACCCCCTTCTGCAAACTGGGAGGGCGCTTCGCCCCGACCAGCCGCCCCCCTGCTATTGAGACGCACGTAACGAGGCCCGGGTTCGCCGGCCGACCCATACTCGGACCAAAGGGCAAGGGCGCCGGGTGCCCGGCGCCGCCTCACTGGGCGAGAACGCGATCCAGCAGCGAATTGGCCTGCTCCAGCTCGAGGCCTCTGGTCAGGACGATCTCGGAGAGGAGGATCTGCCGCGCGCTGTCCAGCATCTTGCGCTCCCCGGTGGACAGCCCCTTCTCCCGGTCCCGCTGGGAGAGCGTGCGCACGACCTCGGCCAGCGCCAGGACGTCGCCGCTGCGGATCTTCTCCATGTTCGTGCGGTAGCGGTGGCTCCAGTTCCCCTCCGCCTCCCGGGTCCGGGAGCGAAGCACCTGCAGGACCTGCTGGAAGACCTGCTCGGACATGACCGCGCGCATCCCGGCCTTCTGCGGCCCGTCGCAGGGCACCATCACCCGCATGTCGGCCACCGGCAGGCGCAGCACGTAGTAGCGCTTCCGCTCGCCCAGCACCTCGCGCTCCTCGATCGCCTCGATGATGCCGGCGCCGAGCATGGGGTAAACGACCTTGTCGCCCACCTGGAACACCGGATCACCCCCACCTGCTCCGGCGGCCCGGGCCGAAGCGGCCGGGCGGGCCCCTCCTCCAGTGCTGAGCATAGCAGAGACCCCGCACCTTTGTCAAGAAAAGTTTAATTATATGATGTTGCCTTCGCATATGTCAAGGTTCGCTGGAATCGTCTGATAACCAGGACCGGCTTGACGGCCGCCCGGGGGGGCCGTACAATGGGAGCGTCAACGGGGCTATAGCTCAGTTGGGAGAGCGCGTGAATCGCACTCACGAGGTCGGGGGTTCGAGTCCCCTTAGCTCCACCAGGCAGAGGGCGGAGGAGGGCAGTGCCTCCGCCCTCTCGTTTTGTGCCGGCGCCACCTGTAAAGGATTTCCAGAGGGCGTCGTTTGTCCCCTCGGGTTGGCTCTGCTACAATAGAACCAGCCAGGATCCGTCAACCGGCGTCGCATAACCCGGCGTCCCCCGGCCCGGGACGGGAGTGAGAGGTGAGTCTTGGATGAAGGACCTGCTGTGTGACCAATTTCAGGAGACGGTGAACGAGTGCCTCATCCGCCACCGCAGCGTGCTGGACATCCTGGCCAAGTTTCAGGAGTCCAACGCACGCGTGAACCGGGCGCTCACCAAGTCGGTGACCTCCTGCGGATGCATCGAGATTCACGGGGCGAAGCAGCGCTACCCCGAGGACGCGACGCTGGAGCAGATGCGCGACCACGCCAAGGACCACATCACCGGCAAGCTCTGCGACCACTGCCGCGAGGTGATCGAGGCGGAGATCGGCAACCACCTGTTCTACCTTGCCGCGCTCTGCAACGTGCTGGACCTCAACCTCTACGACGTCATGCTGCAGGAGCACAAGAAGCTGACGGCCCTGGGGCTGTTCAACTTCGCCGACTGACCCGCCGGACACGAGAAGAAGCCCGAGCCAGGCTCGGGCCTTTTTCGTTTCCCCTACACCAGCCGCTCCAGCGCAAACTGCATCCGCAGCCGGCGCAGCCCCTCCTGGATGGCCCGCGCCCGGACCTCGCCGATGCCCTCCACGTCGTCCAGCTCCTCCAGCGAGGCGCCGAGCACCCGCTGGAGCGTTCCGAACCGGGCCACCAGGTTCTCGATGACGGAGGACGGCAGCCGGGGGATGCGCCGCAGCATCCGGTAGCCACGGGCCCCCATGGGGCTGTCCAGGGAACCGGCGCCCAGCAGCCGGGCGATCGCGGCGAGGTCCTGCAGCCCCTCGTACGGCCACTCCGCCATCTGCTGCCGGAGGGCCGCGGCGTGCCCGGGGTCGTCGGTGCTGGCGTAGTCGCGCAGGATGAGCAGCCCCTCCGCCGCGACGCCGGCCGTCAGCTCCTCCAGCTGCATCGCGACCAGCCGCCCCTCGGTGCCCAGCTCGACGATGTACCGCTCGATCTCCTTGCCGATGCGGAGGAGCATCTCCGTGCGCTGCACCACCAGGGCCACGTCCAGGGCGCTGACCATGTCGTCCAGCTCCAGCGCCGAAAGGCGGGCCACCGCCTGGTCCCGGACCAGCTTGTACTTCTCCAGGGTCTGCAGGGCCTGGTTGGCCTTGGTCAGGACGACGGCGAAGTCCCGCAGGATGTACTTCACCGGGCCCTGGTAGAGGGTGATCAGGTTCCGCCGCTGGGAGATGGAGATCACCAGCTCGCCCGTCTGCCGGGCCACCCGCTCCGCCGTGCGGTGCCGGGTGCCGGTCTCGCTGGTGGGGATCGACGGGTCGGGCACCAGCATGGCGTTGGCATAGAGGATGCGCCGGGCGTCCCGGGTGAGGACGATCGCCCCGTCCAGCTTGGCCAGCTCGTAAAGCCGCTCCGGCGTGAACTCGCAGTCCAGGCGGAAGCCGCCGTCCACGAGCGCGAGCACCTCGGGGGAGTCGCCGACCACGATCAGCGCCCCGGTCCGGGCCAGCAGGATCGACTCCAGCCCCTCCCGCAGGGCCGTGCCCGGGGCGAGCTGCTGCAGGACCTGCCAGAATCCGCTCCTCTCCTCCACGCCCGCACCCCCCCGGCCGGGCCTCAGCGACGGAGGGCCGCCTCCAGCCCTTCCATGACCGTCTCCACCCCGATGAGCTCCAACGCAGTCTTTACGGATAGGCTACGGAGGTTGGCCTTCGGCAATACCATGCGGGTAAAGCCCATCTTCTCCGCCTCGCGGATGCGCGGCTCGATCCGGGAGACCGCGCGCACCTCGCCGGCCAGCCCGACCTCGCCGACGACCGCCGTCTGCGGGTCGGGGGGCTGGTCCCGGAAGCTGGAGGCCAGCGCGACGGCCAGGGCGAGGTCGATGGCCGGCTCCGCCAGCCGCACCCCGCCGGCCACCTTCACGTAGGCGTCGTGGTTGCCGAGCAAGAGCCCCACCCGCTTCTCCAGCACCGCGATGATCAGCTGCAGCCGGCTCAGGTCGATCCCCTCCGCGGTCCGGCGCGGCGTCACGAAGGTGGACGCGCTGACCAGCGCCTGCACCTCCACCAGAAGCGGGCGGGTGCCCTCCATCGCCGGCAGCACCACGGAGCCCGCCACCTCCAGCGGCCGCTCCGCGAGGAAGAGCTGCGACGCGTTGCCCACCGGCACCAGGCCGGAGTCGCGCATCTCGAAGATGCCGATCTCGTTGGTCGAGCCGAAGCGGTTCTTGACCGCCCGCAGCACGCGGAAGCTGGCGTGCCGCTCCCCCTCGAAGTAGAGCACGGTGTCCACGATGTGCTCCAGCACCCGCGGACCGGCGAGCGACCCCTCCTTGGTCACGTGGCCCACGACGAACACCGCGATGTTCTGCCCCTTCGCGACCCGCAGCAGGTGGGCGGCGCACTCCCGCACCTGGCTGACGGAGCCGGGGGCCGAGGGCAGGTCCGGCCGGAAGACCGTCTGGATGGAGTCGACGATGAGCAGCCGGGGCGCCGCCTGGGCGGCGTGGCGGGTGATGGCCTCCAGGTTCGTCTCGGCCAGCACCAAGAGGCGCGGCTCCAGCGTCCCGATCCGGTCGGCCCGGAGCCGGATCTGCCGGGCGGACTCCTCCCCGGAGACGTAGAGCACCGTGCCGTACCGCCGGGCGACGCACGCGGCCAGCTGCAGGAGCAGGGTGGACTTGCCGATGCCGGGGTCGCCGCCCACGAGCACGAAGGAGCCGGGCACGATCCCGCCGCCCAGCACCCGGTCGAGCTCGTCCATCCCCGTCTCCATCCGCTCCGCATCGTCGGCCGCCACGTCGCCGATCGCGACCGGCTCCCCGCCCCCGCCGAGGTCGGGCGCCAGCGGCCCCGGCCCGTCCGGGCGGGTCACCGGCTCCTCCACCATGGTGTTCCACGCGCCGCAGCCGGGGCAGCGCCCCATCCACCGCGGCGACTCGTAGCCGCACTCCTGGCAGAAGAACGCGCTCCTGGACTTCGCCACCGTCACTGCCCCCTCGTCGTCCTGCGTCCGGTCTTGTTTCGGGGCGGGGGCCGCCGCCTCCTGCAGGGGGTGACCCGCAAGGCGCGCAGCAGGGGCCGTCCGCCGGGCGCCTGTGCGGGCCCGTGTGGACGGCCCCCGGGGGCGAGATCAGGCCTTGAGGGACTGCTGCTCCCGGCGGGAGGCGGCGAGGATCGCCTGCCAGATCGCCCGGACGTCCGCCTCGGCGATCTCGCCCCGGGCCCGTTCGACCAGCCGGTCAATGAGCGCGAGCTCCCGCTCCTCCTGCCGCACCGGCAGCCCCGCGGCGGCTTTCAGCTGCCCCACCCGGCGCACCGCCGCCATCCGGCGCTGCAGGAGCTCCAGAATGCGCTCGTCCAGCCGGTCGATCTCCTCCCGGCAGTCCTCGATCGAATCCAGCGCGTCCGCGGGGAGCAGCTCCAGCTCGACCATCAGCCGGCGGAACTCCGCGAAGTTCAGCTGCTGCCCCGCGTCGGAGAGGGCCCGCTCGGGGTCCGGGTGCACCTCGATCATCAGCCCGTCGAAGCCCGCGGCCAGGGCCGCCCGGGAGAGCGGCGCGATCAGGTCCTTCCGCCCGGCCGCGTGGCTGGGGTCGATGATGACCGGCAGTCCCGAGCGCCGCTTGGCCAGGATGGCCGTGCTCAGGTCCAGGGTGTTGCGGGTGGCAGTCTCGAACGTGCGGATCCCCCGCTCGCAGAGGATCACCTGGTCGTTGCCGGACTCCAGGATATACTCCGCCGCCGACAGCCACTCCTCGAGGGTGGCGCTGAGCCCCCGCTTCAGCAGCACCGGCTTGCCGGCCCGGCCGACCTGCTTCAGCAGGGCGAAGTTCTGCATGTTGCGGGACCCCACCTGCAGCACATCCGCGTACTCCGCCACCAGGTCGATGTGCGCGGTGTCCATGACCTCGGTCACGACCGGCAGGCCCGTCTCCGCGCGGGCGATGGCCAGGAGGCGCAGCCCTTCCTCGCCCAGCCCCTGGAAGGACCGGGGCGACGTGCGGGGCTTGAACGCGCCTCCCCGCAGGGCCGTCGCCCCCGCGGCCTTCACCGCCCGGGCGGCGGCGACGATCTGCTCCTCGCTCTCCACGCTGCACGGTCCCGCGATGACCACAGGGCGGCCTGAGCCCAGCCGCAGGCCTGCAAACCGACCGGCCAGCGCTCCCCTTGTCTCCGCAGTCAGACCTTCGACCATGCTCATCCGCCTCCTTTGCCCGAATGAAAAAGCCCCCGTCCCGGTAAGGGACGAGAGCGCCGCTCCCGTGGTACCACCCTTCTGAGCCGCCGCTTCCGGCGGCCCGCTCGATCGACGGTGCGGAGGAAACCGGCCTCCTCGACACCGCTCCCGGGTAACGGCGGGACACCCGGCCGGGCCTACTGGGCCGCAGGGCCTGCGGCCGTTCAGCTGGCAGCTCCGGAGGGAACTTCAGCGGGGACCGCCATAGCGGCGCTTCCAGTCTATGACGCCGCCTCCCTGAATGGCCTTCCGTCCGCCTACTTTCCTCGTTCATCGCTGTTCCGTATTGCAGTTTATTCTAGTCGGCGGCAAGCGGAGCCGTCAAGATGAAACTCTCACTTGTCCGAAAACGGACCCGGACTGGCCGCTGTTCACAGCCGGTGCAGCCCGGCCGTCTCCCCCCCGCCCGCTGCCAGGAGCTCCTCCACCCGCTCCCGGTCCGCCCAGGCGAAGCGCAGGGCGAAGCCGCAGTCGCTGGAGAGGTGCCGGGGGGTTGGGATGAGCTTTACGGCGAGCCCCGCCGCCTTCAGCCGCTGCTCGGCCTTCAGGGCCATCGAGATGGTGGGAAAGAGTGCGACGCCGTATTCCATCCCGTCACGCCCCTTCGGCGATGCGCCGCACGGCCCCGACCGCCCGCTCGATCTGCTCGGGCGTGTTGAACGGCCCGGGCGACATCCGCACCGTCCCCTGGGGGAACGTGCCGATCGTCCGGTGGGCGAGCGGCGCGCAGTGGAGGCCCACGCGCGTGAGGATGCCGAACTCCTCGTCCAGCCGCCCGCCCACCTCCGAGACGGAGCGCCCCTCGACGGTGAACGAGACGACCCCGACCCGCTCTGCAAAGTCGGACGGGCCGTAGAGCCGCACCCCGGGGATCTGCGACAGCCCCTCCCAGAGCTGCCGGGCCAGCTCCCGCTCCCGGCGGCCGACCTCCTCCGGGCCTCCCAGGTCGGCGAGCGCCTGCAGCCCGGCCCCGAGCCCGGCGATGCCGACGAGGTTGACGGTGCCGGCCTCGAACCGGTCCGGCAGGTCCGGCGGCTGCCGCTCCAGGGCCGAGCGGGAGCCGGTGCCCCCGCGCACCAGCGGCTTCATCTCCGCCGCGTTCACCCGCTCGCCGAGGATGAGCCCCCCGGTTCCGGTGGGGCCCAGAAGCCCCTTGTGGCCGGTGAAGGCCAGGAGGTCGATGCCCAGGGCCACCATGTCGATGGGCACGGTGCCGGCGGTCTGCGCCGCGTCCACCAGCACCAGCGCGCCGGCGCGGCGGGCGATCGCGGCGGCCTCCTTCACCGGGCAGAGCGTGCCGGTGACGTTGCTGGCGTGGTTGAGCACGACCAGCCGGGTCGGGGCGGCCTCAACCGCCCGCTGCAGCGCCTCCAGGTCCAGCCGGCCGTCGGGGTCGCAGGGGGCGATCGCCACCTCGATGCCCAGCTCCTCCAGCTCCCGGAGGGGGCGGATCACCGCGTTGTGCTCCATGCCCGTGCAGACCACCCGGTCGCCCGGGGAGAGCAGGCCGCCCAGGGCCAGGTTGATGGCGAAGGTGGCGTTGGGGGTGAAGATCACCCGCAGGGGGTCGGGAGCCCCGAAGAGCTCGGCCACCGCCTGGCGCACCGCCCAGACCCGCCGGCTGGCGGCGAGCGACAGCCGGTGCCCGGAGCGGCCGGGGTTGCCGGCCTCCTTCTCCAGGCACTCGGCCATCGCCCGCGCCACGGCCGCCGGCTTGGGCCACGAGGTGGCCGCGTTGTCCAGGTAGATGAGCTCGGTCTTCATGCCGCCGACCGGGACCGGTCCTGCCCGGCCTCCACATCCCGCATCGTGAAGCCGAGGACGACGACGATGATCAGTCCGAGGATGACCGCCGCCGGCCCGTAGGGCGAGACCCCCGCGGACGAGCTGGCCAGGTTGAAGTTGTGCGCCACGGCCGTGCCGGTCAGCAGGCCGAAGAAGAAGACCGCCGCGTCGGTGTCGCCCTCGCCGGCGAGGAAGAGCTGCCGGCCGGGGCAGCCGCCCCCGAGGGCGAAGGCGAGGCCGGAGAGCAGCATGGACAGGAAGTTCCAGAGCCCGTCCGTATGGGCGATCGGCTGGTTCGCGAAGCCGGGATGGAACTGGCCGAGCGCGAGGTTCGTCGCCATGGCGCTCAGGATCAGGGCGACGACGCCCGTGAAGAGCTTGGTGTCACGCAGCATGAACAGGTTTCGGAACGCCCCCACCGTGCAGAAGCGGCTCCGCTGCCCCAGGAAGCCGATCACCAGGGCAGCCAGGAGCGAGATCCACCAGGCGGCGTGCTGCGAGCCCGGGCCGCTGGCGCTGAAGAAGATCGGCCCGACCGGGTTGCCGTCCGCGTCCCGGCCCAGCCGCGGCGCCGTGAGCAGGAGCACCAGCAGGCCCAACATCGCCGCCGGCATGATCCAGCCGGTGACCGGGGCCATCGGCCGGCTCTTGCCCAGGCTGTAGCCGCGGCGCAGGAAGAAGGTGGACGCCCAGATGCCGGCGGCGAAGCCGAGGAGGCCGACGACGGCGTTCCAGTCGCCGCCGCCGATGCGCAAGAGCGCGCGCCACGGACAGCCGAGGAACACCAGGGCAGCGATCCCGGCGATGACGCCCATGAGGTACCGCACCAGGGGCGCCGAGCCGCCGCGGGCGCGCCACTCGCCGCTCAGCACGGCGGCGATCGCCGCGCCCAGCACCAGTCCGATGATCTCCGGTCGGATGTACTGCACCGCAGCCGCCCGGTGCAGCCCGAGCGCGCCTGCGATGTCGCGGGTGAAGCAGGCGACACACACCCCCATGTTGCCGGGGTTGCCCAGCTTCACCAGAACAGGGGCCAGAATCCCAACGACGATGCCGGTGAGGGTCACGCCCCACCTCCCCGACCACAGGCGATTCAACGCAGACACAACTCACACGCCTCCCTAAAGAAGAGTGTTTACCAGGAAATTTGGATGCCGAATACAAAATCCCTTCACAACCAACAAAATGCGGTGCCGGCCACCCCGGAAGCGGTGGCCGGCGCCACAGCCTTACGGCTGCTTGGCCTCGCCGCTGCCGATGCCCACCGACTCGGCGGAGGGCTCGGTGCGGTGGAAGATGATCTTGCCTTCGGCGTCCGTGTCCACGTGCACCTTCTCGCCGTACTGGAACGGCTTGCGGAGCATCTCCTCGGACAGCGGGTCCTCCACCAGCCGCTGGATGGCCCGGCGGAGCGGGCGGGCGCCGAACTTCTCGTCGTAGCCCTCGGCGACCAGCTTCTCCAGGGCGCCTTCGGAGATGGTCATCTCCACGCCCTGCTCCTTCAGCCGGTCGGCGACCTTCTTGACCTCCAGCTGCACGATCTGCTTCAGGTGATCCTTGTTCAGGCTGTGGAAGATGATGATCTCGTCGATCCGGTTGAGGAACTCGGGCCGGAAGATGCGCTTCACCTCGTCCATGACCCGGGACCGCATCCGCTCGTACCGTTCCTTCTCGTCCTCCTGGACGGTGAAGCCCAGCTTCTTGTCGCCCTGGATCGCCTGGGCGCCGGCGTTGGAGGTCATGATGATCACCGTGTTCCGGAAGTCCACGGTGCGGCCCTTGGCGTCGGTCAGCCGGCCGTCCTCCAGCACCTGCAGCAGGATGTTGAAGACCTCGGGGTGCGCCTTCTCGATCTCGTCCAGGAGCACGACGCAGTACGGCCGCCGCCGGACGGCCTCGGTCAGCTGGCCGCCCTCCTCGTAGCCGACGTACCCGGGCGGCGCGCCGACCAGGCGGGAGGTGGTGTGCCGCTCCATATACTCGGACATGTCGATGCGGACCATCGCGTCCTCGTCGCCGAAGAGCGCCTCCGCCAGGGCCTTGGCCAGGTGGGTCTTGCCGGTGCCGGTCGGGCCAAGGAAGATGAAGGAGCCGATCGGGCGCTTGGGGTCCTTCAGGCCGGCGCGCGCCCGCCGGATGGCCCGGGCGACCGCCGCCACGGCCTCGTCCTGGCCCACGACCTTCTCGTGCAGCACTTTCTCCAGGTTGAGGAGCCGCTGCGACTCGTCCATCGTCAGCTTCGTGGCGGGGATGCCCGTCCACTGGGAGACGATGGTGGCGATGTCGTCCTCGGTCACGACGCACTTGGCGGTGACCTTCTTCTGCTGCCACTCGTTCTTCTGCCGCTCCAGCTCCTCCTTCAGCTTGGTCTCCTTGTCCCTGAGCCGGGCGGCCTTCTCGAACTCCTGCCCCTGGACCGCGGCCTCCTTCTCCTTGCGGATCTCCTCCAGCTTATCCTCCAGCTCCTTCAGGTTGGGCGGCGCCACGAAGGTGGACAGCCGCACCCGGGAGGCGGCCTCGTCGATCAGGTCGACGGCCTTGTCCGGCAGGTACCGGTCGGTGACGTACCGGTCGGAGAGCCGCACCGCCGCCTCGATCGCGGCGTCGGTGATCTCCACCCGGTGATGGGCCTCGTACCGGTCGCGCAGCCCCTTCAGGATCTGGATCGCCTCCTCAGGGCTGGGCTCCTCGACCATCACCGGCTGGAACCGGCGCTCCAGGGCCGCGTCCTTCTCCACGTACTTGCGGTACTCGTCGATGGTCGTCGCGCCGATGGCCTGCAGCTCGCCGCGGGCCAGGGCCGGCTTCAGGATGTTGGAGGCGTCGATCGCGCCTTCGGCGGCGCCGGCGCCGATGATGGTGTGCAGCTCATCGATGAAGAGGATGATGTTGCCGGCGTTGCGGATCTCCTCCAGCACCTTCTTGAGCCGCTCCTCGAACTCGCCCCGGTACTTGGAGCCGGCCACCAGCGAGGCCAGGTCCAGGGCCACGACCCGCTTGTCCTTCAGGATCTCGGGCACCCGGCCCTCGACGATCCGCTGGGCCAGGCCCTCGGCGATGGCGGTCTTGCCCACGCCCGGCTCGCCGATCAGGACCGGATTGTTCTTGGTGCGCCGGGACAGGATCTGGATGACCCGCTCGATCTCCTTCTCCCGGCCGATGACCGGGTCGAGCTTGCCGTCGCGCGCCATCTGGTTCAGGTCACGGCCGAACTGGTCCAGCGTAGAGGTGCTGGTCTTCGGCCCCTTCACCTTCGCAGAGCCCGACACCGGCGACCCGGCCGGCGGATGGGGCACCCCGCCCAGGAGGTGGATGACCTGGTTGCGCACCCGCTCCAGGTCCGCGCCCAGGTTCTGCAGCACCTGTGCGGCTACGCCCTCGCCCTCCCGGATCAGGCCGAGCAGGATGTGCTCCGTGCCCACGTAGTTGTGCCCCAGGAGGCGCGCCTCCTCGATGGCCAGCTCCACCATCACCTTCTTCGCCCGCGGGGTGAAGCCGATCTCGCCCCGGGACGTGGCGGAGCCCTTGCCGATCATCTTCTCGACCTCCGCGCGCACCTGCTCCAGCGAGATGCCCAGCGACTGAAGCGCCTTGGCGGCGATGCCCTCGCCCTCGCGAATCAGTCCCAGGAGCAGATGCTCGGTGCCGACGTAGTCGTAGTTCAAACGCCGGGCCTCATCCTGGGCCAGCACGATGACCCGCTGAGCCCGCTCCGTATAGCGGCTGAACATGCGCGTCCTACCCCCTATCCTTCTGGTTTATGCCGGAACCCGTGGCGAGGCATCGCCCTCGCCGGAACCTTTCCGTTTGGGTCCTCATCCCAAGCCCGGGCGATACGGCCGGCGGCTCAGGCGGCAAGGCGGGCCCGGATGAGCGCCGCCCGCCGCACGTCCCGCTCCGCCGGGGTCAGGTCCCGCCCGGCCTGGCGCTGCAGGAACGCCGGCTGCATCGCGACGAGCAGCTCGTTCAGGATGCGGTAGTCGATCTTCGGCACGACGCCCAGGGCGATGCCCAGCCGCACGTCCGAGAGGAGCCGCATCGCCTCCTCCGAGCTGATCATCCGCGCGTGGGTGAGGATGCCGTAGGCCCGGGCCACCCGGTCCTCGATCTGCATCCGCATTTCGCGGTGGAGATGCCGGCGGGCCTGCTCCTCCGCGTCGATCACGGTCCGGGCGACGGCCTCGAGGTTGGAGACGATCTCCTCCTCCGACTTCCCCAGGGAGGTCTGGTTGGAGATCTGGAAGATCTGCCCGGCCGCCTCCGTGCCCTCGCCGTACAGGCCCCTCACCACCAGCCCGAGCTGGGAGAGGTTGTGGAAGAGCCGCCCCGCCTGCTGCGTCAGCACCAGGGCGGGCAGGTGCACCATCACCGAGGCCCGGAGCCCCGTGCCCACGTTCGTCGGGCAGGCGGTGAGGTACCCCAGCTGCTCGTCGAACGCGAACTGGAGTCGCTGCTCCAGGGCGTCGTCCACCTGCGACGCGATGCGCCAGGCCTCCTGCAGCTGCAGCCCGGAGGCGAGCACCTGGATGCGCAGGTGGTCCTCCTCGTTCACCATGATGGAGATGGACTCGTCTTCGGAGATGGCGACGGCCTTGGCCATGACCTCCTTGGACTGCTGCGGGCTGATCAGGTGCTTCTCCACCAGGATCTGCCGGTCCAGCGGCGTGGTGTCGGCCAGCCGGTACAGCTCCACCCGGGAGGGGAACCCGACCAGGTTGATCTCCCGCACGCCGGCCTCCGCGGCCTTGAGCAGCCGCTCGGTGTCGGCCTCCGTCATGCGCTGCGGGAAGGGCAGGTTGTCCAGGTTCCGGGCCAGCCGGATGCGGGAGGAGAGCACCACGTCGGAGTGCGGCCCGGTTCCCTCCATCCAGCGGCTCGACGCCCGCGATACCAGCTCATTCCACCCCACCGCTGCCACCCCCTGCGGCGATCTCGGCTTCCAGGGCCCGGATCTGGTCCCTGAGCTTGGCGGCCTCCTCGTACCGCTCGCTCTCCACGGCCCTCTGCAGCTGCGCCTTCAGCAGCTTCAGGTCGCGCCGCTTGCGGGCCAGGCCGCCGGTGCGCTTGGGCACCTTGCCGCTGTGCGTCGTGGTGCCCTGAATCCGCTTGATCAAGGGCATCAGCTGCTGCTCCAGCTCCTGGTAGCACCGGGGGCAGCCCAGCATGCCGCTCTGGGCGAACTGGCTGTACGTCATGCCGCAGTGCCGGCAGGTGGGCTCCGGCTTCAGCGCCGGCGAGCTGCCGGCGCCGGGCAGCGTCTGGCCCAGGAAGGAGCTGAGCAGCTGCTGCACGGAAAGGTTCGGGAACGAAAAGTCCGGGAAGGCCCCCACCTCGCGGGCGCACTCGACGCACAGGTGCGACTCCTGCTTCTGCCCGTTGGTGACCACTGTCTGGTGAACCGTCGCCTCACGCTGGCCGCATCGCTCGCACCGCATCGGCCAAGACCTCCTCAGAAGCGCAGAATAGCGGTGAGCATCGCCTTCAGCACGCTGGCCCGCACCGCGTCGCGGTACGGCAGCTCCAGGCCAAGGGCCTCGCGCCGTATGGCCGCCTCCATGATGGCCGCCTCCCGCTCGTCGATGAGCCCCTCGTCCCTCAGCCGGCCGATGATGTGCATCGCCTCGTTCTGGCTGATCGCCTCGCCGATCTGCCGCTCGATCAGGTCCTGCAGGTCTTCCGGGTTCTTGATGTTCAGGCGGATGATGCGGATATACCCCCCGCCCCCGCGGCGGCTCTCCACCAGGTAGCCGCGCTCGGGGGTAAAGCGGGTCGTCAGCACGTAGTTGATCTGCGAGGGCGCGCAGTCAAACAGGGCGGCCAGCATGGCCCGCCGCACCTCCAGGATTTCCGTCCTGCTGAGGTGCTCTTTGAGGTAGCGTTCGATCCGGTCGGCCAGGTTGGCCATCCGGCGCTCACCCCCTGACCTTGTTTGACCTTTCTACCTTTCACTTTACCCGGAGTCGGTCCGGCGGGCAAGCGCGGAGGGAAACGAAATGTGCGCCTTTCCGGCATTTTTCCCCGCCGGGGACTCCCAAAGACTTCTTCTGACCTTATTTGACGTTCAATCCCGCGCAGGAGAGACGGCCTGCCCGGCGATCAGATGACTTCGTAAATGTGGCACTTCAGGTAGTGGCTCTCATCGTACCCCACCAAGATGGGGTGGTCGACCGCCTGGGTCCGCTCCTCGACCAGCCGCAGCCGCCGCCGCGCATCGAGCGCGGCGTCCGCGACCACGGCCTTGAAGAGGTCGGGGGTCATGTGATACGAGCACGAGCAGGTGACCAGGAAGCCGCCCGGCTCCAGCATGCGCAGGGCCCGCAGGTTGATCTCCTTGTAGCCCCGCACGGCGCCTTCCAGGGCCGCCTTGTTCTTGGCGAAGGCGGGCGGATCCAGGATGATGAGGTCGAAGCGCTCCTTCTGCACCTCCATCTGGCGCAGGATGTCGAAGGCGTTGCCGACCCGGAACCGGATCCGGTCGGAGAGGCCGTTGCGGGCGGCGTTTTCCTCGGCGGCCGCGATCGCCTCCGCCGAGGAGTCGACGGCGATCACCTCGCGGGCGCCGGCGGCGGCCGCGTTCAGGGCGAAGCCGCCCACGTTGCAGAAGCAGTCAAGCACGCGCGCCCCGGCCGCGTAGCGGCGCACGGCCGCCCGGTTCTCCCGCTGGTCCAGGTAGTAGCCGGTCTTCTGCCCCTCCGCCACGTCCACGGCGATCTCCAGCCCGTTTTCGACAATCGTGATGCGCGGATCGAACTCGCCCCGCAGGAAGCCCTTGCGCTCCTCGAGCCCTTCCAGCCGGCGCACCGGCACGTCGTTGCGCTCGTAGATCCCCCGGGGGCGAAGCATGTCGTCCAGGATGTCGACAATGTCCGACAGCCACCGGTCGATGCCGAGGGCGAGGGTCTGCACGACCAGGATGTCGCCGAACTTGTCCACGATGAGCCCGGGCAGGAAGTCCGCCTCGCCGAAGACCACCCGGCAGGCCCCGGTGTCGGGGAGGAGCCGCTGCCGATAGGCCCAGGCCTGCTCCAGCCGGCGCCGGAAGAAGTCCCGGTCGATCGGCTCGTCCTGCGCCGTCAGCATGCGGACGAGGATCTGCGACGCGGGGTTGATGTAGCCCTTGCCGAGCAGCCGGCCGCGGAAGTCCACCACCGTGACCACGTCTCCGGGGGCGAACTCCCCCCGCACCTCCGCCACTTCGCCCTGAAAGATCCACGGATGACCCGCCTGCACCCTCCGGTGACGGCCCCTGCCCAGCTGCACTACCGCCATGATGACTCCCTCCGCAGATAGATTCAGCACGATCCTAGTGTTCGCCTGCACGGCGCTCCGGCGCCGCCCAACCTGGCAGTCCGCCCGGCCGGGCAGACTCCCCGGCGGGGAGGCGATGCACGTGGGGGCGCAGGCGCCGATCCGGCACCGTCCGCACGCCGGCGAACGGCACCCGCGCGACGGGACGCCACCCGACCGGCGCGGCCGAGCGCGGCGAGCCGGCCCGCGGCGCCCGCCCGGCGGTCCGCCCCGCCGCGGGCTGCCCTCCCGCGCAAACAAAGCGGCCTGCCGGACTGGCAGGCGCGCTTCGTCGCTGCGTATGCCGTCGAGCGGGCCGGGCACCGGGTGCGCCCGGCATGGATCCGCGAGCACGAGCCGCCGGCTACTCCGACTCCTCCTTGCGGCTCGCCTGGGCGGCCTCGATGACCGCCTTCGCCACCTGGGCCGGGGCCTCCTCGTAGTGGTCGAACTCCATCTTGAACTGGCCGCGGCCCTGCGTCATGGACCGCAGGTCGATGGCGTAGCGGTGCATCTCGGCGAGCGGCACCATCGCCCGGATGAGCTGCTTGCCGCCCCCGATCGGCTCCATGCCGGAGATCCGGCCGCGCTTCTTGTTCAGGTCGCCCATGATGTCGCCCATGTAGGCCTCCGGCACGATGACCTCCACCCGCATGATCGGCTCCAGCAGGATCGGGTTCGCGTTCATGAACGCCTGGCGGAACGCGTTGCGGGCGGCGATCTTGAAGGCCATCTCGGAGGAGTCGACCTCGTGGTACGAGCCGTCCAGCAGCGTGCAGCGGATGCCCGTCACCGGGTAGCCGGCCAGCACGCCCTCGGCCATGGTCTCCTGCACGCCCTTGTCGACCGCCGGCCGGAAGTTGAGCGGAATCGCGCCGGCGAAGATCTTGTCGACAAACTCGTACTCGCCCTCGGGCAGCGGCTCGATCTCGATCTTGCAGTGGCCGTACTGGCCGCGGCCGCCGGTCTGCTTCTTGTGCTTGTACTCGCCCTGGGCCTTGCCGCGGATGGTCTCCTTGTAGGCCACCTTCGGCTCGCTGAGGACGGCCTCCACGCCGAACTTCCGCTTCAGCCGCTCGATCATCACGTCCACGTGGGTGTCGCCGAGGCCGGAGATGATCGTCTCGCCCGTGACGGGGTCGCGCCGCACCGTGAAGGTCGCGTCCTCCTCGGCCAGCCGCTGCAGGCCGGAGCTGATCTTCTCCTCATCGCCCTTGGACTTCGGGTTCACGGCGACGGAGTAGACCGGAGAGGGGAAGTCCACGGGGTCGAGGAGGAGCGGTTGGGCCTCGGTGCCCAGCGAGTCGTTGGTCTGGGTGACGGCCAGCTTCGCGACGGCGACGATGTCGCCCGGGCCGGCCTCGGTCACGGGCTCCTGGCCCTTGCCCTTGGGGATGAAGAGGTTGCCGATGCGCTCCGAGCGGCCCCGGGTGACGTTGTACACCGTCTGGTCGCTGGTGATCTTGCCGTTGAAGACCCGCATGACGGTCATGCGGCCGACGAACGGGTCCGCGGTGGTCTTGAAGACCAGGGCGCTGAAGGGCTCGTCCTCGCCGATCGGCCGGCTCACGGGCTCGCCGTCGGGCGTCCGGCCGACCAGATCGCCGCGGTCGAGCGGCGACGGCGCGTAGGCGACGATGGCGTCCATCAGGCAGCTGACGCCGATGTTCTTCGCGGCCGACGCGACGAGCACGGGGACGATGTCGCCCTTCACCACGCCGAGCCGAAGCCCCCGCTCCAGCTCCTCCTGGGAGAGCTCGCCCGCTTCCAGGAACTTCTCGGTGAGCTCGTCGTCGGCCTCCGCCGCCAGCTCCATCAGCTTCTCGCGGATCTCCGCGATCTCACCCTCGAACTCGGCGGGCACGGCCTCCTCCTTGACCTGCTTGCCGGAGAAGACGTAGGCCTTCTGCTGCACCACGTCGACCAGGCCCTTGAAGTTGGCCTCCGCGCCGATGGGCAGGTGCAGGGGGACGACGCCGCGGCCCCACGCCTCCTGGAGGGCGCTCAGGGTTTTCCGGAAGTTGGCGTTCTCGCGGTCCATCTTGTTGATGACGATGATCCGGGAGACGCCGGCCTTGACCGCGTGCTCGTAGTTCAGCTCTGCGCCGACCTCGATGCCGGCGACGGCGTCCACCAGCAGGACGGCCGTCTCGACGACCCGCAGCGCCGCCTTGACCTCGCCGACAAAATCAAAATACCCGGGAGTATCCAGCAGATTGAACTTGTGGCCCTTCCACTCCAGCGGCGCAATGCCCATGGAGATGGAGACCTTCCGCCGAATCTCCTCGGGATCGTAGTCCATCACCGTATTGCCCTCGTCGACGCGCCCGAGCCGATCCGTTGCCCCGGCCGTGAACAGCATGGCCTCAGCCAGGGACGTCTTCCCGGCGCCACCGTGGGCAATGAGGGCAACGTTGCGCACCTTCTCGACAGCAAACCGTCTCAACTCCATCTCCTCCTCAACGGTTGATGGAACTGCGCTCAGCCGGGGGCCCCCGGGCAAGACGGTGCGGTCTTCCAGGCGGTGACGCAGGGGCGAGCGCGCACCTCGGGCGGTGCGCTTCCCGATGGCTGGGCGCCAGCGAAACCGCGCAATCAGGGTCATGGAACCCGGTAGACTTGCAACTTCGACCTGTCTGAAGGGGTCTCCTTCTCGCGGGACCAATCTTGTCCGAAAGCGCTAGGCCTGCGCCGAAAATACTGTGCCGCGGCCCTGCCGGCGCTGCCCGGCGCCGCGGGGCGCGCCGCGGGCCCCGTCAGCCCGGCACCCTGCCGGAGAGCACCAGGGCCACCAGGTCGGACGGCTGCTCCACCCAGTAGTCCGGCTCCGCGGCGGCCAGCCCCTCCCGGTTCAGGGCCCAGCCGACGGCCGCCGTCCTGCAGCCGGCCGCCCGGCCGCAGAAGAGGTCCGCCGGCGCGTCGCCCACCATGAGCACCCGGGGCCCCGGCTCGACCCCGAGCAGCTCCAGGGCCCGCAGGGCCGGATCCGGCGCCGGCTTGTGCCGCCTCACGTCGCCCTCCCCCACCACCACCGGGAAGTACGCCTCCAGCCCGCAGACGGCGAGGCCCCGGCGGGCCAGCGGCGTGAACTTCGACGTCACGACCGCGAGCCGCACGCCCGCCTCCCGCAGCGCGGCGACGGCCTCGTTCACGCCGGGGAACCGGCGCACCAGCTGATCGTGGCGGCTGTGGTTGAACGCCCGGTACGCCTCCATCAGCGCGTCCACCCGCTCCGGGTCGAACCGGGCCAGGGTCGTGCGCAGCGGCTCGCCGAAATAGGGGTAGAGCTGCTCCGGGGTCACCTCCAGGCCCAGGTGCGTCCGCAGGACGTGCTGATACGAGGTCACGATCAGGTGGTTCGTGTCGATCAGGGTGCCGTCCAGGTCGAAGAGGACGGCATCAAAGTGTGACAAGTCGATTCCTCCTCCCGCAAACAGGATTCGACTCGACAAAGGCCGGCACCTGCGCATGGCCGACAATGGAAGCGGGAGCCCTCGACACCGAGGGCTCCCGCATTCTCTGCAGGATATTACATCCTTCCCTCCGCGACGGCGATCGGGTGGGGTTCGTCCGGCGCCAGGACGATGATCGCGCCCTTGGCGCAGACCTCCTCGCACTCCCTGCAGCCGACGCACGCGTTGGGCCTCACCAGCACAGCCGTGCCGAAGAACGGGCCGTCGCCCGCCAGCTCCAGGCAGTCGAACGGGCAGATCTCCACGCAGAAGTCGCAGCCGGAGCAGGAGACGGGGTCGATGACCGGCTTGGGCCAGTCCGCCCGCTTCGGGATGCGCGGCTTGTAGACGCCGAACTCGTCCGCGATCGCCAGCACCGGGCAGCTGCGCACGCAGGCGTCACAGTCGATGCAGAGCTTGGGGTCGATATAGTGCAGCTGCTTCCGCTCGCCGCTGATCGCCTCGGTCGGGCACACGGACACGCAGGCGGTGCAGCCGATGCACTTCTCGTCGATAAAGTGCGGCACGGTTCTCCCTCCTTTGGGGGGCCACTAGCCGGTCTCGGGCAGGTGCCGCTCACGCAGGCGGCGCGTGATCCGGAAGCGGAGCGGCCGGCTGAGCGCCGGGCCGGGGTCCAGGCCGGCGACAAACCCGGCCAGCCTTTCGGGATTGAGCGCCGGGATCCCCTCCGCCTGCTCGCCCTCCGGGGCGCGCATGCGGGAGAGGAGCACGAGGGGGAACACCGGCAGGCCAGCGGCGTCCGGAAACTCCGCCAGGGCGGCCCGCACCCATGCGGCGCACCGCCGCGCCCGCTCCGCGGACGACGCCAGCCGCCGCTTCGCCCGGGCCGACCGGGCCGGGCCCGGGGCGCTCTCAACGCAGACCGCCAGCAGGCCCGCAGGCCCGACCAGCAGGTAGTCCGGACGCTCCCCGGGGGCATCCGACCAGTCGGTGATGACCCAGTCGGGCTCCAGGGCCTTCAAGGCCTCCTCGACGCTCCGCTGCCCGGAGCGCTGCTGGAGACGGGCGAGGGCTAACGAGCCCACGACGCCGAACAGGAAGATCCCGAGGGTGGCGAACATGTTGAAGATGCGCATGCCCGTCACCTCGGTCGCCCGGAAGAGGCTGCCGACCAGGAAGGCGATGAGCAGCAGCGCCACCACGTACCCCCGCACGGGCTCACCCCCCTCTCCCGGCGCTCCGGGATCGCGCTACTTCAGCCCCAGCAGGTACTGGGCGATGGTCGCGATCTCCTCGTCGGTCAGCCTGCCCTCGAACGCGGGCATGTAGTACGGCCCCTCGGAGACGACCCGCTGGCTCAGGTCGATCTCGGCGCTCTTGATCGCCCGGTTCTGGCTCCAGTAGATGGGCATCCGCTCGTCGTGGGGCATGGCATTGGGCCCGCTGGCCCGCTTGATCCACTCCTCCAGGAACTCCTGATCGACGCCCCAGAGGCCCACCTTGCTGAGGTCCGGCCCCACGAAGCCGCCCTTGCTCCCGATGCGGTGGCACGTCAGGCACTGGGTCTTGGCCACGTCCCGGAGCAAGGCCTTGGCGGTGACGTTGACCTCCTCGGGGACGTCGGCATCGGGCAGCGGGATGACCCCGGTTTCGTCAGGCTCCAGGTCGGCCGGCGGGATCGGCGCCTTGGTGGAGTCGCCCACCATGTACCACTGGGACCCCGCCGGGTCTTCGTACATGATGAACAGCGTCAGGGCCTTTACGGCCTCCTCATCCAGCGGGCCGCCGTGCTGCTTCAGCCACGGGGGCATCTCGGTGTAGGACATCCACGCGTCCTTGCCCTCCGGCGTCTTCACCCGCACCCACTGGAAGTGGTCGGCGTTGCCGGGGCGGCCCCGGGCGATCGTGTCATAGATGTAGGCGTAGATCTCCTTGCCGGCCGGGGAATCGGGATCCACCCGGAACTGGGCCCGGTTGAGCGGCATGCCGATGACGCCCTCGCCGTAGGGGCCGTGGCACTGCACGCAGTTCTCCGCATACAGCTGGGCGCCCTTCAGGACGTACTCCTCGTGCTGCCGGTACTCGGCGGTGGCCATGCGGAACGGCTCCCGGATGCCCGTGCCCAGCAGCAGGAGGGCCAGAGCCAGCGAGAGCAGGGTGATGATCTTGTACTTCCTCTCGTTACGCACAGGCGGTGAACTCCTTTCCGGGCACGGTACTAGTAATCGCCGATCCAGCGCTGGATGAAGTACACGGCGGCCAGCACGCCGAGGAACAGGGTCAGGACGATCAGGAGCTCAGTCGCTTCCGAAACCCGCACCCCGTGGTACCACGGGGTCCGGATGGGCGACGCGTAGCCCAGAAGGCTGGCGAAGTCGAACATGGGATGCGCCCTCCTCCCCCTAGATCTTCACGGCGTGCTCGGGCTGGTGGCGCGCCCGCTCGGTGATCTTGCCGGTGTTGACCAGGATCGTGCCGTCCGGCTCCACGATGACCTCCATCATGTCCAGGGGCCGCGGGGCCGGGCCGGCGATGTTCTGCCCCGTGATATCGTACACCGAGGCGTGGCACGGGCACATGAACTTCTTCTGGGCAGCGTTCCAGGGAACGGTGCAGCCCAGGTGGACGCAGCGCCAGTACAGGGCCATCAGCCCATCCTCGCTGCGAGTGAGGTAGTACTTGCCCTCCCGCACCATCACCACGTCGCCGATCTCCAGCTCGTGGGCCTTCACCGGAGCGGGGACGATCCCGCCGAAGCCGGTCAGCTTGATCGGCCAGAGCATGCCGCCGGCGCCGGCAGCCGCCAGGCCGAACATCGTTCCGATGGTGGCGAACATGGTGCCGCGCAGGAACTGGCGGCGGGTCATGCCGTCTGCAGCAGGACCATGGGCGGGCGGAGCCGCCGCAGCGGCACGGAGCGAGTTCTCACCAGCCATGGAGTCTCACCCTTTCCCAGCGGTGTGTGAGTCGGCGGCGAGGCCGGCCTAGTGCGGGGGCTGAAGCTCCCACGGCCAGACCAGGTGCATCGACTCGCCCCGGAAGAAGGTACCAATCGACGAAAGCACGATGAACGAGGTGAAGAAGAACGTGTAGAGGGCGATCATGACCTCACGGGTGTTGGCCTGGTAGCGCCGCTTGACGATCACGGCCAGGACCCACGGAATGCCGACCATGAGCAGGAGCGGGATGAAGATCGAACCCACCCACGAGACGGCGGCGGTGGGGAGCCCGGTCTGCTCCAGCAGGTAGGTGACGGTAGCGGAGATGCGGTAGGAGCCCTCGGGCATGCCGGGCACCCGCACGACCTCGTCCACCAGCACCAGGGCGATCTCGATGACCGCGGTGTAGATGGCGGAGAAGATGGTGATGGGCAGCCCCTTCTTCGTGGAGAACCAGATGCCCGTCCCCCGCCGGTCCCGGTCGATGTACGGGATCATGGCCAGGAGCACCAGACAGGCGCCGGGCACGATGACGCCCGCGAGCGCGGGGTCCATGTGCAGCAGGAGCTCCTGCAGCCCGAGGAAGTACCAGGGCGCCTTGGCCGGGTTCGGGGTCTTGTCGGGATTGGCCAGATCCAGAAGCGGCGCGTCGATGAACGCCGCCATGAGGGCGAAGGCAAGGATCGCCGTGAGCGCCATGATGGCCTCGATCGAGACGAGGAAGGGCCAGGTGTAGACCAGCTCCTCCTTCTGGCCGGGCTTCACCTTGGGGCCCGTCTGCTGATACTTCTCGTGCGCCTCAGCCATGCGCGTCCCTCCCTACGGATTCGCCGGGACGTCGGCGGCCGGGGCGGCCTCGTCCCGGACGTCGTCCTCGTCCTCGTCGTACGGAATCGGGGTCGAGATGCCCCCGTCCTTGCGGATGCGCCAGAAGTGCACGGCCATCAGCGCGATGCAGGTCAGCGGCAGCAGGATGACGTGCAGGGTGTACCAGCGCACCAGCGTGGCCGGGCCGATCTCATAGCCGTCGAGCAGGGCCCGCTGGACGTAGCTGCCGATGACGGGCGTGACCTTCGCCATGTTGGAGCCCACCTGGATCGCCCAGTACGCCAGCTGGTCCCACGGCAGGAGGTAGCCCGTGAACGAGAGGAGCACGGTCACCAGGAAGAGGGCGACGCCGATCACCCAGTTGAACTCCCGGGGCGGCTTGTACGACCCGGTGTAGAAGACCCGGGTCATGTGCAGCCAGACGGCGATCACCATGCCGTGGGCCGCCCACCGGTGGAGATTGCGGGCGAACGGGCCGAAGATGACGTCGGTTTCCAGCGCCCTCATCGACTCGTAGGCGCCGGGAACGGACGGCACGTAGTAGAACATCAGCCAGACGCCCGTCACCGTGAGGATGAGGAACATGAGCAGCGACAGCCCGCCGAGGCCCCAGGTATAACTCACCCGCACCGCGCGCCGGGGCACCTTCACCGGGTGCAGGTGAAGTACGACGCTGTTCAGGATGACCAGAACTTGATTGCGCGGGGTATCCGGGTATTCGTTCCGGTAGATGGACTTGTAGAGCGTCGTGTTCTTGAACCTGGCCCAGAGACCCACAGAACCAGCACCTCCCCATGACTCGGAAGCCAGCATCCCGGAATCCAGCCAGCCACACTGCGCAACAGCAACATTATAGCCGCAGTACGGCTTTACAGGCAACATAAAAGGGTCGCAAGTTACCGTATTGCGTGCCAGAAAACGCGGGCCAGAGCCCCTCCCCCGTACGATCGGGGAAAAAAGTGATCTCCCTTTGTATCTTATCTGATTAGACTTTCGTTGCATACGGTATGGCACAACAGTGTCAGTAGACGACGTGCACAGCGTCGAAGCTGGCCTCCGCCCCGCTCCGCTCGCCGACGACCCGCACGGTGAAGCGGTGAGCGCCCGGGATCCGCTCAGTGGGGATGACGCGCAGCGTCACGGACGCCCGCTCCCCGGGGCCCAGGCGGACGTCGGACCGCTCCAGCGCGGCCCAGTTGTCCGGCAGCCCCTCGACGGAGAGGTGGAACACGTCGCTCTCGCTGCCCAGGTTGATGACCGACACGGCCAGGACGCCGCCGCTGCTCACCGGGGCCCCGGCCGCCAGGGCCGCACGGGGGTTCTTGGCCACCACCAGGTCGACCAGGGGCCGGTGCGCCAGGGCGTAGGCCGAGAGCCCGCCGAGGACGACCGTCAGGGTCAGCGGCACGACCAGGCGGGGAGCGAGCAGCCGCACGCTCTGCCACAGCCGCCCCCGGTCCCGGAGCGGCACCGCCCGCTCGCCGGATCCGATCGTGAAGTTCAGGACCCGGGGGACCTTGCGCGCCCCGGAGACCAGCGCGCAGGCGTCGAGGCAGTCGCCGCAGACGACGCAGTGCTTCTGCTCGGCGGTGCGCGGGTCCACCCCCATGTGGCAGATCTCCGCGCACAGCCCGCAGGTGGCGCAGATGTCCCGGTTGCCCGGCAGGTTGAACACCTGCAGGTGCATCGTGTCGGCGTTGGAGATGATCGACTGCAGGTGGCCGTAGGGGCAGGCCACCCGGCAGATGCCCGTGCGCCACCAGGCCATCGCCAGCGTGAAGAAGAGGGCGAAGCCGAGGATGAAGATCGTGGGGCCGGCGGGCACCTGCCCGGAGAGGTACTGGGCCAGCAGGGCGCGCCCGTCGCTGAAGTAGCTGCGCACCACGAAACCGCCGGCCAGGCTGATCAGCGCCGAGAGCAGCACGCTGCCCGGGCGGCCGAGCCGCCGGTCCCAGCTGCGGGTGAGCTCGTTGAACAGGTTCTGGGGGCAGACCCACCCGCAGAACACCCGGCCGAAGAGCAGGCTGGCCGCGATGATGGCGTAGATGACGGTCACCAGGAGCAGGGTGAAGACGTAGGTGTGCTTGACCCACAGCCGGGCGCCGAACAGGTAGAGCGACATGCTCGGCAGGTCGAAGCGGAAGAGGTTGAGGAACGGTGAGAGGATCAGCAGGGCGAGGACGGCGAGCTGCACCGCGCGCCGGTACCGGCGCTTGACCGTCCGCACCTTGCCAAGGCGGCTCCTCATGCTCCATCCCCTCCGGAGAGGCGACAGACCCCCCCGCCCCGCGGCGGGGGGGTGATCGCGCGGCGCTAGAAGCCCGTGGGGCTGTTGGGCCCGAAGCGCAGGTTGGCGGCAAGGTAGTACACGAAGAAGATGGCGATCACGCCGTAGACCAGCAGCAGGAACTTGGGCACGGGCCCCCCGTGGTCATGCCCGGACTCGGTCTGCGGCCGGTTCTCCTCGGTCATGGTTCCACCTCCGTGTGCGGGCGATGGGCTGGTCGTCCTCCACGTACTTGTACTTCACGTCCTCCTTCATGCTGGCGCTGCCCGACGCAAAGGCCCAGTACATCACCACGGCGAGCAGGGCCCACAGCACCAGCACGATGAGCAGCAGGAAGCCGCTGGAGACGTTCAGATCGCTGAACCGGGTCCACTCCATCCCCACGGCCGGTTCCCCCCTTCGCCGGGCCTACTGCTGCTGCTGCGTGCCCAGCCACTTGATGTAGGTGGTCAGGGCCCACCGGTCCTCATCGGAGAGGCCGTTCAGCCGCCAGCTGGGCATGCCGGAGCCGGTGCCGTCCTCCTTGAGCGTGCCCTCCGAGATCACCCAGAAGATGAACTGCTCGGAGTGGGTCGCGCCGGCCTTGTACCAGTCGGTCGGATAGGGCGGTCCGGCCCAGCCGTCGGCCTCGGTCTTGCCCCTCATGTCCTGCCCGTGGCAGGCGAGGCAGCCGTTGGCCTGGATGAGCTCCTCGGCCCGGGCCAGGACGGCAGGGTCGCCGATGGTGAACGGGTTCTTCACGTTGCGGTACTCCTCGGGCAGGATGTCGTCGGTGGCGAGCAGGATGTCGGGCCCGGGGTACTTCGCCAGGGTCCGGACGGGGATCGCCCAGTCGCGCAGGGCCAGCAGGTACTCGGCCAGGGCGTCCAGCTCATCCGGCGGCAGGTGGGCGTAAGACGGCATGATCGAGTTGGGCTCGACCGAGCGCGGGTCGATCAGGTGGGCGATGTGCCACTCCTTGGAGGGCAGGCGGTGGCCCACATACTTCAGGTCCGGGCCGGTCCGCTGCGAACCCAGCAGGGCCGGGTTGTCATTGGCGTAGTCCGAAGGCCGGGTCGGCCGGCCGCCGACCACGGTGCCATCCTCCAGCGTGACGGCCGGGGCCTGGAAGGCGGCGTCGTTCGGCAGCGTGCGGACCTGCTGGGTGTGGCAGTAGAAGCAGCCCTCCCGGATGTAGATCTGGCGCCCGCGGGCCACCTGCGGGCTGATCGGCCGGCCGTCGGGGAGCATGCCCGAGTAGCGGGGAGCGGAGGGCGACGCGGCGTACAGGTCCTCCTGCATCAGCGGCACGGCGACGGTGATCACCACGGCAAAGCAGAGCAGCAGGAAGGCGCCCAGGCCGAGGAGCGCGGCGTTCCGCTCGAACTTGCGCATGTGAGCACCCCTTCCTTATCCACCGGCGGCCACGGTGCCGGCCTCGGCAGCCTCAGCGCTGAAGTGCCTGCCGGCGGTCGCCGTCTTGAAGATGTTGAAGATGAACAGGAACTGGGCACCGAGGATCATGGCCCCGCCGATGGCCCGGGCGATGTTGAAGGGCCGCTGGTTGATGACGGAGGCGATGAAGTTGCTGGACTGGTTCGCCGCCCAGTCAGAGCCCTGCACCAGCCCGCCGACGGTCAGGGCGACGAAGAACAGGGTGAAGCCGATGAGGGAGAGCCAGTAGTGCCACTCCATCAGCCGGGCCGACCAGATCTCGCGGCTGATCAGCCGGGGCAGGGCATAGTAGATGGTGGCGAACATGACGAACGAGAAGGTGCCCAGCAGGGCCAGGTGCGCGTGGCCGACGACCCAGTTGGTGAAGTGGGTGATGGCGCTGACGGAGCGGAGCGACTGCATCGGCCCCTGGAAGCAGGTGATGAAGTAGAAGACCATGGCGGTCACGGTGAACTTCAGGGGTACCGACTCCTTCAGCGCGCCCCACCGGCCGTTCATCGTGCCGTAGAAGTTGGTGAGCACGGTCCAGACCGGGATGATCAGGCAGACGGAGAAGGCGATGGCGACCGTCTGCAGCCAGTACGGCACCGGACCGTTGACCAGGTGGTGGGCCCCCGTGGGGCCGTAGACGAACATGAGCATCCAGAAGCCGATCATGGAGAGCCGGTGGCTCCAGATCGGGTTGCCGGTCAGCTTCGGCAGCAGGTAGTAGACGGCGCCGACGCCGATGGGCGTGAACCAGTAGCCCAGGATGTTGTGGCCGTAGAACCAGTTGACCACCGCGTCGTTGACGCCGGAGATGGGGTTCTGCGGCAGGAGGAACTGGTTGCCGACGATGTAGATCACCGGCGCGGTCGCCACGGCCCCGAGCATGTACCAGGCCGTGACGTACAGCTCCTTCTCCTTCCGGTGGGCGACGGTCATGAGGACGTTGAAGAAGACCAGCGCGAAGAGCCCGACCGTGAGGATCTTCAGGATCCACGGCGATTCGGCGTACTCCCGGCCCGCGTTCATGCCCAGGAGCAGGGTGACGGCGTAGGCGGCCATCAGCAGGTTGTGGTAGATGACCGTGAAGTTGCCCAGCCGCTCGCTCCACAGGCGGGTGCCGCAGACCCGGGGAACCATGTAGTAGAGCGTGGCGAAGTAAGCCCCGCTCAGCCACCCGAAGAGCACGAGGTTGGTGTGCACGGGGCGCACCCGGCCGAAGGTGAAGTACTGGAGCACGGGGATGTTCTTCACCAGGTCGGGCACGACCAGCAGCACGGCCGCGAACAGCCCGAAGCTCATGCCGATGGCCATCCAGAGGACCGCGGTGTAGAAGAAGTTCCTACTCGCGGACCCTTCAACGTTGCTTAGCATCGTCTCTCTCCTCCCCTTTGCAGCCTGGAACCATGGAAACCGGGGACACACTAGAGCCGTGCGCCGGGCGGCAGCCGGAGGAGCGCGAGGAGCACTCCGGCGGTGAAGAAGAGCGCCAGGATGCCCATCGCCGCGAAGGGAATCCACATCAGCCGGTGCTCGCCGGGCCGATCGGCCCGGTACGCCGTCGGCTCAGGGGGATCGCCGTTGTGCAGCACCCGGTACTTGACGGACTCGCCCATGTTCAGCACCCCGGACCGCCGGGCGAGGTAGTAGACCCCGCCCCAGAACGAGGTGAAGACGGCGAGCGTCCCGAGCAGCTGCTGGGTGGCCAGGCGGCCGAACGCCTCGTCGCCCGGCCGCTGCGCTGCCGTGCCGACGGCTGCCGCGTGGAATCCCCCGCCGATCAGGACGGTGAGGCCGATCGCCAGGAGCCAGCGGCCCCAGCGGTACCCCCTTGACCGCCAGCGGGCCGGCACCAGCCCCAGCACGCCCAGGAGGCCGGCGAAGCCCAGGACCAGGGCGACGCCGCCGTAGATCCCCATCAGGTCGCTCTCCCCACCGCTCAGGTGCGACGCCGCCGCCCGCCCCGGCAGGAGCAGCAGCAGGGCCGTCGCCACCAGCGGACCGGCCGGAAGCCGTGCCCACCGCACCACGAGACCGCCCCCAATATTTCGGTCCTCGTTATATTAATGTACTAAGACAAAGAGAACCTAAATGTGTCGTATGTGACCGCGGGTGCCCCTTGCGGCGCCAGCCGCGCCGTGGTATGATTGCCTCCAGACTGTCCGAGTCGTCTGAAATCAATGCACCTACAGGGTTTTCGGCCGCTATTGTACCATGGATGGCACCAGAGGCGCATGCAAGGTAGTACTTAGGGTCTACACCCTAGACCATTCGGCAGCCTAAGGAGCCCTGGTACGTTGCGCGTCCGATTGGCCTGAGCCGGCGTCTTTGGCATCATAGTGGCCAGGAAAGGAAGTGAAACTTTAAGTATGCGCAAGCTCGCGATGCTTCTGGCAGTGGTTGTGCTCTCGCTGGGTGTCCTCGCTGGGTGCGGGGGCGGCGGAAGCGGCAACGTGAAGGAGCTCACCGTCGAAATGGGCATCAACGGTGAGATGAAGTTCACGCCTGACGTCCTTGAGGCCAATAAGGGTGACACGCTGAAGATCACCCTGATCAACAAGGATCCCGCCGTCGCCCACAACTTCCTGATCCCCTCCCTCAACGTCAACTCCGGCCAGATCCCCTCGGGGCAGACCAAGGTCATCGAGGTCAAGGCCACCCAGACCGGCGAGCACGACATCATCTGCGACGTGCCCGGCCACCGCGAGGCCGGCATGGTCGGCAAGCTCATCGTCAAGTAACAGAAAGCGCGGAGCCCGGCGCCGCATGCGCCGGGCTCCGCCTTTTTTCCCCGGGGTCCACCGCTCTCAGGGGCTGTGCAAGCTCGCCCGCGAGCCTTCCCCAGCGGGCAGGCCGCGCAGGACTTCGCGGACGCGGCGGTCGCGCACGGCAGCGGCGCCGGGCGCCGGCAAATGAAAAAGGGACCGGGCGTGTGCCCGGTCCATCGTGGTGGAGCTGAAGGGACTCGAACCCTCGACCTTCGCCTTGCAAAGGCGCTGCTCTCCCAGCTGAGCTACAGCCCCGCTAACCGCTTAGCCATTGTACCCGCCACCGCCGCCCGCTGTCAACGCATACCCGCTGCCAGGCGGTGCGGATCTTGCCGCGGTCGCGCCGCCCGCGCCGGGCAGCGCCGCGATCCTGCGGCGGGGCGCGGACGTCAGACTCACGCCGGGGTGGGAAATCAAGCGGGGGCAACTTCGACCCCCGCTTGCTCATTTGATCGCGACGATCTCGTACTGGATGACCCCGTCGGGCGCCTCGACGGCCACCACGGTCCCCACGCGCTGCCCCATGATCGCGCGGCCGACGGGGGACTCGTTGGAGATGCGGTTGTGCGCGGGATCGGCCTCGGTGGTGCCCACGATCGTGTAGGTATGCTCCTCGCCGTACTCCAGGTCCTTCAGCACCACCGTGCTGCCGAGGACCACGACCTCCTGCTGCCCGACGGGTTCGTCGATCACCCGCGCGTTGCGCAGCATCTTCTCCAGCACCAGGATGCGCCCTTCGATGAAGGCCTGCTCGTTCTTCGCGTCCTCGTACTCCGAGTTCTCGGCGATGTCGCCGTACTCGCGGGCCTGCTTGATGCGCTGGGCGACCTCCATGCGCTTCACGGTGCGCAGGTAGAGCAGCTCCTGCTCGAGCTGCTTCAGCCCGTCCAGGGATAGCAGCACCTCTTTCTCGGCCATGTGGTTCTCCCCTTTACTCCAGACAGCCACACCGCGCCGCCGGGGCGGTGATCCGCTCGTTGTGGTAGGGATGTATACGCCCCGGACCGGCCGCAGAATGCCCGAGGTGTCCTGCTGCGACGAAGCACAGCGGGACCGACTCCGCGCGGCCCCGCAGCGCTCCGCTTCTACGGCACTTCATTGTACGGGAGGCCGCCGCGTGCTGTCAACTTAACAGTCTGACGCTTTCGGCCTCTGTGGCCCCCAAGCCCTCCATGCGCTCCAGATAACCCAGGAGCAGGGCCCGCATCTCCTCCGCCCGCTCCGCCTGGTTGACGGCCGCGCGCACCGCGGCGGAGCCGGGCAGCCCCTTCAGGTACCAGGCCGCGTGCTTGCGCATCTCCCGCACCGCCAGGAACTCGCCCCTGTACTCGATCATGAGGTCCAGGTGGCGGAGCGCCATCTCCACCCGCTCCCGCACGCCGGGCTCGGGCAGGATCTCGCCCGTCTCCAGGTAGTGGAGGATGCGGCGGAAGATCCAGGGGTTGCCCAGCGCGCCGCGCCCCACGGCCAGGCCGGCCACGCCGCAGGTGCGCAGCCGCTCCGCGGCCTCGACCGGGCCGGTGATGTCGCCGTTGCCCAATACCGGGATGGACACCGCGCGGGCGACCGCGGCAATCACGCTCCAGTCGGCCCGGCCGGAGTAGTGCTGCTCCCGCGTGCGGCCGTGGACCGTGATCATCTGCGCGCCGGCGTCCTCCACCCGCTTGGCCACCTCGACGGCGTTGATCGAGCGGGCATCCCAGCCGATGCGCATCTTCACGGTCACCGGCACAGGCGCCACGGCCCGCACCACCTGCCGCACGATCTCCTGGGCGACTTCCGGCTCCTTCAGCAGTGACGAGCCCCCCCGGCCCTTGGTGACCTTCGGGGCGGGACAGCCCATGTTGATGTCGATCAGGTCCGGCTGCTCCAGCTCCACCACGCGCGCCGCGGCGCGCGCCATCGTGTCGGGGTCGGCGCCGAAGATCTGCACCCCCGCGGGCCGCTCGTCCGGCAGGAGCCGGATCATCTCCCGCGTGCGCTTGCTGTCGTAGAGCAGGGCCTTGTCGCTGACGAACTCCGTGACCACCAGTCCGCAGCCCTGCTCCTTGCAGAGGCGGCGAAAGGGCCAGTTGGTGACGCCGGACATGGGCGCCAGCGCGAGCGGTCGTTCGACCGTGAGTCCGCCGATGCGGACGGGCTTCAAGAGCGGTTCGGCCAACCCTTTCACCCCCACAAATACAAAACGGTGGCGAGGTGTATTATACCCCCGCCACCGCACCGGGTCCATGCCGCCCTTCATACCAAGGGCAGCGTCACCGCGGCCGTCCAGCCGATGATGACCGCTTCCACCAGCGCCGCGCTGAGGGGCGAGAAGCGCAGCGCAGCCAGGCAGCCGCTCAGGATCTCCGCCCCCACCAGCACCGCCAGGGCGGCCGGGGCCGCCGCGGGCAGGAAGGCGGGCGGGTTGGGCAGCGCCCCCGCCCCGATCCACGTCGCCACCATCAGCAGCTTCGCCGCGAGCCCCAGCAGGAAGCCCGCCGGCGACGGCCCGCCGGACACGGCCCGCTTCAGGCCCTCCACCTGGACGGCGTACAGGCCGTAGACGAGGACGGCGGCCACGACCGGCAGGATTCTGGGGATCGTCGGTACAAAATAGGTGATATTCTGGTGAATCACCGGGACCACGGCGCCGAGGAACGCGAGGACCACCGCGATGCCCCGCAGGAGGGACGCCGCGACCGACTCGCCGCCGCCCGCCGGCGCCGCGCCGAACTCCTGCGGCCACAGCAGGCGCAGCAGCAGGAGAACGGCGGCCGCGACCAGGAAATAGGGTACCAGGTGGTCCAGCGCGGCGACGCCGAGGCGCGGCACGCGCAGGTAGACCGCGGCGAGCACCGCGCTGAGGAGGGAGACCGCCACCGCGGCCAGGCCGGTGAGGAGCCCGACGGGCCGCTGCCGCCGGCCGGCCTTCCGGGGATCCGGGCGCACCAGGACCGCCACGGCCAGCGGTGCGCCCAGGCCGCCTGCCAGCCCCAGGATCAGCCAGACCCCGGTCCGGGGCGGGGCCGGAGGCGCGGGCGGCTCCGTGCCGAAGGCGAGGGAGAGCTGCCCGGCCGCCTCGGCCACCGCGCCCCCGTCGTAGAGGGGAGTGAGCGGGTTCTGCGCAGCGCGGTCCAGCAGGTTGGCGGCGGTTTCCGGAAGGGGACCGGCGTCGGCGGAGAAACCGGCGGGCGAACGGCCCATCAGGGCCAGCCGGTCCGGATCCGCCCGTCCGCTGGCGACCAGCTCCTCCACCAGGCGGGCGACGGCCCCGCCGGGGTCGGCCAGGGGCGCCGTGTGGGCCCCGTGGCCGGGCAGGTCCGGGATGTAGGCGTCAAAGCCCAGGCGGGCCAGGGCGTAGCCCCAGTGCTGCATCATCTCCTTGCTCCCTCCGGGGCCGTGCAGCACGATGACGGTCCCCCGGGGTTCGCCCGCCGCCGCCACGTGCAGCGTGGGGCTCCCGGCCAGCACCTCCTCCTTCACTGCAAGGTCGGCGTGGCCGCGCGCCACCGCCCACTGGGCGGCGAGCACCAAGGCGAACGTCAGCACGACCCACCAGGCCCTCCGCGTCATTCTCTGCTCACCCTGCCTGCATATTGCTGCTAATACTGAAACGTCAGGACATCATTGTATTGTTCCTTCCATACATGTATGGGATTCCCCTGCTCGCGGCGACCATCCCGCGCCGCCGGCAGGTGCGCATTCCGACCATTCCATGCGCAAGGGAGGCGATCGTATGCAGATTCGCTATCTCGGACATGCGGCGTTTGAGATCACCGAGGGGCAGTGGAACCTGCTGATCGATCCGTTCATCACCGGCAACCCCAGCTGCCCGGTGAAGGCGGAGGAGCTGAACCCGCAGTACATCCTCGTCACCCACCTGCACCAGGACCACGTCGGCGATGCGGTGGCCATCGCCAAGCGGACCGGCGCGACGATCATCACCAGCGCCGACGCCGCGTACACCCTGGCCGACCAGGGGGTCAAGGTCGCCGACATGGCCCTGGGCGGGAAGCGGCGCTTCGACTTCGGCCTGGTGCGCATGACCCTGGCCTACCACGGGTTCGGCCCGACCGGCGGCCACGCCTGCGGCTTCGTCATCCACATCGGCGGCAAGCGCATCTACCACGCGGGCGACACCGCGCTGTTCAGCGACATGAAGCTGCTGAACGGGGTCATCGAGGAGCCCGGAATCGACGTGGCCCTGCTGCCCATCGGCGATCACTACACGATGGGCCCCGAGGACGCGGCCGTGGCGGTGGAGTGGATCCGGCCCAAGGTGGTCATCCCGATGCACTGGGGCACCTTCCCCGTTCTGGTCCAGGACCCCTCCGACTTCGTCGCGCGGGTCCGGGAGTCCGGCATCTCGAAGCCCGTCGTCCTCCGGCCCGGCGAGAGCTATACCCTGTAGCGCCAGAACGGGAAAACGGCCGCCCCGGGATGGGGCGGCCTGTCCCGTTCAATCGGCCTTCGTTCCGCGAGGTTTTCAGTCTGCCGCGGCGACGTCCCGCCCCACGAAGGGCAGTTCCCCGGGGAAGTACGCCACGCCGATGGCGTCGGGGCCGACGTGGGCGCCGAGGCTGGGGTTGGCGTGCACGTGGTGGAACCAGACCACCTCCAGCCGGCTCCGGAGCAGGGAGACCAGGCAGGCGACCTGGTCGGGGCAGTGTCCCTCCAGGACCATGAGGCTCACCTCGCCCCCCTCGCCCACGTCCTCGATGATGCGCTGGGCGACCATCTCGACCGCCCTGCGGAACGACCGCGCCTTGCCGGCGGCGATGTACGTGCCGCTGGACTTGTCCACCGTGACGATGGGGCGGATGCCCAGCAGGCTGCCCACGGCCCCGGCGACCCGGCCGAGCCGCCCGCCCTTGCGCAGGTAGTCCAGCTTGTCGATCGTGAAGTACAGGCGCGAGCGCTCGTTCACGCCGCGCAACACCTCGCAGATCTCCGCGACCGGCAGGCCCTGCTCGGCCATCTCGGCGGCCACGATCACCTGCAGGGCCATCTCGCCCGTGAGGGTGCGCGTGTCCACCAGGGTGATGTTCAGTTCCGGCACCAGCGCCCGCGCAGCGTTCGCGGCGTTGAAGGAGCCCGAGAGCCCGCTGGAGAGGTGAAGCGACAGGATGGGCAGCCCCGCCTCCGCCGCCCGCCGGTAGGCGGCCACGTAGTCGCCCACGGCCGGCTGCGAGGTGGTCGGGAACTCGCCCCGCTCCCGCAGCCGCTGGTAGAAGGCGGCGGCGGTGAGGGTGACGCCGCTCTGGTAGCTCTCCTCGCCGAAGTGGACCGTCAGCGGAACAACGTGCAGGCCGTACTGCGCCATCAAGGCATCCGGCAGATCGACTCCCCCGTCCACCACGAGGGTGCAGGAGCGATTGCAGGTCATGCTGGTTCCTCCTCATCGGGGCGGTCGCCGGCCACGAGCCGGCCCGCCCGCGCTCTGCACCCAGCGTACCTGTGGAGGGAAAGCTGCGCATCTGCCCTGAGGTCCGATCGCAGGGCACAGTTTTGGCGCCGCGGCGCGCGGCGCCTCTGCCTCAAGGTATAGTCCCCGGGCCGTACGGGGCTAGACCAAATTGAGCTCCTGGGCCAGCAGGATGGCGTGCACCCGGTCGCGCGCCCCCAGCTTGGCGAAGATCGCGCGCACGTGGTGCTTGACGGTGCCCTGCCCGATGAACAGCTTCTCGGCGATGTCCTGGTTGGAGGCGCCCGAGGCCATCAGGCGCAGCACCTCGGTCTCCCGCTCGGTCAGCGGCTCGGCCAGGGGCTGCGGCTTGGGCCGGGTTGCGGCCAGGGAGGAGAGCCGGCTGAACTCCTTCAGCACCCGGGTGGTGATCTGCGGCTGCAGCAGCGACTCTCCCTTCGCCACGGTGCGGATCGCCTGGGAGAGTTCGTCGTACTCGGCGTCCTTGAGCAGGTACCCGCGCGCGCCGGCGGCGATCCCTTCGAAGATGTACTCGTCGTCGTCGAACGTGGTCAGGATGATGACCCCGGCGGCGCTGCCCCGGCGCTTGAGCTCCCGGGTCGCCGCGACGCCGTCCATCACGGGCATGCGGACGTCCATCAGGATCACGTCGGGGTTGACCTCGGCGGCCACCCGCAGGGCCTCCTCGCCATGGCACGCCTCGCCGACCACCTCCATGTCGGGGTTCCGGTTCAGCAGTGCGGCAAGTCCCCGCCGGAGCAGGGGCTGGTCGTCCACGATCAGGATGCGGATCTTTCCTCCGTCCATGAGGATCCCCCCGTCACAGACCGATCGGCAGGCTCAATGATACCTGAAAACCACCCTCGTTGCGCGGCCCGGCCTCAAATTCGCCGCTCAGCGCCTGGGCCCGCTCCCGGAGGCCCACCAGGCCGAAGCCGGACCGCACGGGCTCCTCGTGGTCGGCGCGCCCGAGGTCGTCGTTGACGACCCGGAGCGTCACCCGGTCGGGCGTCTGGGTGAGGGTGATCTCCACGCGCGTGGGCCGCGCGTGCTTCTGGATGTTGGTCAGGCTCTCCTGCACGGTGCGGTACACCGTCATGCGCGCGGCCGTGGAGAGGTCGCTGCCGCCGCCGTCCACCCGGAAGATCACCGGGGTGCCCGTGGTCTGCATCCAGCGCGCGACCAGCTCCTGGATGGCCTTGGGCAGCGGGCGGTCGAAGCGGTCCAGGGTCTCCACCATCTCCTGGCTGGAGCGCATGGCCGCCCGGATCACCTCCAGCGCCCCGCGCACATGCGCCAGGGCCGCCGCGGGCTCCTCGTCGGCCAGGGCCTCGGCGTTCTGCAGGTCCACGATCACGGTCGTGAGGTGGTGGCCCAGCCCGTCGTGGATCTCCCTCGCCATCCGCACCCGCTCCCGGGCGATGGCCACCCGCCGGGCCTCCGCCAGCCGGGCCTCCAGCCGCCGGTTGACCTCCCGCAGCTGCTGGGCGTACTGAATCGCCCGGGTGCGGGCCTCCAGCTGGAGCCGGGTCATCTCCGCCATCACGGCGGCGAAGAAGTAGGTCACGCCGAAGGCCACGGTCAGCGAGAGCGGGGAGACGGCGCCCCCGCCGCCGAAGAGCAGGAGGGAGGCACCGGTCAGCAGCGTGGGGAAGGCCACCGCGGCCACCACGCCCCTGGATCCCCCCGGCATCAGGAAGACCATCTGCGCGGACACGGCGAGGAAGAGCTGATTCATCAGAGGCTCCCGGGTCGTCCAGACCAGGAGGACGATCAGCACAGCCTGCACGACCACGAACAGGGCCCGCCACGCGTACGGCACGGGCCGGACCGAAGCGCCGGCGTACGCGCCCAGCAGCAGCAGGGTGAGCGCCAGCACCCGCCACCAGTGGGGATCCTGGTCCACCAGGTGCGCGGCGAGCATGACCCCGGCCGTGACCACGAGCACGCCGGTGTTCCAGATGTGGTAGACCCGGATGGGATCGGTGAGCTTCAGCACCATCGACGGCTCCGGAGGGCCGGCAAAGCGGCCGGGGGCGTCCGTCTCGTCCAGGCCCGCCCCCTCCACCCCGGGACGCAGGGCGCGGACGGCCGCCCGCACCTCCCCCAGCACATCCTTCGCCTCCAGCCGGGCCGCCCGGACCGCCTCCCGCGCGGGCCGCCCGGTCGCCGCTATCTCCTGCAGGCGGGCGTCCAGCGCGGAGAGGCGCGCGACCAGGCGGGCGTGAATCGTCCGAGCCAGCCGCTCCCGCTCCTCGCTCTCCGCCCGGTGCTCCACCGTCTGGTCATACTCCCGGAGCACCTGGTGGCGCTGGTTCACCCCGTCCAGGAGCTGTCCCGCCAGCCGGCCCTCCCGCTCCTGCTGCAGCATCGTCAGGGTGACCAGGGCGGCGAACACCAGGTAAAGCAGGTACATGCCGATGGTGACGACCATGTTCGCCCCGGGCTCCGGAGGCGTGATGGCCAGGTACAGGGCAAGCCAGAGGGCAGCCAGGGTGCCCACGAAGGGAGCCCAGCGCCTGACGGGGATCAGGTAGACGGCCTGCACGGCCACGACGGCGAAGAGGAACCGCGTGAGTCCGCCGTCCAGCGCGTAGATGGCCGCGACGAGCACGGCCTGGGCCAGCAGGTAGAGCTCATGCCGCGCGCGGCGGCGCCACGCGGGCGCCGCCGGGCAGATGCGCGACCAGACCGCCAGGTAGGCGAAGCCGAGCAGGACACCAGCGAGCCGCGCCCAGACCGGCCTGTCCGCCGCCTCCCCGGAGAGCCAGGACAGGGCCGGCAGAAAGGCCAGCATCAGGGCCGCAAACAGGTTCATGGGATGCGGATAGCCGGTGCGGAACAGCCGGTCCAGCCCGCCTACAATTCGCCCCTGAACAGCTTCCATGCTCCCTATTGTATACCGACTCAGGCGGTTGCACACGGCGCGCGTTCCCGGTTTATAACCCCATAACCACCCATCATATGGCTGTCGATTTACTGATCCGAAAGATTGTTCTAGAATAGGGCCGAAGGCTAAGGTATTCCTCTGGTATGCACCCGAATATCCACACGCCCGTGGTACCAACGGCGGTGTCCGCCGGAGGCGGAAGCTTCACGCCAATACTGCCTGAGAAAAGAGGTGCCGAAATGTCTCGCAAGGATCCGTTCAAGGCCAAGTCGACCTTCGACACCGGCTCCGGCACGGCGGTCATCTACCGCCTGTCGGCGCTGGAAGAGGCCGGCCTGGTGAAGCTCGACCGGCTGCCCTTCTCGGTGCGCATCCTCCTGGAGAACCTGCTGCGCAACCTGGACGGCTACCTGGTCACGGAGGAAGACGTGCGGACGCTGGCCGCCTGGAACCCGCGCTCGCTGCCCCGGAAGGAGATCCCGTTCATCCCCTCCCGGGTCGTGCTGCAGGACTTCACCGGCGTGCCGGTCGTCGCGGACCTGGCCGCGATGCGGGACGCCATGGTGAAGCTGGGCGGCCGGGCGGACCAGATCAATCCGCTGGTCCCCGTGGACCTGGTCATCGACCACTCGGTCCAGGTCGACGCCTTCGGCGCGGACTGGGCGTACAAGTTCAACGTGGACCTGGAGTTCAAGCGGAACCGGGAGCGCTACGTCTTCCTGAAGTGGGCGCAGAAGGCGTTCCGCAACTTCCGCGCCGTGCCGCCGGGCATGGGCATCGTCCACCAGGTGAACCTGGAGTACCTGTCCCCCTGCGTCGCCCTGCGGGAGATCGACGGCGAGCTGGTCGCCCTGCCCGACACCGTGGTGGGCACGGACTCCCACACCACGATGATCAACGGCCTCGGCGTGGTCGGCTGGGGCGTGGGCGGCATTGAGGCCGAGGCGGCCATGCTGGGCCAGCCCTCCTACCTGCTCGTCCCCGAGGTCGTCGGCTTCAAGCTGACCGGCCGGCTGCCCGAGGGGGCCACGGCCACCGACCTGGTGCTGACCGTCACCCAGATGCTGCGCCAGAAGGGCGTCGTCGAGAAGTTCGTGGAGTTCTACGGCCCCGGGCTCTCCAGCCTGTCGCTGGCCGACCGCGCGACCATCGCCAACATGGCCCCCGAGTACGGCGCCACGATGGGCTTCTTCCCGGTCGACGAGACCACCCTCCAGTACCTGCTGCAGACCGGCCGCGACGAGAAGCACGTCGAGATGGTCCGCCGCTACCTGCAGGAGCAGGGGCTCTTCCGGACCGACTCCACGCCCGATCCCGAGTTCAGCGACACCCTGGAGCTGGACCTCTCGACGGTGGAGCCCTCGCTGGCCGGCCCGCGGCGGCCGCAGGACCGGGTGCTTCTGAGCGGCGTCCGGACCGTCTTCCACAAGAACTTCGACGAGCAGATCCAGAAGGGCGGCGGGGTGGCCGTCGCCACCAAGACCGGCGTCCAGCACGGTTCGGTGGTCATCGCCGCCATCACCTCCTGCACCAACACCTCCAACCCGGCGGTGATGGTCGGCGCGGGCCTGCTCGCCCAGAAGGCCGTCGCCCGCGGCCTCGCCCGGAAGCCCTGGGTCAAGACCTCCCTCGCTCCGGGCTCCCGCGTGGTGACCGATTACCTGAAGGCCGCCGGCCTCATGGAGCCGCTGGAGAAGCTGGGGTTCCACGTGGTGGGCTACGGCTGCACCACCTGCATCGGCAACTCCGGCAATCTGCCTGAGGACGTCGCGGCGGACGTGACCGCGAACGACCTGGTGGTCGCGGCGGTGATCTCGGGCAACCGCAACTTCGAGGGCCGCGTGAACCCCCTGGTCAAGGCCAACTTCCTGGCCTCGCCGATGCTGGTCGTCGCCTACGCCATCGCCGGCACCGTCGACATCGACCTGAAGAACGATCCCCTGGGCTACGACGCGGAGGGCAACCCGGTCTACCTCCGGGACATCTGGCCCAGCAACGAGGAGATCTCGGCCGTGATCAACCGGACGATCACGCCCGAGATGTTCAAGGCGCAGTACGCGAAGGTCTTCGAGGGCGACGAGAACTGGCAGCGGCTGGAGGCCCCCAGCGGCGAGCTGTTCGAGTGGGATCCCAATTCCACCTACATCCAGCAGCCGCCGTACTTCAAGGACATGGAGCTCACGCCGCCGCCCGTTCAGGATATCCGCGGCGCCCGGGTGCTGGCCCTGCTGGGCGACTCGATCACCACCGACCACATCTCGCCCGCCGGCGCCATCGCCATCGACAGCCCTGCGGCGAAGTACCTGATGGAGCGCGGCGTCGACCCGGTGGACTTCAACTCCTACGGCTCCCGCCGGGGCAACCACGAGGTCATGCAGCGCGGCACCTTCGCCAACATCCGGCTGCGCAACGCCCTGGCCGGCGGCAAGGAGGGCGGCTACACCAAGTACCTGCCCACCGGCGAGATCATGCCGATCTGGGACGCCGCGGTCAAGTACAAGGAGGCGGGCATCCCGCTCCTGGTGATCGCCGGCAAGGACTACGGGATGGGCTCCTCCCGCGACTGGGCGGCCAAGGGCGTCATGCTCCAGGGCGTCAAGGCCGTCATCGCCGAGAGCTTCGAGCGCATCCACCGCTCCAACCTGATCGGCATGGGCGTGCTCCCGCTGCAGTTCCAGCCGGGCGAAAACGCCGCCTCGCTGGGCCTCGACGGCACGGAGGAGTACACGATCACCGGCATCAGCGGGGAGCTCCGGCCGCAGCAGACCTTCCAGGTCGTCGCCCGCAAGGCCGACGGCCGGGAGATCAAGTTCAACGTCATCTCCCGCCTCGACACCGCCGTCGAGATCGAGTACTACAAGAACGGCGGCGTGCTCCAGACGGTGCTGCGGCGCCTCGCGACGGAGAAGAAGTAACGAAGAAAAGGACGAATCGCCGGAAAGGACAAGGGCCGCCGCACGGCGGCCCTTTCTCCTTTCTCACTCTCAGGCTATCGCTGCACCGTCAGCTCCACGGCAACCCGCCTCATCCCGGGGTAACCCTCGCCCGCCTGGGGCCCGGCCAGATACTGGCCGCTCAGGCAGAACCGTTCCTGGAAGGCGCCGGTTCCGCCGCGGCGGCGCCGGCCGTGCTCGGTGGCTCCTGCCGGGCGTCGCCGCCCATCCGGGGCTTTCCCGCACATCCGGTCACGGCAATCAGGATCAGCAGCATCCAGACAGGCCACTTCTGACGCAAGCGATCACCTCTCCCTGAGGAATTCCCGGCTTCCGGGGCGTGCTTTGTCACGAATGCGTTCTGACCGTCGGGCACGCGGACGCGCCGGAACACCCGTCGTGGTGCGGGCAACAACTCCCTTCCTGAAATACTTGGTGTCATACAAAGAGAATAATGGAACCTATTCAGGAGTAGAAGTAGTTCTTTCGGCGATTATCGCCAACAGAAGGACCGGGGGCAGGTCGGCCAGGCCGACCTGCCCCCGAGGCGCATCGCTCAAATCCAACAGAACGGAACGCCAAAGACCGCGGGAACTCCCGTGGCGAAGGGCTTGCCGAACGGGCCAACCACCGGGGCGGCCGGGAACGGGAAGACCTTGCCGAAGGCCGGCACGCCGAAGGGATACGTAGCGGGGAAGACAGTGGGCGCGACCGGAGTGGGAAGCGGCACCGGGACCCCGGACGCGAACGGCGCCACCACCGGCGTGGCCAGCGGCTTGCCGAACGCGGCCGGCGCCGGAATGGGGATGCCCTTGCCCACCGGCGTCCCGGTCTTGGTCACAAAGGGCGGTGCGGGGCACGTAATGCCGGGAATGGGAAAGCCTCCGAAGAACACGCGCATACCTCCTGGCCGTCGGGACAGCTGTCGCGTCACTCCCTTCATGCTATGCCGTTTGTTCCGCCGCGGTCCCGGCCGGCGCCGTCGGGCAGGATTTTGCCCGGAGCGGGAGGAATCCTCGCAGGAAGATTTGGCGAGCAGAGGAGGCGCTGCCGGCATGGCGGAGCGCGCCGAGCGGGACCTGTACCCCCCGGTCAAGGCCCTGCTGGAAGGGCTCGGCTTCACCGTGCGGGGCGAGGTGAACGGGTGCGACCTGGTGGCCGTGCGAGGCGACGAGCTGGTCATCGTCGAGCTGAAGCGGTCGGTGAACCTGGACCTCCTGCTCCAGGCCGTCGACCGGCTCCAGCTCACCGACCGCGTGTACGTGGCGGTGGAAGCGCCCCGGCGCTCCCGCCAGGGCCGCCGCTGGAGCCAGGTGCAGGGCCTGTGCCGGCGCCTGGGCCTTGGCCTGATCGCCGTGCACTTCACCGGCGCCGGGCCGGCGGCCGCCGTGCTGTTCGACCCGGAGCCGTGGCACCCCCGCCCGCGGGCCCGGCCTCGGGCGGCGCTCCTGCAGGAGTTCCGGCAGCGCACGGGCGACTTCAACACCGGCGGGACGGCCCGGGAGCCCCTGATCACCGCCTACCGGGAGGACGCCCTCCGCATCGCCGCCTACCTGCAGTCCCGGGGCCCGTCCGCCGTCAAGGCCGTGCGGGCGGCCACCGGCGTGAACCGGGCGGGCCCGATGCTGCGGCGCAACCACTACGGGTGGTTCGAACGCATGGCCCGCGGGGTGTACCGGCTCACCCCGGCGGGCGAGGAGGCGCTGCGCCGCTATGCGCACGTGGTATCACGGCTGACCGGGGAGCCGCCGCCGGCGCCGGAGCCTGCTGGCCGGCCCTGCCCCTGACCGGCGGCCGGGCCTGCGGGCGCGGCCCAGGGCCGCTTTCGAAACGGAGGGGGATGACTGTGCACTTCGATCCCCTGGAGTACCCGTATCCTTCCCGCCGAAACTGCGTGTACGCGGCGCGGGGGATGGTCGCGACCTCGCAGCCCCTCGCCGCGCAGGCGGGGCTCCGCATCCTGCAGCAGGGCGGAAACGCCGTTGACGCCGCGGTCGCCACCGCCGCGGCGCTGACCGTCGTGGAGCCGACGTCCAACGGCATCGGTTCCGACGCCTTCGCCCTGGTCTGGACGGGCGGGCAGCTCCACGGCCTCAACAGCAGCGGGCCCGCCCCGCGGCGCCTGAGCCTGGAGGCCTTGAGGCGAGCCGGGCTCAGCGAGATGCCCCGCCACGGGCTCGCGCCGGCCATGGTGCCGGGCGCGCCGGCCGCGTGGGTGGAGCTGAACCGCCGGTTCGGCCGCCTGCCCCTCGAGCAGGTCCTGGCGCCGGCGATCGAGTACGCGGAGCGCGGCTACCCCGTCTCGCCGACGCTCGGCCGGTACTGGCAGGCCGCGTTCGACCGCTACCGCAGGGAACTGACCGGCGAGGAGTTCCGCGCCTGGTTCGACACCTTCGCCCCGGAGGGCCGGGCGCCGGCCATCGGGGAGATCTGGCGCTCCCCCGCCCACGCACGCACCCTGCGGCTCATCGCCGAGACGGCCGGCGAGGCCTTCTACCGCGGCGAGATCGCCGAGCGCATCGTGAACTTCAGCCAGCGCCACGGCGGGTTCTTCGGGCCGGAGGACCTGGCCGAATTCCGGCCCGAATGGGTGGAGCCCCTGTGCGTCCGCTACCGCGGCTTCGACGTGTGGGAACTGCCGCCCAACGGCCAGGGGCTCGTGGCCCTGATGGCCCTGAACATCCTGAAGGGCTTCACCTTCGGGGCCCGCGAGGAGGCGGAGACCTACCACCTGCAGATCGAGGCGATCAAGCTGGCCTTCGCCGACGGCCTCCGGTACATCGCGGACCCGCGCGCGATGGACGTCTCCCCCAGGGACCTGCTCTCCGACGCCTACGCCGAGGAGCGGCGCCGGCTGATCGGCCGCACCGCCCTGGAGCCGGCCCCCGGACGGCCGCTGGGCGGCGGCACCGTCTACCTGGCCACCGCCGACGGCGAGGGCAACATGGTGTCCTACATCCAGTCCAACTACATGGGCTTCGGCTGCGGCGTGGTCATCCCGGAGACCGGCATCGCCCTGAACAACCGCGGCCACTGCTTCCGCCTCGACCCCGCGCACCCCAACTGCCTGGCCCCGGGGAAGCGGCCTTACAACACGATCATCCCGGGGTTCCTGACCCGAAATGGGGAGCCGGTGGGTCCGTTCGGCGTCATGGGCGGCTTCATGCAGCCCCAGGGGCACGTGCAGGTGATCGTGAACGCCGTCGACTTCGCCCTGAACCCCCAGGCTGCGCTGGACGCGCCGCGCTGGCAGTGGGTGGAGGGCCGGACCGTCGAACTGGAGCCCTCCGTGCCCGCGCACATCGCCGACGCGCTCCATCGCCGGGGCCACGCGGTGCGCTACGCCGTGGACGTGGGCGGGTTCGGCCGCGGGCAGATCATCTGGCGGCTGCCCGGCGGCGTCCTCGTCGGTGCGACGGAGCCCCGCACCGACGGTCAGGTGGCGGCGTGGTAAGGGGGACTCCGTCGATGGCCCTAGTGCCCGGGGGCGCGTGGGTCGGTACTTTGGCCCATGCCCCCCGCGCGAAATGGAGACTTTGTTGCCCTGTTAGACCAAAGTCCGCACACGTTACAATAAGGTAGGTTATGCAGCACGACGGCTGCGAGCGGCGCAGCCTGCCGATAGGAGTGTGAGACGATGCCCAGAAAAGTGACGATCGACGGCAACGAGGCGGCAGCTTACGTTGCTTACCGCACCAACGAAGTCATCGCCATCTACCCGATCACGCCGTCGTCCCCCATGGGTGAGTTCGCCGACGCTTGGGCCGCGGCGGGCGTCAAGAACCTGTGGGGAACCGTCCCGCAGGTCCAGGAGATGCAGTCCGAAGGCGGCGCCGCGGGCGCCATTCACGGCGCGCTGCAGGCCGGCGCCCTGGCGACGACCTTCACCGCGTCCCAGGGGCTCCTCCTGATGATCCCCAACATGTACAAGATCGCCGGCGAGCTGACCCCGACCGTCTTCCACATCGCGGCCCGGGCCATCGCCACCCAGGGCCTGTCGATCTTCGGCGACCACTCCGACGTCATGGCGGCCCGCCAGACCGGCTGGGCGATCCTGTTCAGCAGCAACGTCCAGGAGGTCCACGACTTCGCCCTGATCGCCCAGGCCGCCACGCTGAAGGCGCGCGTCCCCTTCGTGCACGCCTTCGACGGCTTCCGCACCTCCCACGAGGTCCAGAAGATCGAACTGCTGCCCGAAGAGGTCATGCGGGCGATGATCGACGAGGAGCTGGTCAAGGCTCACCGGGCCCGTGCGCTCACGCCGGACCGGCCGGTCATGCGCGGCACGGCCCAGAACCCGGACGTCTACTTCCAGGCGCGCGAGGTCTCCAACCCGTACTACCTGGCCACGCCGGGCATCGTGCAGGCCTACATGGACCAGTTCGCTGCGCTCACCGGCCGCCAGTATCACCTGTTCGACTACGTCGGGGCCCCCGACGCCGACCGGATCATCGTGCTCATGGGCTCGGGCGCCGAGACGGTCGAGGAGACCGTCCAGTACCTGAACGCCCGGGGCGAGAAGGTCGGCCTGGTCAAGGTCCGGCTGTTCCGGCCCTTCGCCGCGGACGCCCTCCTGAAGGCCATCCCGGAGAGCGTGCGGGCGATCGCGGTCCTCGACCGGACCAAGGAGCCCGGCTCCGCCGGCGAGCCGCTCTACCAGGACGTCCTGACCGCGCTCTCCACCGCCGTGATGAACGGCCAGCGCGCCACCCTGCCCATCGTGGTCGGCGGCCGCTACGGCCTGGGCTCCAAGGAGTTCACGCCGGCCATGGTCAAGGGCATCTTCGATGAGCTGAAGAAGGAGCGGCCCAAGAACCGCTTCACCGTCGGCATCATCGACGACCAGACCCACACCCACATCGAGTACGACCCCAGCTTCTCCACCGAGCCGGACGACGTGCACCGGGCCGTGTTCTGGGGCCTGGGTTCCGACGGCACGGTCGGGGCCAACAAGAACACGATCAAGATCATCGGCGAGGAGACCGACTACTACGCCCAGGGCTACTTCGTCTATGACTCGAAGAAGTCGGGCGGCATCACCATCTCCCACCTGCGCTTCGGCCCGCGCCCGATCAAGTCCACCTACCAGATCCAGAAGGCCAACTTCGTGGCGATCCACCAGTTCGTCTTCGTCTACAAGTACCCGGTGCTGGACGCCGCCATGCCGGGCGCGACGGTGCTGCTCAACTCGCCCTACCCGGCGGACGAGGTCTGGAACCACCTGCCCCGGTCCTTCCAGCAGCAGGTCGTGGAGAAGGGGCTGAAGCTCTGGGTCATCGACGCCGACAACGTCGCCCGGCAGACGGGCATGGGCCGGCGCATCAACACCATCATGCAGACCTGCTTCTTCGCCATCTCCGGCGTGCTGCCCAAGGATGAGGCGATCGCCAAGATCAAGAAGGCGATCGAGAAAACCTACGCCAGCAAGGGCGAGGCCGTGGTGCAGCGGAACTTCGCCGCCGTCGACGCCGCCCTGGCCCACCTGCACCCGGTGAAGGTCGGCGAGGTCACCTCCACCTTCGACCTGCGGCCGCCGGTTCCGCCGGAGGCGCCGGAGTTCGTGCAGAAGGTGACCGCCGAGATGATCGCCAACCGCGGCGACCTCCTGCCCACCTCGGCGATCCCCGACGACGGCACCTACCCGACCGCCACGTCCCAGTGGGAGAAGCGGTCGATCGCCCTCGAGGTCCCCGTCTGGGATCCGGAGATCTGCATCCAGTGCGGCAAGTGCGTCCTCGTCTGCCCGCACGCCGTCATCCGGGCGAAGGTGGCCGACGAGGCGGACCTCGCCCAGGCGCCGGCCGGCTTCAAGCACACCGCCGCCCGCTTCCGCGAGCTGCCGGGCAAGCGGTACACCATCCAGGTCTCCATCGAGGACTGCACCGGCTGCGCGCTGTGCGTCGAGGCCTGCCCGGCCAAGAGCAAGCAGGATCCGAGCCGCAAGGCCGTCCACATGGTCGACATCGAGACCGCCCGGGCGCAGGCCCAGGGCCACTGGGACTTCTTCCTCTCGCTGCCCGACGTGAGCGAGCGGCAGCTGCCGTTCACCAACGTGCGCAACGTCCAGCTGGCCCGGCCGCTGTTCGAGTTCTCCGGCGCCTGCGCGGGCTGCGGCGAGACCCCGTACCTGAAGCTGATCTCGCAGCTGTTCGGTGACCGGGCGCTCATCGCCAACGCGACCGGCTGCTCGTCGATCTACGGCGGCAACCTGCCCACCACCCCGTGGGCGAAGAACCGCGAGGGCCGCGGCCCCGCCTGGTCCAACTCGCTCTTCGAGGACAACGCCGAGTTCGGCCTGGGCATGCGGCTCGCCATCGACAAGCAGGCCGCGATGGCCGCCGAGCTGGTCCAGGCGCTGCGCGACCAGATCGGCCCGGACCTGGCCGACGCCCTGCTCCACGCCGATCAGTCCACCTACGCCGGCATCGAGGCGCAGCGGGAGCGGGTGGCGGAGCTGAAGAAGCGGCTCGCCGCCATCGCCGACCCGCGGGCGCAGCAGCTGCTGCCCATCGCCGACATGCTGGTGAAGAAGTCGGTCTGGATCGTCGGCGGCGACGGCTGGGCCTACGACATCGGGTACGGCGGCCTGGACCACGTGCTGGCCTCGGGCCAGAACGTCAACATCCTCGTGCTCGACACCGAGGTCTACTCCAACACCGGCGGCCAGGCCTCGAAGGCCACGCCGCTCGGTGCGGTGGCGAAGTTCGCGGCCGGCGGCAAGCCCGTGGCCAAGAAGGACCTGGGCATGATCGCCATGCAGTACGGCCACGTCTACGTCGCCCAGGTGGCGATGGGCTACAACGACGCCCAGGTGATCCGGGCCTTCCGCGAGGCCGAGTCCTACGACGGCCCGTCGCTGATCATCGCCTACTGCCACTGCATCGCCCACGGCATCGACATGGCCAAGGGCCTCACGCAGCAGAAGCTGGCCGTCGAGTCCGGCCACTGGCCCGTCTACCGCTACGACCCGCGCCTCGCCGCTGAGGGCAAGAACCCGTTCCAGCTCGACTGCCCGGCCCCGAAGGTCCCGCTGGAGCAGTACATCTACAACGAGACCCGTTACGCGCAGCTGCGCCGGTTCAATCCGGAGGCCGCGGAAGAGCTGCTCCGGCAGGCCCGGGAGGCCGTGGAGGCCAAGTGGCGCCGGTACGAGCACCTGGCCCGGATGGAAGTGACCTCGGCCGACTAGGGCGACCGCCCAGCGGGTGCCGACGACAGCGTCCGAATGTAAAAGGAGCAGGGCGTGAACCGCACGCCCTGCTCCTTCTCTGTTTCGCCGCTATCGGCCCTTCGGGGCCGGCCGCGTGACGGTCAGCTCGAGGACGACGTCGCCGCGGACCTTCGCCTCGACCCGGTCGCCCGTGCGCAGCTCATCGACGCCGATCTTCCGGTCGCCCATGGCGAGCACGGCATCCGCAGCCAGGATCAGCTTCCGGTCCTGCCGGCCGCTTGTGCGGATGGTGATCACCCGCCCGTCGATGGCCTGCAGGGTGCCGCTGAGCACCGCCGTGCCCGGGCGCTCCTCGACCAGGACCCGGTCCGCGACCCCGCCGACCAGCCGGACCTGCAGCCGGTCGCCGGCCTGCAGATCGTCCAGGTTGACGAACCGGCCGTCCCGGACGTAGGCGGTTTCGCTGCTGAGGCGGATCCGCTGCTCGCCGCCGGCCGTCCAGAGCAGCAGGCTGGGCTGGAAGTCGATGGAGACCTGGTAGACCGCGACGAGCTGGCCGGAGACCACCTCAGACTTGATCTCCTCCGCCCGGATGGCCCTCGCCACGCCGTCCACCACCGTCACGGTCACCGGGTCGCCCTTCTGCAGGTCGCTGAGGCGGATGCGGGCGTCCCCGCGCCGGATGTCGGCATCGGCGGCCACCGGGATGCTCCGGATCCCGGAGTCCGTCTGCACCTCGATGCGGGCCTGGACCCGGGTCGAGGCCAGCTGGATCGCGACGAGGGTCCCCTTGACCTCCTCGATCTCCGGGCCCCGTGCGGTCACGGTGATCTCGGTGCCAACGCCGTCGACGAGCGTGATGACCAGCTCATCGCCCGGCCGCAGCTCCTCCGGCCGGAGCCGTGCGCTGCCGTGGCGGATGGAGACATCCGCAGCGAGGGCGATGCGCCGGCTCCCGTCGGCCGTCTTCACGATCAGCCGCGCCGGCTGGTTCTTGGCAGCCGGCTCCACCTTCTCCAGGGTGCCCCGGACCTCCTCGACCAGCGGCCCGCGCGCCCGGACGGTGATCTCGGTGCCGATGCCGTCCACAACGGTGATGGTGACCTCATCGCCGATGCGCAGGTCCTCGACCTGCAGCCGCCGGCTGCCGTGCCGGATCACGACGTCGGTGGCCAGCGTCACGGTGCGGGTCGCCTTGCCGGTCTTCACGGTGACCTTCGGCCCGGCGGTGCGCGTGGCGGGCGTGATCTGCTCGATCGTCCCGGTCACCTCTTCGACGACCGGGCCGCGGCTGAGCACGCGCACCTCCGTGGCGACCCCGTTCACGAGGCGGACCTGCACCGCGTCACCCTCCCGCAGGTCGGCCAGGGTCAGCCGGCTGTTGCCCTGCCGGATGACGACGTCCTTGGCCAGGGTCACCGTGCGGATGCGGCCGTCCTCCGTGCGGAGCCGCAGGCGGGCCGGGTTGTTCTTCGTCGCGGGCTGGATGCCCTGGATCTCGCCGCGGACGGTCTCCTCCTGGCGGGCGGGCTTGTCGACCGTGATGCGGATGGCGATGCCGCCGGCCAGCCGGACCGTGACCTCATCGCCCGGCTCCAGCTCCGTCAGCGCCACCTTCTGGCCCTCCCGGAGGATGACCGCGCCCGGCGCCACCGTCACCGTGCGGGTGCTGTTGCCGACCTTGATGTCGATCGCGCCGAGGAAGGAGATGCCGTACGGCTTGACGGCGACGATCGTGCCCTTGATCTGGTTCTCCTTGCCGGTGCCGGAGCCGCGCTCGGTCACCTCGATGGCGATGACCACGCCGGCGATCACGTCAAGCTCCACCTTGTCGCCGACCCGCAGCTGATCCAGCGCGATCGGGCGGCCGTCGTACGTGGCCGTCACCTGCGGCGCGAGCGGGTAGACCTTCTCCTTGCCGCCGCCTTGCTTCAGCACCACCAAACCGAGCCCGCCAGGCATCTCGGACGGCAGGAAGATCGCGCTGATCTCGCCCTTCACGTCGGTGACGCCGGGCAGGCTGACCGGCGAGTGGGCGATGACCATCAGCACCAGCTCGTCGTTGTCGAGCACCACCGAGACGCGGGCGCCCTTCGGCAGGTCATCCAGGTCGGCCCGCCGCTCATCCAGGAAGACGGGCGCGTCCGGGGCCACCGCCAGCGTCCGGTTGCGGCCCTTCACCGCCAGGGTGATCGTCAGGTTCCGCTCGCTCGCCGACACCAGGTCGCCCACCAGGTAGCCGGGGCGGAACCGGCCCTGCTCGCCCAGCTGCCGGTCCGTGCGGGAGAGCAGCGCCGCCGCCTGAGCCCGCGTCAGCGGGTCGTTGGGCCGGAAGGTGCCGTCAGGGAAGCCCTGCACCAGCTGATGGTCCACCGCGGTGGCCACGTAGCCCACCAGCGAGGCCGGGATCAGGTCGGCGTCCCGGAAGGGCAGGGTCGCCGTCATCTTGGCCTGCGCCTCGGCCTCGTAGCCCAGGGCGCGGACCAGGAGCACGGAGACCCACAGGCGGGTCGCCTTCTCGTTCGCCCTGAGCAGCCCGTCCTCCGCCACCGGCATGATGTCGTAGTCGACCGCGACCGCGATGTAGGGCCGCGCCCACGCCGGGATCTGATCCCGGTCGCTGAACGGCAGAAGCTCACGGATGCGGCTCTCGCTCAGCGCCTGCGCCTCCTCCTCCAGCCCCATGAGCCGCACGGCCACCGTCACGGCCTCTGCGCGGGTGAGCGGCGCCGAGGGCAGGAAGCGGCCGTCGCCCACGCCCTTCATCAGCCCCTTGGCGTGCATCTCCACCACGTAGGGCCAGGCCCAGTCGTTCTCGGGCACGTCCTGGAACCCGAAACGCAGGCCCAGACCCAGGCCGATGCCGTGGGCGGCCGCCGCCGGGGCCGGAGCCAGCCCCAGGAGCAGCACGAGTGCCAGGATTGCGCTCAGCAGTCGTCGGATCTGCATGAACCCCTTCCTCCCTGTTCGTGTGTTCACCGCCAATACAGACGATTCGGGTCAGGCCGCGCGTTTCAGGGGGTGCAGACATCTGACAGAAAAATTTACAGGAGAGGAACCCCCTCTCCTGACCTGGCACTTCCGTTTGCGCCTGGATGGTGCAAGGCGGCGCTTCATCCCCGTCCTGGCGCCGCCTTCCGCCCGGCTCGGGCCGGCCCACCGCGGGCAGCCGCCTCAGCCTTCGCGCGGCTCCGTCTGCCCCAGCGCGTGCAGCCACCGCCACTGCTCCGGGGTCACGGGCATCACGGAGAGGCGGGACTGGCGCACCAGGGCCCAGTCGCCGAAGCGCGGGTCGGCCTTGACGGCGGCCAGGGTCACCGGCGTCCGGAACCGGTAGGCGGGCTCGACGTCCACGGCCACCCAGCGGCCCTCCGGATCGGTCGGGTCGGGATACGGGTCGCTGACGATGCGCCCCACGCCGACGACCGCCCGCTCGTCGCCGGTGTGGTAGAAGAGGAACAGGTCGCCGGGCCGCATCGCCCGCATGTGCTTGGCGGCCGCGGCGTTGCGCACCCCGTCCCAGAGATCCCGTCCCGCCTTCTCGAGGTCGTCGTAGCTGTAGACGGCGGGTTCGGTCTTCATCAGCCAGTAGGCCACGCTGCGCAGCCTCCTCTCCTAGTCCTCGCCCCGCCGGAGGATCCGGCCGTGCCGCCCGCCGACCCAATCGCCCCCGTCCACGACCACGTGGCCGTTCACCAGGACGTAGGCGATGCCCTCCGGGTACTCCTGCGGGCTGAGCCAGGTGGTCCGGTCGGCGATGGTCTCCGGATCGAAGACCACCAGGTCCGCGTACTGCCCCGGTTTCACGTACCCCCGGCTCTTCAGGCCCAGCTCGTCCGCCACCTGGCCGGTGGCCTTGCGCACCGCCTGCTCCAGGGTGAGCAGGCCCTGGCCCCGCACCAGCACCTCAAACAGGTGCGGGTAGGCGCCGTAGGATCGCCGGTGAAACGCGTGGCGGCGCGCCTCCTCCGCCGTCGCCAGCTTGGGCTGCGCCTCCCCGTCGGTGGAGACCACCGACCAGTCGGCGGCATAGAAGCGGTGCATGGCCCGCTCGCTGGAGACGAGGGCGACGACCCGCGCGGAGGGGTAGCGCGCGAGGATCGCCTGCGCGGCTCCGGCCTCCGCTGCGCCCAGCGCCGCGGCGGCCTCGGCCGCGGTGAGCCCCTGCAGCTCCGCCGGCACGCCGTCGACCAGGAGCAGGTGTTCCGGCGGCAGGGCGGCGGCCCACTCCGCCAGCGGCCGGTTGACCGCGTAGTCCGGCGCCCGGTAGGGGTAGACGTCGGCGAAGACCCGCTGGCCGGCCGCCCGGGCCTCCTCGATCAGGCGGACGACCGCGTCCTCCTTCTCCCAGTTGCGGTAGTGCACGATCTTCAGGTGGGACAGGTTCACGGGAACGCCCGCCCGCCGGCCGATCTCCAGCGCTTCCTGCACGGCCTCCACCACCGCCTCACCCTCGCTGCGCAGGTGGGTGGCGTAAATGCCGCCGTATGGTGCGATCTCCCGCACCAACTCCACCAGCTCATCGGTCCCGGCGAACGCCCCCGGCTGGTACTCCAGCCCGGTGGACAGGCCGAAGGCGCCGTCCTCCATGCCCGCGCGCACGAGCCGCTTCATCTCCGCCAGTTGCGCCTCGCTGGCCGGCCCCCGGGCCCACCCCATCACGTGCGCGCGCACGGACCCCTGCCCCAGGTACATGCCGTAGTTGACACCCGTGCCCTCCTCCGCCAACTGCGCGAGGAACGCGCCCACGTCCACCGGCGACCGGCCGTCGACGCCGCCGATCTCCGTCGTGATGCCCTGCATCAGGGAGGCCTTGGCGTCCCGCTCGACGAACGGGTTGAGCAGGTCGTCGTGGGTGTGCGAGTGGGGATTGATGAACCCGGGCGCCACCACCAGCCCGGCGGCGTCGATGACCCGGTCCGCCACGAACCGGCCGAGGTCGCCCACGGCGACGATGCGGTCGCCGCGGATGGCCACGTCGCCCCGGAAGCCGGGCGCGCCGGAGCCGTCGACGATGGTGCCGCCGGCGATGACCAGGTCATACGCCGCCGGGGTCACCTCCACCGCGGGCGGCTCTGCGGCGCCCGCCCCTGGAGGGGCGCTGCCGGCGGGGCCGTCCCCGGGCGTAAGCGGCGAAGCGGAACAGCCGGCGAGGATCAGAAGTCCGAGAAGCGCAGCGATCAGCCTCGGCACCGCGGGTCACCCTCCTGTTCGGGTGATTTCACTTTACCTGACGGGCCTCACGCGGTCAAACCCTCTTGCACGGCCACCCGCCGTGCGTGTAAACTGAAGAAAACATCGCGACGTTGCCCCAGGGCATCGGCTGCGAGAAGGAAAATCATAGAGACGGGAGTACGAGATCAGATGGCCAAGACCCTCTATTTTGGGAACCTGCCTTGGGCAGCCACGAGCGACGACCTGCGCAACGCGGTGTCGCAGTACTGCGAGGTCATCTCCGCTCGCATCGTCACGGATCGCGAAACCGGCCGCAGCCGCGGGTTCGGCTTCGTGGAAGTGCCCGACGAGGCAGCGCAAGTGGTGATCGATGCCCTGAACGGGGCAGAATGGGCAGGCCGCCCGCTGACCGTCAACGAGGCGCGCCCGCGGGAGGGCGGCCGGGCCAACCTGGGCCTGCCGAAGAAGGTGCGGCGCTAAACACTCGCGGACCAGAGTGCCACCTGCGGGTGGCACTTTTTATGGGAGGGGAGCCCGGCCTCCCCTCCCATTTTGTGCCCGGGCGCCGGGCACGAAACCGAGAGGGGTTCGGTGCGGTCCAACCGAATGGTATAGGGCTGGAGGGGGTGTTCGCGCTGTACTGGCACGGCCGCTTCTGGAGAATGATCGATTGGCCGCTGTTCGCCGTCGTCCTGGTCATCACCGCCATCGGCTTCGTCGTGATCTCCAGCGCCGCGCCGAGCTACGAGGTCAAGGCGGACCTGATCAAGCAGGCGGCCGCCCTCGTCATGGGCATCTTCACCTGGGTGATCATGCTCCTCCTCGACTACAACGAGCTGCGCGCCCTCCACCGGTGGATCTACGGCTTCAACGTGGCCATGCTTCTGGCCGTCGTCGCCTTCGGCGTCGAGGTCATGGGCAACAAGAACTGGCTGGACCTGGGCGTGATCATGGTCCAGCCCTCGGAGTTGGGCAAGGTGCTCCTGATCATCACCCTGGCCCACCAGCTGGACAACATGGAGCGGCTGGAGTCCTGGTGGCACGTGGTCCCGCCGGTTCTCCACGTGCTGCCGGTCCTCGGCGCCGTGGTCCTCCAGAAGGACCTGGGCACCGCCCTGGTCTTCGCCGCCATCGCCGTCGTCATGGTCTACGGCCGCGGGTTTCCGGCCCGGAAGCTCCTGGCCGCGGGGATCCTCCTGGCCGCGTTCGTCGTTGGCTCCGTCTGGAGCCACTACACGTACGGGACCGTGTTCCCCCTCAACATCAACCCGGGCCAGTGGGACCGGATCGACGCCTTCCTCTTCCCGGAGAAGGACCCCCAGGGCGCGGGGTGGCAGGTCCTGCAGTCCAAGATGGCGATCGCCAGCGGCGGCCTGTGGGGTAAGGGCTACAAGCAGGGGCAGTACCAGCAGAACGGCTGGCTCCCCTTTCCCCACACCGACTTCGCCTTCGCCGCGCTGATCGAGGAGTGGGGGTTCGTCGGCGGCGCCGTGCTGCTGGGCCTCTATGCGCTCCTGTTCCTGCGGCTGGCCATCATCGCGTTCTCCGCCAACGACCGCTACGGCGCCCTGCTGGTCATCGGTGTGGCCGGGCTCTTCGGGGCCCACGTGGTGGAGAACGTCGGGATGACAATGGGGCTGATGCCGGTGACCGGCATCCCGCTGCCCTTCGTCAGCTACGGGCCCACCGCCCTGGTGGCCAACATGACCGCCATCGGCCTGGTCCAGAGCGTAGCGGCCCGGCGGGAGCCGCTGCCGTACGACTGAGATCAAGGAGAGGGTTGACCTTGGCCTTGCCTGATTGGATCCGCGGCATGCTGCTCAGGCCGGCGGACACCTACGCCCAGGCGCAGACGGAGATGCGCTACGCGTATCTCTGGATCCTGCTGTCGGTCTTCACGGTCGAGAGCGTCATGCTGCTCTACCACCCGTCCACCCGTTCGGCCGTGCCGTCGGTGCCGGCCGGCGCGCTGCTGCTCATCCTCCTCCACCTGCTCCTCACCCTGTTCGCCGTCCAGGCGGTGCTGCTCTTCTGGAGCGCCCGCCTCTTCGGCTGGAAGATCCAGCTCCAGGAGGCGGCCAAGTACACGGGGCTCATCTGGACCCTGTTCCTCGTGGAGGACATCGTCACCTTCGTGCCCTACCTCCGTCAGCGGGACTGGCTCGTCCTCTGGGCCTCCGTGCCCTTCCTCGTCTGGCGGGTCGCGGCCCAGACGGCCGGCGTGCGCCGCCTCTCGGGCCTTTCCTGGGGCCGGGCGCTCGGGCTGGTGCTCATCGCCACGCTGCCGTGGAACCTGCCCCTGCTCTACCTCAACTGGAGCAGCCTCGTCATGGCACAATAGAACAGAACAAACGCGAGGCGGGTTCGCCGCCCCTTCCGGGGCCGACGAACCCGCCTTCCATCTTTACTGGCCGAACGCCTTCTTCAGGGCGTACAGGGTGACCTGCCGCTGGATGTCGGCGATCGAGGTGGTGAGCGGGATCCCCTTCGGGCACGCCCGCACACAGTTCTGGGCGCTGCCGCACTCCATCACGCCGCCCGGCCCCATCAGGGCCTCCAGCCGCTCGTGCGCGTTCAGCTTGCCGGTGGGGTGGGCGTTGAAGAGCCGGACCTGCGAGATGGGCGCCGGACCGATGAAATCGGTCTTCTCGTTGTAGTTGGGGCACGCCTCCATGCAGCAGCCGCAGGTCATGCACTCCGAAAGCTTATACATCCACTCCTGGTCGGCGGGGGACTGGCGCGGCCCGGGCCCGAGGTCGTGGGTGCCGTCGATGGGGATCCACGCCTTCACCCGCTTCAGGGCCTCGAACATGCGGGAGCGGTCGACCATGAGGTCGCGCACCAGCGGGAACGACTTCAGGGGCTCCAGGACGATCGGCTGCTTCAGCTTGTCGACCAGGGCCGAGCAGGCCTGCCGGGCCTTGCCGTTGATCACCATGGAGCAGGCGCCGCAGACCTCCTCCAGGCAGTTGGAGTCCCAGACCACCGGCGTGGTGCGCTTGCCCTCGGCGTTGATCGGGTTGCGCTGGATCTCCATCAGGCAGGCGATCACGTTCATGCCGGGGCGGTACGGGATCCGGAACTCCTCCCAGTAGAAGGGCTTGTCGGGCGACTCCTGCCGCCGGATGCGGAGCTCGATGAACTTCTGTCCGGACACGGTTCCCGTACCCCCTTACTTCTTGCTGTAGTCCCGCTTGCGGGGCTGGATGTGGGTGATGTCCACCGGGCGGTAGAACAGCTCCGGCCCGTCCTCGGTGTGCCGGGCGATGGTCGTCTTCAGCCAGTTCACGTCGTCCCGCTCCGGGAACTCCGGCTTGTAGTGCGCCCCGCGCGACTCGTCGCGGGCGAGGGCGCCCTTGGTGATGACCTCGGCCAGCACGAGCATGCCGTGGAGCCACCGGGTGAACACCGCGGGCTGGTTGGAGTAGCTGCCCGTGTCGGGCACGCCGATCCGCCAGTACCGCTCCTTCAGCTCGTGGATCTTCTCGAGCGTCTCCCGGAGCTTGTCGTTGTACCGCACCACGGTGACGTTTTCGGTCATGACCTTGCCCAGCTCGTCGGCCAGCACGTAGGGGTTCTCGGGACCGTCCATGCGCAGGATGCGCTGGTACTTGGCCTCGGCCTCCCGCACCGCGGCCTCGAAGATGGACTCGGGCAGCTCCTCGGCCGGGGTGGTGTCCAGGCCCAGGATGTACTTCACCGCCGCCGGGCCGGTGACCATGCCGTCGAAGACGCAGGAGACCAGCGAGTTCGCGCCGAGCCGGTTGGCGCCGTGGTGCTGGTGGGAAGCCTCGCCGGCGGCGTAGAGCCCGGGGATGTTGGTCATGAAGCTCTTCGGGCTCGAGGTGTCCATGTCGTTGTTGGCCTTCTTCTCGTAGCCCGCCCAGAGGCCGCCCATGCTGTAGTGGACCCCGGGGAAGATCTTCATCGGCACCTTGGTCGGGTCCTCGCCGACGAACTTGATGTACATGTCGATCAGGTTGCCGATGCGCCGGCGCAGGACGTCAGCCGGGATGTGGCTGATGTCCAGGTAGACCATGTTCTTGCCGTCGATGCCCAGCTTCTGGTTGACACAGACGTCGAAGATCTCGCGCGTGGCGATGTCGCGCGGGACGAGGTTGCCGTACTTCGGGTACTTCTCCTCGAGGAAGTACCAGGGCTTCCCGTCCTTGTAGGTCCAGATCCGGCCGCCCTCGCCCCGGATGGACTCGGACATGAGCCGCAGCTTGTCGTCCCCGGGGATGGCGGTGGGGTGCACCTGGATCATCTCGCCGTTGGCATACCAGGCGCCCTGCTGGTAGACGATCGCGGCCGCGGAGCCCGTGTTGATCACCGAGTTGGTGGACTTGCCGAAGATCATGCCGATGCCGCCGGTGGCCATGATCACCGCGTCGGCCTTGAACGCGCGGAACTCCATCGTCCGCAGGTTCTGCGCCGTGCAGCCGACCACCCGGCCCTCGTGCAGGACGAGCCCGGTGAAGTCCCAGCCCTCCCACTTGGTGACCCTGCCGTCCACCTCGTGACGGCGGACCTGCTCGTCCAGGGCGTAGAGCAGCTGCTGCCCGGTGGAGCCGCCGGCGAAGGCCGTCCGGTGGTACAAGGTGCCGCCGAAGCGCCGGAAGTCGATCAGCCCCTCCGGCGTGCGGTTGAAGGGCACGCCCATCCGGTCGAAGAGGTAGATGATGCCCGGCGCCGCCTCGCACATCGCCTTGACCGGCGGCTGGTCGGCCAGGAAGTCGCCGCCGTAGATGGTGTCGTCGAAGTGGATCCAGGGGGAGTCGCCCTCGCCCTTGGTGTTGACCGCGCCGTTGATGCCACCCTGCGCGCATACAGAGTGGGAACGCTTGACGGGGACCAGGGAGATCAGGTCGACGTGGAACCCGGCCTCAGCCGCCTTGATGGTCGCCATCAGTCCGGCCAGGCCGCCGCCAACGACAATCAGGTTGCGTCGCACGACCGTTCCCTCCTACAAGCGGAATGCGAACAGGGCGGTGAGGCCCATCGCCGAGATGAGGACGAACAGCAGGTTCGTGACCAGGCTGGAGACCCGCTGGCTGCGGGGGCCGATGGTGATCCCCCAGGTGATGAGGAAGGTGTAGAGGCCGTTGGCGAAGTGGTACGCCGCGGCCACGATGCCGATGCCGTACACCACCTTCGTGACGGGGTTCGCGAAGGCCTCGGCGACGATGTTGTAGCTGGGCAGGCCCGGCAGCTCAGGGTTCGCGGCGTAGGCGCCCAGGGCCTTCTGGACCCGGAAGTGCCAGATGTGGTACGTTACGAAGAACAGCGTCACGAGGCCGGTGATGCGCTGAAAGAAGAAGGCCCAGTTGCGGCCGTAGCTGTACTGGGCGACGTTGTGCCGCGCGTCGGCCGCGATGTAGATCCCGTAAATGGCATGAAAATAAAGCGGCAGGAAAATGCCAAAGATCTCGATGAACAGGAGAAACGGCATCGAGTTGATGGACAGCACGACCTCGTTGTACGCCTCGGGCCCGTACATGGCCTTCGAGTTCTCGAACAGGTGGAACACCAGGAAGAGGCCCACGGGCACGACGCCGGCGAGCGAATGCAGCCGCCGGAGCAGGAAGTGGTTGCGCCTCACAAACTCTCGCATACCCCGGTACGCTCCTTCCCCCACTTGCTCTTGTCAGGATGCCCCGTCCCATTCATACTGTACCATGCCTCTTTGCACCATACGTGCTAGTTCGAACGTACCACAAGCCCCTAGACGAAACTCATTGTAGTCCTGCGTACAAAGTACTGTCAACGTTCCGAAAGAATATTGCCAAGAGCAATCACGGTTATAAGAAATGCTTATGCTTGACCTTTCTATTTGTTCTACTCTGCACAAGCCTTGTCCCTTAAGGCGTTGGCGACGCAGCGCGGCGCCCGGCCGCCCAAACGGGATTTCCTGGGTATTCACCGCCCTTATGCTTGGCGGTGCGCGCCCCAGCGAGGGGAGGGAATCGTGTGTTTGACAAAGTGCGGCTTTATGTGCCCGGAGGGACGGAACATCTGATCCCCCTGGCCCACCTGCAGCTGCTGCAGGACGCGATCGAGTTCACCGGCGCCGAGCAGTTTCCGCTCCTGATGCGGCTGGGTTCCGTGGAGACGGTGGCGCTCCAGCCCGTGCGGGCCGGCGCCCTCCAGCGCGAGGTGGAGCGCGCCGCCGCGCGCCTGGCGGCCCACCCGGTCCCCACGCTCGCGTTCCACTCCCCCGGCGGTGCGGCCCTGGGCGCCCTCTTCGGCGGGCACGGGGAGACCGACGTCGCCCGGTCCGACACAGCCCGCGTCTCGCTCACCCCAAGCGGCATCCGGATCGTCCTCCGCCAGTTCCCGCCCCCCGTCGGCTTCCGGTCCACACCGGGCCTGGAGCGCGGGTGGTTCGAGTGCTTTTTCGCCGCGCTCCGCTTCGCCCCGGACGGCGTCCGTGGGATCCGGACGCCGGAGATGGGCGGATCCGGCGCCCCGGTCCTCCTGCCCGACCTGCCGCCCCTGCCGCCGGTCACCCGCTGGCACCGGGCCGTCGTCGCCGGCCGCCCCGCCGTCGGGGAGGCCCGGTTCGCGTTCACGCCGGCCGGTGAGGTCTTCCGGGACGCCCTGCACGCCCTCACGGCGGCCACGCAGGATTCCCTCCGGCTGCAGCGGGCCCTGCAGATTGAGCTGATCTAACACGCGCCCGAACCGCCCACGGCTCCTCTCACCACCCACACCCCACGACCCACCACCCACCACTCACAACCCACGACTCACGACCCACTACCCACTACCCACTACCCACTACCCACTACCCACTACCCACTGCCCACTACCCACAACCCAAAAGCGGCTCCCCGGCAGAACCGGAGAGCCGCTTCGTCGTTGCATTCCGGACTACTGCTTGTACACCGCACGGGCCGCCTCGACCGCCGCGCCCCGCTCGCACCGGTACCCCTGC
>QGVE01000032.1 GCA_003242675.1 Bacillota bacterium | reverse complement strand
GCGCAGGGCCGCCCTCGCCGCCGGCCGGGTCCGCCGCGCCCTCCCCGCCGGGGGCCCCGCCCGGGTCGCCGGGATCCGCCGTGCCCGCCTGGCCGCCCGGCCCCTCGGTTTCCGACCCGGTATCCCGGGCGCCGGGATCGGCCGGATCCGCGGCGGGGGGCGCCGAACCGGCCGGGGTCGGGCCGGAGGCGGCGCCGCCGCATCCGGCCAGCAGGACGGAAGCGAACAGGACCATCGCAACCCAGCGCTTGTTCATCGGCATCCAAACCCTTTCACTAGTTATATGTGTTAATAATGCAGAACCCGATGCAGGCCCGGCTTCCCGGCTTAGTGCATGAGCCCGCCCAGGACCTCCTTCACCCGCTCCGCCAGCTCCCGGTTCAGCCCGGGAACCTGCGCGATCTCCTCCACCGAGGCCTCCCGGATGGCCTTCAGCGAGCCGAAGTGCTGCAGGAGCGCCTTCTTCCGCTTGGGCCCGATGCCAGGCACGTCGTCGAGCCGGCTGTGGGTCGCGGCCTTGCGGTGCAGCTTCCGGTGATAGGTGATGGCGAAGCGGTGCGCCTCGTCCCGGATCCGCTGGAGCAGGAACAGGGCCTGCGACCCCCGGGGGAGCTCGATCCACCCCGGCCGGTCCTCCGCGCAGAGCAGCTCGTGCTCCTCCGCGAGCCCGAAGGTGGGGATGTGGTCGACCCCCAGCTCCCGCATGACGGCCCGGGCGTAGGCCAGCTGCCCCTTGCCGCCGTCGATGATCACGAGGTCGGGGAAGTCGGCAAACTTGCCGCCGTACGCCTCCCCGCCCTCGGCGACCCGGGCCTCCGGCGAGTCGCCCGCCTGCGCCCCGGCCCGCGCGGCCCGCTCGGCGAGCCCCCGCCGGAACCGGCGGCCCACCGCCTCGGCGATGTTGGCGAAGTCGTTGTTCTGGTCCACCTTCATCTTGAACCGCCGGTAGTCCGCCTTCTTGGGCTTGCCGCCCTCGAAGACCACCATGGCGGCAACGACCTGGGCCCCCTGCACGTGCGAGACGTCGAAGCACTCGATGCGGTGGGGCAGCCGCGGGAGGTTCAGGTACTCCTGGAGCTCCCGCAGCGCGCCCTCGGTCGCGGCCAGCTCCAGCTCCCGCTGCTGCTTCCGCTCGGCCACCGCCTCCTGCGCGTTCTCCGCGACCATCTCCACCAGCGCGCGCTTCTCTCCCCGCTTCGGGCAGCGCAGCACGACCCGGGAGCCCCGCTTGGCGGAGAGCCACTCGGCGATGACGTCCGCGTCGGGGATCTCCTCGCTGACCAGGATCTCCTTGGGCACGAAGTCCGTCTGGCTGTAGTGCTGCTGGATGAAGGCGGCGAGGATCTCGCCCCCGGTCATGTCGTCGGCGCCGGACATCAGGAACTGGTCCCGCCCCACCAGCTTCCCCTGCCGGACGAAGAAGACCTGCACGGCGGCCTCGTCGTACAGCCGGGCGTAGGCGATCGCGTCCAGGTCGACCATCGTGTGGACGATGATCTTCTGCTTCTCGGTCACCTTCTCGATCGCCCGGATCTGGTCGCGCAGCTCGGCCGCCCGCTCGAACTCCAGCCGCTCCGCCGCCTGCTCCATGCGGGCGCGCAGCCGCTCGACCACCTCCTGGGTGCGCCCCTCCAGGAACGCCTGCAGGTCGCGCACGGCCTCGGCGTAGTCCGCGTGCCGGTCGAAGTCGGGCAGGCACGGCCCCAGGCAGCGGCCGATGTGGAACTGCAGGCAGCCCCGGGGATACCGGGACGGGTCGCTGCACGTGCGCAGGGGAAACAGCCGGCGGGCGAGCTTCATCGTCTCCCACATGGCCTGGCTGCTGGTGTAGGGGCCGAAGTAGCGGGAGCCGTCCTTCTTCATGGAGCGGGCCACCAGGAGGCGGGGCCACTCCTCGTTCAGGGTCAGGCGCAGGTAGGGATAGTGCTTGTCGTCCCGCAGCCGGATGTTGTACTTGGGCTTGTGCTTCTTTATCAGGTTTGACTCCAGCACCAGCGCCTCGGTTTCCGTGTCGGTCACGATGTGCTCGATTTCCGCGATCTGGTTGACCATCGCGAGCACCTTCGCCGTCAGGTAGCGGGACGACTGGAAGTACTGGCGCACCCGGTTCTTCAGGCTGCGGGCCTTCCCCACGTAGATGATCCGGCCGGACGCATCCTTGAACAGGTAGCAGCCCGGCCGGTCCGGCAGCAGCTTGATCTGCTCCTCCAGGCCCAACCGCCTTCACCTCCCCTCTTTAGTCTACCATCTGCGGCCATGGAAAAGGCCCCGCCTGAGCGGGGCATCGGCATCGACCTCAGCGCAGCAGCGTGATCTCCTGGGAGGACCAGCGCAGGTCCGTCACCGCCGGCCGGCCGGCCTCCGACCAGGAAGCCGGGGCCAGGGCCGCGACCCAGATCCGGTGGATGCCCGACCAGCGCCCCGGCGCGAAGGCGAGCCGGTGCGCGGCCGGGCCCTGCGGCGCGACCAGCGAGCCGAGCACGACCGCCACCAGGGCGGCAGCCGCCAGGCGCTGGAGGCCCGGCAGGCCGCGGCGCGCGGCCCGGCGCTCCTGCTGCAGCCGGTCGCGCATGAGCTCGCGCTCGATGCGGTCCCACAGGTCCGGCGGCGGTGCGACGCGCGCCGCCTCCGAGCGGAGATACTGCCGGATCCTCCGTTCGTCGAGGCGCATGGTCTCACTCCTCGCAGGGCACGAGCGGCGTCCTGGCCGACAGCCGGGTGTAGGACAGGGCGATGAGGTCTGGCCGGCCCATCTGGCGCGCCATGTCGCGGCGCAGGAGCTCCCGGGCGCGGTGGAGCCGCGACTTCACCGTCCCGGGCGGGCAGCCGATCACCGCCGCGATCTCGGTGTCGGAGAAGTCGTGGAAGTACTTCAGGACGATCACGGTGCGGTGGACGGGGTCCAGACGGCCGATGGCGACGTGCAGCAGCTTCCGCTCCTCGCTGTCCAGCACCGCCTCCTCCGGCTGCCAGGCGCGCTCCACCCGATCCCGCTGGTGCTCCTGGACGGCGCCGGGCGTCGGGTCCAGCTCCTCCCGGATCCGGCGCCGGCGGAGGAGGGTGATCGCCTCATTCACGGCAACCCGGTAGAGCCAGGACTTGAAGCTCGATCGGAACTGAAAGTTGGCGATCGAGCGGAAGACCTTCAGAAAGGTCTCCTGCACCACGTCCTGGGCCAGGGTCGCGTCCCGTACCACCAGGTAGGCGAAGCGGAACACGTCATCGCGATAGAAGTGGAACAGCGCCTCGAACGCTTGCCCGTCTCCCGCCTGGCAGCGCGCGATTAGCTCCAGCTCCGCGTCCAGCACGGGCTCCAACTCCACGATGGCCGTCACCCCCCGGCACCGGAATATGAGTATGATCTGTATATTTTCCGAAATCGAAAAGACCCGGCGCGGTGAAAGACTCTTCTTAGTTCTCCGCGCTCGGGTCTTTTCCCTGCTAACGCACCAGCGAATACCGCCCGTCCACCCACTCGAAGATGTACACGCGCGCCGCCTGGTTCTCGCCGGTGGCCGGGTCGAAGCTGACCTGCGTGGACCAGCCCTTCAGCCCCCGCGTCGCCCGGACCCGGGCGGCCAGCTCGGCCCGGTCCGGCACCCGGCCGGGGTGCTCCTCGCCGTAGCTCACCAGGGCCTCCAAGATCGCGCGGGCGGCGTCGTACCCGAACATGCCGTACCCGCGGGTCGGCTTGCCCAGAATGGCCTCGAAGTGGCGCATGAACCGGGGGTCGCTGCCCTGCGTGAAGTGGGTGAAGTAGATGTTCCGCCAGCCGGTGCCGGCCGTCGTCTCGAACGACGGGTGGTAGAGTTCCACGCCGCCGATGACCGGCAGGTCCAGGCCGGCCTCCCGCAGGGCCTTGACGGCCGCGAAGCCCTTCTCGCCGCTGCCGGCGTAGAAGATCGCCTCGGGCGCGTAGGCCCGCACGGCGGCGGCCAGGGCGGAGCCGTTCATCTCCTGCGGCACCAGCACCCGCCCGGCCACCGGAAGGCCCATGATCTCCGCCGCCGTCGTGAAGGTCGTCGCGCGCCGCTCCGCCTCCTCGCTCCCGTCCAGCAGCAGCAGGACGGAGCGGACGCCCAGCCGGGCCCTGGCAAAGGCCGCCGCGGCCGACTCCAGCCGGGCCTGGTGGGCGATCAGCCGGTTCACGTGGGGCCAGCCCTGCTGCGTGAGCTCCTCCGACCGGGCCGTGGGCGCGACCAGTACGAGCCCGCTCTCCCGCAGCCCTTCCGCCAGGGCCAGCGTCGCCTCGCTGGTGAAGCTGCCCACCGCCCCGATCACGCCCGGGTCATAGGCGAGGCTCTCCGCGTGCTCCGCGGCCACCTCGGGCCGCCCCTGGTCGTCGTAGCGGGCCAGCGACACCTGGTAGCCGACCCGCAGCAGGTCCGCCTCCATGTCCCGCAAGGCCAGCTCCACGCCGCTGGCCAGGTCGAGGCCCCAGGCGCCGTGCGCCCCCGACAGCGGGACCACCGCCGCCAGCACCAGCGGCGTCGCGTCCCCCGCGGGGACCGCCTCGCAGGTGGAGGGCAGGGGCTGCTCGATCCAGCGCGCGAGGAGCCGGGCGACCTCCCCGGCGATGGGAAGGGCGTAGCCCAGGCCGCTGTCCGACCCGGCGGTGACGATCCCGACCACCTCGCCGGTCTCCGCGTCCAGGAGCGGCCCGCCGCTGGCGCCGTGGGTCACCTCCGCCCCGCGGAACACCACCAGGTCGGCGTAGTAGCGCCCCTCGATGCGCCGGCTCTGGCCGGTCTCGACCACCTCGGCGGGCACCACGGCCTTCCCCGCGCGGCCCGGGGCGCTCCCCCAGGCGTACACGGGGGCCCCCGCCGCCACCCGCCGGTCGGAGAGCGGCAGGGCGTCGGGCCATCGGGCAAGGGTCGGCACGGCGATCAGGGCGACGTCCCGGTTGCGGTCGAAGCCGGCCACGCTGCCCTGGTGCGTCGTGCCGTTGTCGTCGATGACGGTCACGCACTCCCGGTAGCCGTCCACCACGTGCGCGTTGGTCACCACGTGGCCCCCGGTGTCGATCAGGAAGCCGGTGCCCACCCGGCTGCCCTGCGTGCCCCGGACGTGGATGGTCACGGTGGCGCGCAGGACCCGCTCAGGCGACACCGCCGGTGATTCGCGCGGTGCGGGCCCGGGCTCCGCCCCTTCCCCGCCGGACGGGCCGGCCGGCGCCGCTTGGGCGGCCGCGGGCGGGCTCCAGGGCCAGCGGCCTGAGTGGGCGCGGAACCCCCCCAGCACCCCCGTCCCGAAGCAGACGACGAGCACCAGCGCAAAGACCCAGGTGGCCACCCGCCCGGCGCTCCGGCCGCGCCGGCGGAGGTGCGCCAGGGGCGGCGTCCGCAGGGGGGTACCGCAGCTGTCGCAGTAGTTGGCGGTCGGCGAGACGGCCGCTCCGCAGTACTGGCACCTGCTGGAGTGATTCACCAGTCCTCTCTCCTGTCTGCCGCCTCGTTCGGCTCCTCCATCAGTTCGAGGTGCGGCCCGGCCCCACCTGCCGGCCTGTCAGTCAGTCGGTCCCCGCCGCTGCCTGCAGGGGTTGGGCCGCCCGCTGCCGCTCCATGTGCCGCTTGAGGAAATAGCCGGTGTAGCTGTTGGGGTTCTCGCAGACCTCCTCCGGCGTGCCCTCCGCAACGACGCGCCCGCCCCGCTCGCCGCCCTCGGGCCCCAGGTCGATGATCCAGTCGGCCTGCTTGATGACGTCGAGGTTGTGCTCGATGACCAGCACCGTGTTGCCGGCGTCCACCAGCCGCTGCAGCACGTCCAGCAGCCGGTGCACGTCCGCGGTGTGCAGGCCCGTGGTCGGCTCATCCAGGATGTAGATCGTGCGGCCGGTCGCGCGCCGGGAGAGCTCGGCCGCCAGCTTCACCCGCTGGGCCTCGCCGCCGGAGAGGGTCGTCGCGGGCTGGCCGAGCCTGATGTAGCCCAGCCCCACGTCCTGCAGGGTCTGCATCTTGCGGTAGATGCGCGGCAGGGGCCGGAAGAACTCCACCGCCTCGTCCACCGTCATGTTCAGGATGTCGGCGATGTTCTTCCCCTTGTAGTGCACCTCCAGGGTCTCCCGATTGTACCGCGCGCCCTTGCAGACCTCGCAGGGCACGTAGACGTCGGGCAGGAAGTGCATCTCGATCTTGATGATGCCGTCGCCCTTGCACGCCTCGCAGCGGCCGCCCCGCACGTTGAAGGAGAAGCGGCCGGCCTTGTAGCCCCGCATCCGCGCCTCCGGCGTCTGCGCCATCAGCTCGCGGATCAGGTCGAAGACGCCGGTGTAGGTGGCCGGGTTGGACCGGGGCGTGCGGCCGATGGGCGACTGGTCGATCTCGATCACCTTGTCCAGGTGCTCCAGCCCCTCGATCGCCCGGTGCTTCCCCGGCTTGGTGCGCGCGCCGTTCAGGTCGGCCGCCAGCCGCTTGTAGATGATCTCGTTGACCAGGGTCGACTTGCCCGAGCCCGAGACCCCGGTGACGACCGTGAACGTGCCCAGGGGGATGCGCACCGTGATGTCCTTCAGGTTGTGCTCCGCGGCGCCGTGCACGACCAGCCACTTGCCGTTGGGCTGGCGGCGCCGCTCCGGGATCGGGATCTGGCGCCGGCCGGAGAGGTAGGCGCCGGTGATCGACTCGGGGGTGTTCAGGATCTTCTCCACCGGGCCCGCGGCGACGATGCGGCCGCCGTGCTCCCCCGCGCCGGGGCCGATGTCCACCACCCAGTCGGCCGCCCGGATGGTGTCCTCGTCGTGCTCGACGACGATCAGCGTGTTGCCCTGGTCGCGCAGGTGCTTCAGCGTCTCGATCAGCTTGGCGTTGTCCCGCTGGTGCAGGCCGATGGAGGGTTCGTCCAGGATGTAGAGCACGCCGACCAGGTGCGAGCCGATCTGGGTGGCCAGCCGGATCCGCTGCGCCTCGCCGCCGGAGAGCGTCCCGGCCGCGCGGTTGAGGGTCAGGTAGTCCAGGCCGACGTCGATCAGGAAGCCCAGCCGCGCGTCGATCTCCTTGAGGATCTGCGCGCCGATGGCCCGCTCCTTCTCCGTCAGGTCCAGGTTGTTCAGGAAGTTGCGCATCTGGACGACGTCCATCGCGGTGAGCTCGGCGATCGAGAGCCCGCCCACCTTCACCGCGAGGGACTCCGGCTTCAGGCGCGCGCCGCCGCACGCCGGGCAGGGCCGGCTGGTCATGTACTCGGCCAGGTGCTCCCGCACCGCCTCGCTGCTGGTCTCCCGGTGCATCCGCTCCAGCTGCCGGATCGCGCCCTCGAAGGTCACCTCGTACCACTTGCGCTGCCCATACATGTTTTCGTACTGGAAGCGGATCTTCTGGTCGGGCAGGCCGTAGAGCAGGATCTCCTGGAACCGCGGGTCCTGCTGGTTCAGGGGCACGTCCTTGCGGATGCCCAGCTGCCGGCAGACCGCGTCCACCTGGTGCAGGAACCAGTGGTGGTGGGTGGAATGGGCCCACGGAATCAGGGCCCCGTCGTCCAGGGACCGCGTGGGGTCGAGGACGAGGTCCGGGTCGAACTCCGTCAGGAACCCCAGCCCCGTGCACGCCGGGCAGGCGCCGAACGGGGAGTTGAAGGAGAAGTTGCGCGGCTGCGGCTCGTCGATGGAGACGCCGCAGTCCGGGCAGGCGAAGTTCTGGCTGAAGAGCAGTTCCTCTCCGCCGACCACGTCGATCGTGACGAGGCCGCCGGACAGGCCGGCGGCGGTCTCCAGCGAGTCGGCCAGCCGCCGCTGGATGTCCGGCCGGATCACCAGCCGGTCCACCACCACCTCAATCGTGTGCTTCCGGTTCTTGTCCAGCCGGGGCGGCTCGCCGGCGACGTCCATCACCTCGCCGTCGACCCGCATGCGCACGTAGCCGCCGCGGCGGATCTGCTCGAACACCTTCTGGTGCTCGCCCTTGCGGCCCCGCACCAGGGGCGCCAGCACCTGGATGCGGGTGCCTTCCGGCATCTGCATCAGGGTGTCGACCATCTGGTCGATCGTCTGCTGGGCGATGGGCTGACCGCACTTGGGGCAGTGGGGCCGCCCGATGCGGGCGTAAAGCAGCCGCAGGTAGTCGTAGATCTCGGTCACCGTGCCCACGGTGGAGCGCGGGTTGCGCGAGGTCGTCTTCTGGTCGATGGAGATGGCCGGCGAGAGCCCCTCGATCGAGTCGACGTCGGGCTTGTCCATCTGGCCCAGGAACTGGCGCGCGTAGGCCGAGAGGGACTCGACGTAGCGCCGCTGGCCCTCCGCGTAGATCGTGTCAAACGCGAGGGATGACTTCCCCGACCCGGAGACGCCGGTGAACACGATCAGCTTGTCCCGCGGGATCTCCAGATCGATGTTCTTCAGGTTGTGCTGCCGCGCACCCCGGATCACGAGCCAGTCCTTCGACACCGTGCAACGCCCCCCACCGCAGTCTCAACAGTTGGATCTTACCATACCCCGCCCAGGAGTGGTCAGGCAAATGATACCGCAGCGAACGCCTGTTTGCAACCTGCCGCCTGCGGCCGCCGCGGCCCGGGCAGAATGCGCCCCGGTCAGCCGGAGGCTTCCTTACGAAGACAGGCCGGGCTCTCCGCCCGGCCTGCGCGCCTTTTGAGTTGCGGCTCAGCCCCAGTTCTCCGCCCACTGCTGAATGGCGGCCAGGATGGGCTCCATCGCCTGCCCCTTGGGGGTGAGGGAGTACACCACCCGCACGGGGACCTCGGGAAACACCTCCCGGGTGACGAGCCCTTCCGACTCCAGCTCCTTCAGCCGCTCGGAGAGCAGCCGCCCGCTGACCGGGATGATGGCCTCGATCTCCGAGAAGCGCTTCGGGCCGCTCATGAGCGTCCACAGGATCAGGCCTGTCCACCGCTTTCCCAGGATGTGGACCGCATGCTCGAACTTCGGGCAGAGCTGGAGATCAGCCACGGCTCATCACCCTCCCTGTTGGTATTATACCCCAAGGAGTTCACTTGACAACACCAACTACCAGAAGTATATTTTGTTACAAATAGTAACCTCGGTCTGCAAGGAAGGAGGGCTGTCCGTGCAGCCTGCCATCTTCGCCGCGCACGGCTCGCCGATGCTGGCGCTGGAGGAGAACGCGTACACCCGCGCCCTCCGGTCGCTGGGCGAGCGGGAGCGGCCGCGCGCCGTCGTCGTGTTCACCGCGCACTGGGAGAGCCGCACCCAGCTGATCAGCGACGTCGCGCAGTACGAGACGATCCACGACTTCGGCGGCTTCCCGCCGGAGCTGTACCGCATCCAGTATCCGGCCCGGGGCGACGCGGCGGTCGCCGCGCGCGTCGCCGAGCTCCTCACCGAGGCCGGCGTGCCCTTCGCCTGGGACCGGCGGCGGGGGCTCGACCACGGGGCGTGGGTCCCCCTGAAGCGGATCTACCCCGACGCCTCGGTGCCGGTCGTCCAGATGTCGGTCAACCCCTGGGCGGCGCCGGCGGAGCTGTACCGCATCGGCCAGGCCCTGGCCCCGCTGCGCCGCGAAGGGGTCATGATCCTCGCCAGCGGCGCCACCATCCACAACTTCGCCACCATGCGCTGGGACGATCCGCCGGAGGCCGACGCCTGGGCCGTCGCCTTCGACGACTGGCTGGTGGACCGCATGCAGGCCTGGGACCTGCCGGCCCTGTTCGACTACGAACGACAGGCCCCGGGGGCCCACCTCGCGGTGCCGCCGGGAGGCAACGAGCACTTCATCCCGCTCTTCTACGCGCTCGGGGCGGCCGATGACCGCCGCACCGTGCGGGAGCTGCACCGCAGCTACCGCTACGGCAACCTCAGCCACGCCCTCTGGGAGTTCGGCCTCTGAGGCCTACCGGCCCTTCCGGAGCCACAGGTTCCCGGGCGCCGGATCGACGGTGAAGATCACCGGGGCCTGGGGCGTCCCCGCCTGGATGTAGGGGATGCCCTCCGCCCGGGTCACGCTGGGGGAGCCGCCCCCGGCGCTCAGGTAGGCCGCCGCCTTGCCGGACCGCTCCTCGAAGGCGGTCAGCCGCTCCTGCAGCAGCTGCCCTTCCCGGGCGTCCGCGAAGCCCAGCGGGCTCAGCCCGCCCACCACGACCACCTGGCGGATGCCCTCCGCCCGGGCGGCCAGATCGAGCAGGGCGTCCAGCTCCTCCCACTGGTGGAACGCGGTGGCCCGCAGGCCGCCCTGTCCCGTCCCGAGCAGGATGAACCGCACCCCGCCGGCGTCGAGGTAGCGCGCCGGCGGCGCCATTTCATAGACGGGGATCGCGGCCGCCCCCAGCTGCACCAGGATCTGCCGCACCGGTTCCCGCAGCCCCGGTCCCACCAGGAAGAACCGGGGGCTGGCCTCCAGGGCCGCCTGCAGGGCGGCCTCCGGCGCCGGCGGCAGCGCGCCCAGCACCGCGAAGGACCAGCTCTCCGCGCCGGCCGGCGCCGCCGGGTTCAGAATGGGGTCGGGTCCGGCGGGCTCGGCCTTCGGGGCCTCGGGCATCGGCAGGGATGTCTTCACGGTCAGGTCGGCGAAGACCAGCATGCCCGAGTAGGACCGCGCGGCATCGGTCTCGACCGGGTAGATCCGGTGCAGGCTCACCGGATAGGCGACTCCGCTGGGCACCGCCGCCTCCACGTACCGCCAGCCCAGCCAGTCCACCCGGGGGGCCAGGTCCACCGTGTAGCTGGCGCCGGCGGCGTCCTGCAGGACCGCGCGCAGCCAGGCCCCCTGCCCGTCGCCCTTCACCCACAGGCCGATCCGCTCCGGCCTGCCGGGGAGCGCCACCGGCGAGACGGCCTGCAGGTAGGCGGCCCGGTTCCCCTGCGCCGGGCTGAACGTGTAGTACAGGGCCACCGCCACGCCGCCCGTGCGGCCCTCGGCGGGAGCCACCCAGCCGGTCACCTCCGCCGGGTGGCGCTCAAACGTCCACAGCCCCGGCTGCTCCAGGGCCGGAACCGGCGTGCTCCGCATCCCGGAGACGAAGGGGATGACGGCCCGGTGCCCCTGGACCGAGACCGTGATGTACCCGGCGCCCGGCGCGACCGGCACGGCGCGCAGGGCGCCGCCCTGCGGCTCCACGCGCACCAGGCTCGGGTCGTACTCGAGCGCGAGGTCGCGGGGGTCGATCAGGGCCTTGTAGCCCTCCGCGTCGTAGCCCGCCACGGTGAAGGTGCGGCCGGCTTCATCCAGGAGCGCCAGGCCGCCCGAGATCTGCGGCTCGATGCGCGCCAGCGGCCCCAGCACCCGCACCTGCACCTCCGCGGTGAGGCCTGCGGCCGCCGCGGTCACGGTCGCCCGGGAGCCGGCCGCCAGCGGCCGGCCCGTGGCGGCGTCGACCGCCGTGAACCGGCCGTCCGGGGCCATCACGCCGGGGCCCTTCAGCCCCCACTGGACCGGCCCGGCGGAGACCGTCTCGTACTGCTCATCGAAGGCCGTCACGGCAAAGGTGCGGGAAAGACCGGAGAAGACCCGCGCCTCGCCGTCGATCCGCAGCACCTGCGGCCGCCCGGAGCCCTTCTCCGCGAACAGGCCGATGCCATTCGCGACGGCCCGCTGGGCCGAGGCCGGCAGGTTCAGGACGGTCAGCGCCTCGCCCGGGCGGCGGGCCACCATGGTGGCCGAGCCGCCGCCGTCCAGCTCCAGGGCGTTGGCCGCGCCGAAGGACCGCATGAACTCGGCCACCTCCGCCAGCGTGGCGCCCGCGCTGCGGGCGGAATCGCCTTCGATCGTCAGGAGGTACATCCGCCGCCCGTCGGCCGAGAAGCCCACCGCGGAGCGCGGCCGGCGGGAGGTGTTGTCCAGGCCGGCGACGACGGCGCCGTCGCGCACCAGATAGTTCTGGCCGCCGATCGCCCACAGGACCGCCGGGCTCGGCCGGTAGGAGACCTCCACGGGGTCCCCGGGCTGCAGCCGGTCCAGGAACCGGGCCGCGTCGCCGGTGCCCACCAGGATGTAGCCGTCCTGCGGCACGGGTTCGCCGCTCACCCGGGTGTACACCGCCACCACCCGGCCCGCGCGGACCAGCACCTCACGCCCTTCCTTGGCGTCGCCCATGGCCCACGGCCGGTCCCGGGTCCAGAGCGGCGTGAAGAGGCCGAGGCCGCCCTCCGGCACCACGGGCGTGTTGACCACGGTGAGGGGGTGCGTGCCGTAGGGCGTCGTCACCGTGCCTTCCAGGGCCACGGTGGCCAGGCGGCCAATGCGGTCCGGGCCCACGGTGACCCCGTTGGGCCAGGAAGGCTGCGGCGACTGGAGGTACTGGCCGCTCTTCACCACGGTGCCCAGGGCGACGCCGCTGCCGCCCATGGCGAAGAAGTCGCCGTTGATGGCCGCGACGGCGCCCGCCCGCGCGGCCATGTCCAGGAGCGGCTCATGCTCGGTGACGCCGGGCGCGGTGATGACGTCCGACGCCAGGGTCGGGGTAGAGAGGTCGGCGGTCAGCAGCCAGCCGTTCACCCAGCCGTGGGGGTAGAGCCGCTCGAAGTGGGTCAGCGTCAGGCCCTGGACGATGGGCGTCACCTCGTGGCGGGCCGTGACGTAGTTGGGCGGGGGGATATCGGGAAGTGCGGCGGAGGCCGGTTGGGCCAGGCCTGCCACCAGCACCGGGATCAACAGCCAGGCCATCCGCTTCATGTGGGTGGTTGCCCTCCTGAAGAGGTATTCTGTAGCCTTTACCTTTGACGGCCCCGGGAGTGAACCGGTTTCCGTGGATGGGCGGAGCCGGCTGCGGTTTCCGCGGGCCCTGCCCGGACGTGGCAGGCCGCGGCCCCTGCCCGGTCAGCGGAAAAGGGACCAGGGCACCGGCTGCCCTGGTCCCTTCCGTTCTCTGCGGTGCGCTCACCGGCGGCCGCCGCGGGGCCGGTCCTGCCCTGGCCCCCGGCCGCCGGCATTTGCGCCCTATTCCGCCGCGGGCATCGAGTGGATCCACTCGGCGATGGCCTCGATCACGTACTCCGGCACGTTGGCCGGAACGCTGTACTCCGCCATCGTGCTGATCTCGCCCTCGCCCTCGGTGAACACGTGGTTCAGCTTCGGGAAGAGCCGGAACGTGACGTTCGTCCGCCCGGCGAGGTCGGCCTGGAAGCTCTCGAACTCCGAGACCGGCACCTGGAAGTCGCGCCCGCCCTGCAGGAAGAGCACCGGCTGCGTCTGCTCCTTCAGCAGCTCGGACGCCTTCGGCTTCAGGTCGTGCCAGTAGTGGGGCATGCCCAAGAGGTAGCCCTCAGGCGGGTTGTCCGGGTCGAAGGCGGGATCGCGCAGCATCTCCACCTGCGCCTGGATGAACGGCAGCTGCTCGGGCGGCAGCTGGCCGGTCTCGACCATGATCCGGTTCTGCGCCAGGATCGTGTCGAGCAGGCTGTTGGCCGCCGCCATGGCGATGCCGCCCCGAATCAGGCCGTCCTCATCCTGGGCGAAGATGCGCGGCAGGATGAGCCCGCCCAGGGAGTGGCCCAGGACGTAGATCTGATCGGCGGCGATGCGCTCGTCGGCCGCCAGCAGGCGCACGGCCGCGAGGGCGTCCTCCACCGACTCCTCCTGCACCGTGAACTTCGGGTTGGCGCCGAACTTCTGCGAGTGGACGAAGGTGCGCTTGTCGAAGCGGAGGGTCGCGATGCCGTGCATGGCCAGGCCCTGGGCCAGGTCGCGGAAGGGCTTCACGGCGTAGATCGTCTCATCCCGGTCCTGGGGGCCCGAGCCGTGAATCAGCACCACCGCGGGGAACGGCCCCTCGCCGGCGGGCAGCGTCAGCGTCCCGGGCAGGGCCCAGGGGGCCTCACCCACGACGACCTCCTCCTCCACGAAGGCCGCCGGGTCCGCGTACGGCGGATCGCCCGCGATCTCGGTGGGCACGTAGTTGTCCAGGCGGAAGTCGTCCACCAGCCCTTCCCCATCGAAGCGGACGGTCAGCTTCATCGCGGCCGCGGTGAAAGGCAGGAGCACGTCCACGTTGTAGTGCACCGCCGTGGCGGACGCGCCCAGCACCCGCGGCCGGCCGAGCTCGCCCAGCGGAGCCAGGGACTGGCCGAGCTGGAACCAGGCCTCCTGCGGGACGGCCTCCCGGAGGGCCGGGCTCAGCTGCGCGTTCACCGCGTCGAGGTCGCCGCGCTTCAGGGCGTCCACCAGGCGGAACGCCTTCAGCATGTAGGGGTCAACCCTGGCCTGCTTCGCCTCGGGGTCCCACCGGACGGGCATGGCCAGCAGCTGGTCCATGAACGCCTGGGGCACCCAGGTCCGGTCGTTCACGATGATCGCCTCGGCGCCGATGGGAACCGGCTGCCCGTCCACCAGCGCCTCGGTGTCGCCGATCCGCAGCGTGGCGGTCACCCCGTCCTCCGTCACGACGGTGACGGTGCGGGTCTCGCCGTCCCACTCCACGGTCGCCCCGGCCGCCTCGGCCAGGAACCGCAGAGGAACGAGATCGGGCTCAGCCGCCATCGCGGCCGTGGGAGTGAGGGTCATGATCGCCAGCAGGGCGGCCGCCAGCCCGCGCCGCACCCAACGCTTCACATGCACCGAAACTCCCCCTTTCAACTTTGAATACATGGGGAGAGTTCGTGCCGCAGGCGGTCAATCCCTGCGAAATAGCGGATATCCGCGGGAAACGCGCGGTCAGACCCCGAAAGGGCAGAAAAAGGGCGGGCAGCCTCCCGGCTGACCCGCCCTGTGGCTTATCCCTCCTGTGCGATCCTTCGCAGGGCGTCCCGCAGGACGTCGTAGGGGTGCGCCCCGACGATCTTGTACCGGTCGTTGACGATGAAGGTGGGCACGCTGTGGATGCCGTACCGGCCGGCCAGGGCCAGGTGCTCGTCCAGCCGCTGCGCGTACCGCCCCTCCCGCACCGCCGCCAGCGCCTCCTCCCGGTCGAGCCCCGCGGCCTCCGCCGCCTGCCCGAGCACCCCCTCGTCGTGCAGGTTCTGCCCCCGGACGAAGTAGGCCTGAAACAGCGGCAGGATCAGCCGCTCCAGCCGGCCCCGGTCGCGGGCGTACTCGGCCAGCTCGTGCGCCCTGCGGGTGTTGCAGATGAAGGGCGGCGGATCCATCGGCAGGCCCATGGCCCCGGCGCGCGCCTTCAGGTCCGCGTGCATCCGCTGGAGCTGCTCCGGCGTCATGCGGCCCCGGAAGTACTCCGCCAGCGAAAGGCCCTCCGGCGGCGTGGCCGGGTTCAGCTGGAAGGGCATCCACGTGACCTCCAGCCGGAGGTCGGGCTCCTTCCTCAGCTTTGCGACGAGTCCCTCGCCGATGTAGCAGAAGGGTCACACGAAGTCCGAAAAGATGGTGAGCCGAATGGTCACGTGCATCGCCTCCCTCGGCCCGCACCGGGCATGGCCCGCGCCGGTCGCCGTACCCTTTCGACGCAGAGGAGGCGCGCCGCGTCACGCCCGGCAGCGCGGGCCTGGCATCGGGTGCCCGGCCAGGGTCACCTAGGGTATATACTGCCGCACCAGGTCCTCCAGGCAGTCGATGAAGAGCGGGTGGTCGTTGGGCGCGGGCAGGTAGTCGTACTGCTCGCCGCCGGCCTTCTCGAATTCCTCCGCGCACTCCACCACCAGCTCGTGCAGCGTCTCGATGCAGTCCGCCGCAAAGCCGGGCGCCAGGATCGCCACCCGCTTGTGCCCGGTGCGCGCCAGGTCCCGCAGCACGTCGTCGGTGGCCGGCTCCAGCCACGGGTCGCTGCCGAACTTGGACTGGTAGCCCATGACGATCTTCAGCTCGGGGAAGCGGGCCCTGACGGCTTCGGTGGTGAGCGCGCACTGGGCCGGGTAGTCGTCGCCGCTTTCGGCGTAGGCCTGCGGGATGCCGTGGTAGGAGAGGACCACTGCGTCGGGCTTGCCCTTCTCCGCGACGTAGGCGCGGATGCGCTCGGCGATGCAGTCGAGGTACTTGGGGTGGGTGGGGAAGTCCCGGATGAAGATCTGCTCGGGCATGCCCCGCCACCCGTCCAGGGCCTTCTGGACCTTGTTCCAGATCGGCGCCGTGGTGGTCGAGGAGTACTGGGGAAAGAGCGGCAGGACCACCAGCCGGCGGACGCCCCACTGGCGCAGCTCGTCCAGGGCCGACTTCACCGAGGGCTCGCCGTAGGTCATCCCCAGGGCCACCCGGATGCCGTCCGGCTCCAGCCGCTTCTGCAGGGCCGCCTGCTGCAGGCGCGAGTAGTGCAGGAGCGGGGAGCCCTCCGGCAGCCAGATGCTCTGGTAGATCTTCGCCACCTTGGGCGGCCGCACGCGCAGGATGACCCCGTGCAGGATGGGCAGCCACTGCCACCTGGGCTTGTCGATCACCCACCAGTCGCCCAGGAACTCGGCCAGGTAGCGCCGCACGGCCGCGGGCTCGGGGGCAGAAGGCGTGCCCAGATTGACCAGCAAGACCGCCGTCTTCTCCATGCTCGCCGTCCTCCGGAGGAAACATTTGCGTTTATCTTTTGCCTTGTAAGGTTCGTGTCCCTGCCGGATTGGCCGTCTCGCCGGCAGAATACCCTGCGCGGCCGATGGCGGCACTCGGGCAGGCGGAGGAGGGCGGCGAGGGTGCGGCTGCCGCGGGTCAGGCGCGCGCCCGGTCCGGGCGCCGCGGCCCGCCCCGCCGGCACCCGGCGGGCATCAGTCCGCCGGCTCCCCCTGCCGGGCCAGGTGGTTCCAGTACCGCGCCCGCAGGACCTTCTTGTCGAACTTGCCGACGCTCGTCTTCGGCACCTCGGGGATGAAGACGACATCGTCCGGGATCCACCAGTCGGCGACCCGGCCCTTCAGGAACGCCTTGATCTCCTCGGCGGTCAGCTCCACGCCCGGCTTCGGCACCACACAGGCCAGCGGCCGCTCCTGCCACTTCGGGTGGTAGACCGCCACCACCGCCGCCTCGGCCACCTTGGGGTGCGCCATGATCGCGTTCTCCAGGTCCACTGACGAGATCCACTCGCCGCCGGACTTCACCAGGTCCTTCACCCGGTCCACGATCTGCATGTACCCGTCCGGATCCACGGTGACCACGTCGCCCGTGTAGTACCACCCGTCCCGGAACGTCTCCGCCGACCGCTCGTCGTCGTAGTAGGCGTCGGCGATCCACGGCCCGCGCAGGGCCATCTCGCCCATCGACCGGCCGTCCCAGGGCACCTCCCGGCCTTCGGCGTCCACCACCTTCATGTCCAGCCCCGGTGCGAGCAGGCCCTGCTTGGCCTTCTTCGCGTACCGCTCGCCGGCCGGCGCGCCCTCCAGGGCCGACTTCAGCCGGCTCACGTGGGTGACCGGCGCCCCCTCAGTCATGCCGTACGCGTGCAAGAACGGAACGCCCAGCTTCAGTTCATACGCCTCAATCAGGGCCCGGGGCGGGGCCGCGCCGCCGCAGGCGATCCGGGTGATCGACGAGAAGTCGTACGACTTCTCCTCCAGCGCCTTCAGCACGCCCATCCAGACGGTCGGCACGCCCGCCGCCAGGGTGACCTTCTCGTCCTGGATCAGCTGGCACAGGGTGTGCGGGTCGGGGCGCGGGCCGGGCAGCACCTGCTTGGCGCCCATCCACGTCGCGGCGAACGGCATCCCCCAGGCGTTGACGTGGAACATCGGGACGACGGGCATGACCACGTCCCGCTCCCCCAGCCCGACGGTGTCGGCCATGCACACCATCATCGAGTGGAGGTAGATCGCCCGGTGGGCGTAGCGGACCCCCTTCGGCAGGCCGGTGGTGGCCGACGAGTAACAGATGCCCGCCTCGGCCCACTCGTCGATGTCCTCGGGGAAGCGGTAGTCGTCCGGGGCGGACGCCAGCAGCTCCTCGTAGCTGTGGACCGGCGACAGCCGGGTCTCCGGCAGGGGGCCGTCGGCCATGATGACGTACTGCTCCACCGTCTTCAGTTCGGGCTGGACCGCCTCGACCAGGGGCACCAGGTCAGCGTCGATCAGCAGGACGCGGTCGCCCGCGTGGTTGATGACATGGACGAGGTGCTCGGGGGGCAGCCGCAGGTTGACGGTGTGCAGCGAGGCCCCCATGCAGGGGACGGCGAAGTACGCCTCCAGGTGGCGGTGGTGGTTCCAGGCGAGCGTGCCGACCCGGTCGCCGCGCCCAACCCCGAGCCGCGTCAGGGCTGAGGCCAGCCTGCGCGTGCGCTCGTAGTAATCGGCATACGTGTAGCGGAAGATGCCCGATGCCGTCCGGGAGACGATCTCCTTGTCGGGGAAGAAGCGCCGCGCCCGCTCCAGCATGGTGTGCAGTGTAAGGTTGTGCCGCATGGTCATGGGACTCAACCCCTCCTCATCCTCCCCGCCTGCCGGCGGATCGCGTTGTCCTTTCCTCAACAATTGGATGCGGGCGCGGCTTTCACCTCCAGAGAGTAACGATTATTTCGACTAATTCGTTGATTTGCTTTGCGGCGGACGAGCGGCCCTTCATCTCAGGCGCTCCGGCTCCGGTCCGCCGCGCGGGGCGCCGCCGGGACCAGCCGGAACCGCTGCAGCACGACCAGGGCCTGGCCGCCGATCAGGGCCCCGGCGGCGCTGCTGGCGGCAAAGCTGGGGATGAAGAAGCCGATCCCCCCCGCCGCCGCCCGGGCGTTGTCCAGCAGCAGCACCGCCACGGGGTAGGCCGCCACCGCGCCGATGAGGCCGGTCCCGATCACCTCGCCCGCCATGGCGGCCAGGCGCGACTGCGTCCGCTGGTACAGCAGGCCGGACAGCACCGCGCCGCAGATCGTCCCCGGGATCGCCAGCAGGGTGCCGCTGCCCAGCAGGATGCGGATCACCGCGATGCCGAGGCCGACCACCCCGGCGTACACCGGGCCCAGCATAGCTCCCGCCACCACGTTGATGGCGTGCTGGGCCGGGAAGAGCTTGGCCCCGAAGAGCGGGATCGCGGAGAAGTACGACGAAGCCACGCCCAAGGCCACCAGGATCGCCATCCGGGTCAGCAGTTCAATTCGGTTCATGCGCCTTCCCCCCACTTTGCGCGCTCAACCTCTTCCAGAATCGCCCGGGCCGCGGCCCCCGGGTCCGGCGCCCCCAGGACGGCCGAGATCACCGCCACCCCTGTGGCCCCCGCGGCGATGACCGGCGCCGCCCCGCCGCGGCCGATGCCGCCGATGCCGACCACCGGCAGGTCGGCCGCCTCGCTCACCCGCCGGACGACCGCCGGCCCGTACGGCTGGCCCGCGTCCGGCTTCGACGGCGTCGCGTAGACCGGCCCCGCGCCCAGGTAGCTCGCCCCGGCCGCCTGGGCCGCCCGGGCCTCCCCCGCGGTCTCGCAGGTCGCGCCGATGATCGCGGCGGGCCCCAGGATCCGCCGGGCGGCCGCCACCGGCAGGTCCTCCTGCCCCAGGTGGACGCCGTCCGCCCCGACTGCCAGCGCGAGGTCGACCCGGTCGTTGATCACCAGCAGCGCCCCGTGCCGCCGGCAGGCCTCCCGCACCCGGCCGGCGGCCTCCACCTGGGCGGCGAGGGGCAGCTGTTTCTCCCGGAACTGAATCATCCGGCAGCCGGCCGCCAGCACCGCGTCCACCACCTCCGGCGGGGTCGTGCCGCTGACCAGCACGTAGAGGCTGAGCCGCTCGGAGAGGGACGGCCCGATGCGCCCCGCGGGCAGCGGGCCGGCCGCGCCCAGCCGGTCGAGGAGGGCGGCGGCGAAGCTGCCGGGGCCCGACGCCCCCTGCGCCGCCTGCTCCCCCGCCCAGCCGGCCCAGAGGAGCGCCTCCGCCACCGCGTCCGCGGCGGGAGCGTCCTCCTCCCGGGCCGCCAGGCACGCCGCCGCCAGGGCCGCCGCCAGGCAGCCCGACCCGGGGATCTGCGCCATCCAGGGGTGACCGGCCCGCACCGCAAGGACGCGCCGGCCGTCGGTCACCAGGTCCGCCGGCCCGGTGACGGCGACGACGCAGCCGTAGCGCCGGGCGACGGCGACGGCCGCCCGCTCCGCCCGCACGCCGGGCCGCCCGTCCGGCCCGTCCACGCCCCGCCCCCACCCCGGCTCCCCGGCCAGGGCCAGGATCTCGCCGGCGTTGCCCCGCACGGCCGTCACCCGCACCCGCTCCAGGAGCTCCCGCGCCGCCCGGGTGCGGGTCTCGATCCCGCCGGCTCCCACCGGGTCCAGCACGACCGGGATCCCGCGCCGGGCGGCCACCTCCCCGGCCTGCAGCATCGCCCGCTGCAGGGCGGGGCTCCAGGTGCCCAGGTTGAGGACGAGGGCGTCCGCCGCGGCGGCGACGAGGGGGGCCTCCTCCCCGTCCCGGGCCATCACCGGCCGGGCGCCGGCGGCCAGGAGCCCCCGGGCCACCCACTCCATCGTCACGTAGTTCGTGATGGCGTGGACCAGGGGGCGCCGGGCGCGGACCCGCTCAGGCAAGCTGCTCACGGCGCGCCACCTCCTCTCCGGCCTGGGGGCGTCCCTGGTCCAGCCAGGCCAGGTGGTTGGTGGGGCCGCGCCCGCGGCCGATCCCCGGCGCGGTGCGGATCGCCAGGCTGATGAACGCCTTGGCCAGGGAGACGGCCTCCGGCAGGTCCAGCCCCCGGGCCAGCCCGGCGGCGATGGCGGCGCTGAAGGTGCAGCCGGTGCCGTGGGTGTGCCGGCTCTCCACCCGTTCGGCCTCCAGCCAGAGCTGGCTGCCGTCGGCGGCGATCAGCAGGTCCGCCGCGGCCTCGCCCGGCAGGTGGCCACCCTTCACCACGGCCGCCTTCGCCCCCATCTGCAGGAGGCGGCGGCCTGCGGCCTCCATGTCGGCGCGGGTGCGGATGGTGAGGCCCGTCAGCGCCTCCGCCTCGGGGAGGTTCGGCGTCACCACCCGGGCCAGGGGCAGGAGCAGCTCCCGCAGCGCCGCCTGCGCCTCGGGGAGCAGGAGGGGATGGCCGCTCTTGGCGATCATCACCGGGTCGACGACCAGGTTGCGCACGCCGTACCGGCGGATCCGGTCGGCCACCGCCGCGATGATCGGCGCCCCGTAGAGCATTCCGGTCTTGGCGGCGTCGGTGCCGATGTCGGAGAGCACGGCATCCAGCTGCGCCGCCACCTGGTCGGCGGTGAGGGGGTAGACCCCGGTCACGCCCAGGGTGTTCTGCGCGGTGACGCAGGTGATCACCGATGCGCCATAGGTCCGGAGGGCGGTGAAGGTCTTCAGGTCCGCCTGGATGCCGGCGCCGCCGCCCGAGTCGGAGCCGGCAATCGTCAGGACACGGGGCTGGGTCATGCTCGCTCACACCCTTTCCTTGATCGCCGGGTCCGACCGGGGAAGGGCGATCGAAACAGAAAGGCCGCCTCCACGAAGACAGGTGGAGGCGACCGCGCGGTCACGACGTTACGGCCGGCCGTCCACTTCCCTCCGCTGGTATTACCCAGTTCAGGTTCTAAGGGTCCAGGTCGGCAGACCTGTTCTCAGCCCCAAGGGCTCCCCTAGTGGATCGGACCCGGTATGGAGTTCAAGGTAGAACGTACCATCTCTGGCAGGCAGGTGTCAAGCCAATCCATTGGCCTTACCGGCGCGGGCAGTGATCATGGATCATGCGTCCCCTCCCCTTCTTACGCGTTTTCCTGTATTATTGCATAAGCGTGGATTGGAATTTATCCATGGAAAATTCCCGATCCTGGCGGGAGGTGTGGGTCCGTTGGCGGGCAAACCGATCCGCAGCAGCGTGGAATGCTGGGTGATCCGCCGCGGTCACGGTGCGGAGGACGCCGTGCTCCTCCTTCACGTGCCGGCGAGCCGTTCCATCCCGGGTGGCTTCTGGCAGCCCATTACGG
>QGVE01000164.1 GCA_003242675.1 Bacillota bacterium | reverse complement strand
GGGCTTCAGGAAGTCCGAGGTGACCCTGGAGGTCGACCGGTACTTCCGGGGTTCCGGCCCGGAGACGGTGACCTTCGTGTACACGTGGGGCGGGTACCGCGCGGTGCCCTTCGCCGGGGTCGACGTGTACATCGGGATGAAGGCGGGGGACGGGAACTACTGGGCCGACGAGTGCTCGCTGATCATCCACCCCACGACCCGTGACCCGCTTGAACAGGCCATCCTCAAGCGCCTGCACGAGACATACGGCGAGGGGCGGCCGCCCGTCCAGCCGCTGCGGGGCCACGCCTTGCTCTGGGGCGCCATGGGCACGCTGGCGGCCGTCGTCTTCACCGCCTACGCCCAGCGGAGGACGGCGTGATGGCCGCCCGGGCATGGCGCGCCGGATCAGAGCGCCTGCCTCAGGATCTGCAGCACGTCGTCCAGCCCCGCCTCCTTGGGATTCATCAGCAGGGCGCCGTCGTCGATCGCCGTGCGGCCGATCGCGGGCAGCATGTCCTCGGTCACGCCCACGTCCCGCAGCCGCAGGGGCAGCCCGCAGGCCCGGTGGAGCCGCTCGGTGAACGCCCGCACGACGGCGATGGCCTCGGCCCCCCGCCGGTCCGCGGGGGTCGCGGCGTAGCGCTCCGGCCCGGCCAGGGCCAGGAGCAGCCGGCCGTACCGCTCGTGCGCCAGGTCGAGGTTGTACTCCATGACGTGGGGCAGGAGGATGGCCATGGCATCGCCGTGCGCGACCTTGCCGACAGCCCCTACTGCGTGGCCGATGGCATGGACCAGCCCCACCATCGCGTTGGAGAAGGCCGCGCCGGCCATGAGCGCCGCGTTGGCCATGGCGAGGCGCGCCTCGGTGTCCTGGCCGTTCTCCACCGCCCGGGGCAGGTAGTCCCGGATCAACTCGATAGCCGCCCAGGCGTAGGCGTCGCTGAGGGGATTCCGCTGGATCGAGGTGTACGCCTCGATGGCGTGCACCAGCGCGTCCATGCCGGTGGACGCCGTGATGCGGGGCGGCAGCGAGCGGGTCATGCGCGGGTCGAGCACGGCCAGGTCCGGCAGCAGGTGGTGGGAGACGAACTCCATCTTCACCTGCCGCTCCGGATGAGCGATCACCGCGACCAGCGTGGCCTCGGAGCCGGTCCCGGCGGTGGTGGGGATGACGGCCAGGGGCACGTGCCGCTTCGGCTGCAGGATGTCCGCACCCATGTACTGCAGGATGTCGTCCGCCTCGTGGCCGATCAGGATCCGCAGCCCCTTGGCGGTGTCGATCACCGAGCCGCCGCCCAGGGCGATGATGGAGTCGCAGCCGGCCTCCCGGAAGATCCGCCCCGCCCCGTTGACGACGTGAATCGACGAATCCTGCGGAATCTCGGTGTAGCGCGCGGCGATGGTCAGGTTCGATCCCGCCAGCGCCTGCTCGAGGATGCGGACGAGCCCCACCTCCATCAGCTGCTGGTTGGTGAGGAGGATGGGGCGCTGCGCGCTCAGGTGCGCCATCTCGTACGGCAGGTTCTCCAGGGCATGCTCGCCCGAGAGCACCTTGACGGGGTTGTAGAACTCGTAGTACCGCGGGAGCACGGTGGGCACCTCCTCAGGCTGTGAGCAGCACGCTCAGGTAGACGCGCGCCGCCGAGACCGCGCGCCGGGGCACGCGCTGCATGATGCGGCGGGTGATGAACCCCGGGAAGAGGTAGGCCTCGGTGATGAGGATGACCCGCACGACCGACATGGCGAAGGTCAGGTCGCCTTTCATGGTCAGGCGCCGCTGGGCGTACGCCTGGGCGATCGACTGCTGCCCGAGGAAGACCGGCAGCGCGCCCTCCAGGTGCTTGAAGTGGATGACGAGATCGGCCCCGGGCGCGGCCCTGAGGCCCAGGAACCGCAGCCGCCCGCCCTCCTTGGCCACCGCCATCGCCGGGCCTGCCGGCCCGATCTGCAGGCAGAGCCGCTGCCCCTCGGCCCATCCGGCCACCTCATGGGCGACGCGGCTGTCCAGGCGCGCGCAGGCGCAGATGCCACGGCCCAGGAACCAGAGCAGGGCGCGGAGGGTGAGGATCTTGAGCCACCGCAATGGGAACCGCCCCCTCTGCGCAGCTCTTTTCCGGACTGGTATGGCAATTCGCTGGGCCGCCGCCAGAATCCTGTGCGGCCGGTGAGACCCAGTCTCACCCGGTGGTCGGGTGTTCGCTGTAGTCCTTTGGTGCGGTGGGCTGCGCGGGGGCGCCGCTTGTGACGGAACCGCCAAAGCGCGCCGCAGCGGCCTTTTGGGCATCGCACGAGCCATAACCCTGCATTATGACGGATATCAAGACTCCGTCTTTGCCTTTAAAAAGATTCTAGGTTACCGTGGGATTGCAAGCGGCATACGCCGCACCATTCGGCAGAGGAGGAGGCAGGAATGGCTCGACGGACGCGCATGATGGTACTGGTCGGAGCTCTCCTGACGGTCACGCTGGCCGGCTGCGGCAGCTCGAGCTCCACCAAGACGACGGGTCAGCTTACCGAGGTCCGCCAAGGCAGCTTCGCCACCATCGTCGCAGCGCCCGACAACCCGGACAACCCGATGACCCCGGAGAAGGTCGAGCTGGGCAAGCTGCTCTTCCACGATCCCCGGCTCAGCAGAAGCGGCGTGATCTCCTGCGCGACCTGTCACAACCTCGGGCTGGCCGGCACGGACCGTCTCCCGACCTCGATCGGTCACGGCTTCCAGAGGACCCCGCGCAACGCCCCCACGGTGCTGAACGCGGCGTTCTTCCAGAACCAGTTCTGGGACGGCCGCGCGCAGGGCCTGGAGGAGCAGGCGAAGGGCCCGATCCAGGCCGAGGCCGAGATGAACATGCCCGCCGACATGGCCGTGGAGCGGATCAAGTCGATCAAGGGCTACCACGAATACTTCGAGAAGGCCTTCCCCGGCGAGGAGGATCCCATCACCTTCGACAACATCGTGAAGGCGATCGCCGCCTTCGAGCGCACCCTGATCACGCCCAACGACGCGCTGGACCGCTACCTGCGCGGCGACAAGAATGCGCTCTCGCCGCAGGCCATCCGCGGCATGGAGACCTTTGAGCGCATCGGCTGCACCTCCTGCCACGCCGGCCCGGCGCTCTCCAGCGGTGCGATGATGAAGTTCGACTGGGGCAGCGACCCCGGCAAGGCGAGCTGGACCAAGGACCCGAAGGACGAGAAGTTCTTCCGGGTGCAGACCCTGCGCAACGTCTCGCTGACCGGCCCGTACTTCCACGACGGTTCGGTGGAAACCCTGGAGGAGGCCGTGACGATCATGGCCCGGGTCCAGCTCGGCTACGAGCTGACGGACCAGGAGCGGGACGACATCGTCGCCTTCCTGCGGTCGCTGGTGGGCGAGATGCCGAAGATCGAGATCCCGCAGCTGCCGCCCGAGTAAACCGCGCACAAAGCCCCCTGGCCCGTGCGGGCCAGGGGGTCTTTTTCGCGCGGTCTACGGGTACAGCCACTCCACCAGCTCGGCCAGCCCCTCGACGAGGCCGGTGTTGGCCGAGTAGAAGTTCCGGGCGGGCACCAGCCGCACGTTGCCGTTCTTGACGGCCTTGACCGTCTCCATGCCCGGGCTTTCCATCAACTCCCGGAAGGAGTCCTCGCCCCGGCCGAGCACGTCGACCAGCAGCAGGTAGTCCGGGTCGGCCTGCATGATCTGCTCCACGTCGGCCGGCACCGAGCGGGTCAGCCCCAGCCGGTCCACGGCCGGGACCGCGCCGGCCCGCTGGATCAGCTCGTAGCTCAGGCTGTCGGGCCCCGCCAGGAGCGGCCGCTGTGCCTGGTTGGAGATCATGAGGACGCTGGGCGGGTTGTCCACCTTGGGCACCCGGCTCTCGATCTCGGCCAGCCGCCGGTTCATCTCATCCACCAGCTCCCGCGCCTTCGCCGCCGACTCGGGCCCCAGCGCGTCGCCGATGGCCAGCATGTTCTCCTGGAAGGCGGCGATGGAGGACCAGTCGGAGAAGGAGAGGGTGGGTACCCCGGCCGCCTCGAACACGGCGATGGCGTCCTTCTCCGCCCCCAGCCGGGCCGTGAGGAGGATCAGGTCCGGCTCGTAGGCCAGCACCTGCTCGGGGTCGAGGCTGGCCCCGTCGGGGATGACGTTGGGGACCTCTTGGGCGAGGTCCGCGTGGTTGCTCAGGGCCGGGTTGAGGGCGTTGCGCCCGATCACGATGATCCGCTCCGGCCCGGCGATCTGCAGCGCGATCTCGGCCACGTTGGTGGAGAGGGCGGCGATCCGCTGCGGCACCGGGGCCGCCTCGCCATCCTCCCCGGACCCGGCCGCCTCGCCTTCAACCGCCTGGTTGCCGCTGCTCGTCTCCGCCGGGGCGGAGGGCTCCGTCGGATTGGCCGCCGCCTCCTGTGCCGGCTCCGCGCTGCCGGACTCTGCCGCCGGGGACGCACCCTTCCCGCAGGCGGCGAGGAGCAGCAGCCCGGTCAGCAGCAGGGCCACCGGAAGGAAGTGACGGCGGGGTCCACGTGGAAGGAGAATCGTCGGTTTCATCGGCTATCGCAACCTCCCCTTTGTCTAGGAAGCGAGGATCTGTGTGAGCTCCGCCGGCTCCTGCGGCAGGAGGTCGGTGAGCAGCAGGGCCTGCGTCTCGGGCCTCGGTCCGACCGGCAGGACCCGCCGCCCCATCAAGAGCTGCTCCAGGGCGGCGTTGGCGGGGCCCAGGGGCACCGGCGCCGCCAGGATGAGGTCGGCCTGGTCCAGCCAGCGGGCGACCTCCTGCAGCACCCCGTCCGGCACGTGGTGAAAGGCCGGTAAGG
>QGVE01000163.1 GCA_003242675.1 Bacillota bacterium | reverse complement strand
CCGGCCTGCCACTCGGGCCACGTCACCACGTGGCGGAACGCGGCGCCCGCCACGATCTGGTCGCGGCGGCCCACGTAGCGGTCGGCCAGGACCACGTAGCCTGCGGGCAGCCGCTCGGCCGCGCCCCGCACCGCCTGGACGGCGGCTTCGGGGGGCAGGGCGGCGGCCGTGGGGCATGCGCGCGTCAGCTCGTCCATCGACACGCAGGTCCCGCGCTCGTCCACCAGCGCCGCGATCTCACCGGCGACCCGGCTGCGCGGGGGGACGCGCGTGCCGGGCAGCGGCTCGTCCCGGTACGCGGGGGAGCGCTCGCCCCGGGCCAGCCGGGCGGCGCCCGCGCTGACGGTCTGGTAGAAGCGGGTCAGCACCTGCTCGGCGGTTTCCTCCACCGGCTGGTGCACCCGGAACGTGCGGCCCCAGCGGGTCACCTCGGCGATCGCGTACCGGCGGGTGCGGTTGAGCTCCGGCGCCAGGGGCAGGGGACCCAGCACCCGCAGGAGGGCGTCGGGCACCGCTGCCTCCTCCGGCCGCACGGGGATGCCGGCCGGGTCGGTGTCCGTCGCCAGGAAGCGCCGGGGATCGAGCATGGGGCCCACGGGAGCCGCCCCGGCGCCGGCCCCCGACCGGCGCGCAGGACCGCCGCCGCCGGGCTCCGCCCGGTTGGCCAGCTGCGCCCGCACCCCGGCCAGCAGCTCTTCCCGCTCCCGCCCCAGCACCTGCAGCCAGAGGAAGGGGTTGGCGCCGAAGGCCGCGGCCGCCCGCACGACCAGCACCCGCACGTGCCGGCAGGTGATGGGCTGGCCGCACGTGCACCGGGGCATCCGGCCGCGCCCGGATGGGAAGAGGCTCAGGCCGGCCTGGTTGCAGACCTGTTCCAGTTCGGGGCCCACGGTGCCGCTCAGCAGCCTGCGGGCCGCCTCGGCGTCCCCCGCGATGGCCGACTCCACGCGCCGCCAGTCCCGCGCCCCGAAGGGCTGAAACCGCAGCGTGGCGACGGCGATGGCCCCCGACGAGCCCACGCTCACCTCGGCGGCGATCTCGCCCCGCGCAAAGGTCAGCCGGGCGTCGCCCCGCCCGGCGCTCTTCCGCTGGCCCGGGGTCATCGGCAGCAGGAGCCGCTCCTCCTCGACGTAGGCCAGCCAGCGCTCGCTCAGCCACTCCGCCATCGCCTACACCTCCCGGTCCAGGGCGATCAGGGCCCGCAGCTCCTCGGTGGAGAGCTGGCCGAGCCACGACTCGCCGCTGATGATCACCTGGCCCGCCAGGGCACGCTTCTCGGCCAGCAGCCGGTCGATGCGCTCCTCCAGCGTGCCGGCGGTGATCAGCCGGTGCACCAGCACCCTGCGCGTCTGGCCGATGCGGTAGGCCCGGTCTGTGGCCTGATCCTCCACCGCCGGATTCCACCACCGGTCCACGTGAAAGACGTGGGTCGCGGCGGTGAGGTTGAGGCCGAGGCCGCCGGCTTTCAGCGAGAGGATGAAGAGGGGCGCCTCGCCGGCCTGGAACCGGGCGACGAGCCGGTCCCGCTCGGGCTGGGGCGTGCCGCCGTGCAGGAAGAGCACCTCGCAGCCCAGCGTCTCCGCCAGGTAGGCCTGCAGCCGCCCGCCGAAGCGGGCGAACTGGGTGAAGAGCAGGGCCTGCTCGCCCGCCGCCAGCACCTCCTGCAGCAGTTGCACCAGCCGGTCGATCTTGCCGCTCCGCCCCACCAGGGGGCCGTCGCCGGTGGCGGCTGCGGGATGGTTGCACACCTGCTTCAGCCGCGTGAGGCCTGCCAGGACCGCCGCCTGCCGCTGGATGCCGTCGGCCTGCGCGGCCCGCTCCAGCGTCTCCTGCACGATGGCCTCGTACAGCGCCGCCTGTTCCACCGAGAGGGTCACCAGCTCGGTGTTCTCCAGCTTGTCGGGCAGGTCCGGCGCGATGGCGGGGTCGTTCTTCTGCCGGCGCAGGATGAAGGGACCCACCTGCCGGCGGAGCCGGGCCGCAGCCTCCTCGTCCTGGTACCGCTGGATCGGCACGGCGTAGCGCCGCTCGAACTCCTCGCGGCTGCCCAGCAGCCCCGGGTTGAGGAACTGGAAGAGCGACCACAGGTCGCCCAGGTGGTTTTCGACGGGCGTACCGGTGAGGGCGATGCGGTAGCCGCCGGAAAGGCTTCGCAGCGCCCGGGCGTGCTGTGTGTCGGGGTTTTTCAGGTTCTGCGCCTCGTCGGCGACGATCCCGTTCCAGGTCACCTGGCCCAGCAGCGCGGCATCCCGGGCCAGCAGGGAGTACGTGGTCAGCACCACGTCGTGGGCCCCGGCCTGCCGGGCGAAGTCCGGCTCGCCCAGCCGCCCGGGGCCATGGTGCACCAGGACCCGCAGGCCCGGGGCGAAGCGGGCCAGCTCCCGGCGCCAGTTGCCCAGGACCGAGACGGGGCAGACCAGCAGGGTCGGGCCCGCGGCCCACCCGGCCTCCCGCTCGTGCAGGAGAAGGGCGATGAGCTGCACGGTCTTGCCCAGCCCCATGTCGTCGGCGAGGCACGCGCCCAGGCCCCAGCGGCGCAGGAACGCCAGCCAGGCGAGGCCCCGCTGCTGGTACGGCCGCAGGGTGCCGGCGAAGCCCCCGGGGGTCGGCACCGGCTCCATCCGGGCTGGCTCCTGCAGCCGCTCCAGCAGCTCGGCGATCCAGCCGGTCGCGGTGGCCTCGTCCGCCTCGGGTGCCAGGCGCAGCGCCGTGCCCAGCTCCATCTGCCCGCCGTGCTGCTCGATCCGGCGGAGGACCGCAGCCAGGGTGCGTTCGTCCACCCGCACCCACCGGCCCTGCATCTGTACCAGGGGCCGCTTCTGCCGCGCCAGGTGGCGCAGCTCGTCCAGCGTGAGCGGGGTGCCGCCCAGGGCCACGTCCCAGCGCACGTTCACGATCTGGTGCAGCCCGAACATGGAGGGGCCGCCCCCGGCGGGGCTGAGGCGCATTCCGACCCGGAGGGCGGCGGGCTTCGCAAGGGCGGCCGGCAGCAGCACGGGGTGGCCGGCCTGCTGGAGCAGCATGGCCCCTTCCTGGATCAGGGCCAGCACGTCGTCCGCCGGAATGCGCATGCGGCTGGGCGCGGGGTCCCGGAGCAGCGGCGCCAGTGGCGGGAAGAGGCGGGCCATGGCCGGCAGGTCGGCCAGCAGCCGCTGCTCGGCGCCCTGGTACCGCTGCCCGCCGATCTCCACCTCGGCGCCCAGGCTGGCCCAGACCGCATCGGCGGTGACGGGCAGCGCACCCTCGTCCGGCGCATGGAGCGTGAGCTCCAGCTCCCACTCGCCGTCGGTCTCGGGGCCGGGCAGGTGGAGGCGGACCCCCGTCCGCAGACTGGCGTGGCTCAGCACGCCGGTGGCGGGGGCGCTCCAGCGGTCCAGGGCGGCGTACAGCTCCTGCGCGCCGGGCAGGCCCGGCGGCAGGTCCCGGGCCTCCGCCCCGGTCAGCGCCGCCAGCCAGTGGCGCAGGGCGGTATCCTGTAGCGACTGGGCCTCGGGCAGGGGCTCTTCCTCCAGGAGGAGCCGGATCACGCCGGCGGCCGCCGTACGCATGAACTGGTGGACCAGGCCGTCGGCGCCCGGCAGGGGGTAGGTGTTGGGGGTTCGGTCGGGGGGCACAAGGGCGCGGCAGGCCTCCGGCAATCCAGCGGCCAGCCGGGTCAGGCGGCGGACGTCGTCGGCGTCGGTCAGGTGGAGCGCCCAGCCCGCGCTCAGCACCCCGGCCTCGGCCTGCAGCACCGGCAGCATCAGGCCCCGCCCCAGGAACTCCAGAAGCAGCTTGGATGCGACGCACCAGAGCTGCAGGCTGTGCCCCGGCCGGAGGGGCGTGCCGCGGAAGTGGTCGGGCAGATCCAACAGCCACTGCACGGCGTTGGGCACGGACAGGGCGATCCCCGGGACCCGGGCCGGGCTGACGCCGTCCGGTCCGGGCTGCCACTGGACCAGGGACAGGGTGTTCAGGTAGGGCAATCCCCTCAGGGCGGGGTAGAGCGCTTCCGGCTCGGTTGCGCATGGGTGGCGCGGAACCCCGCGGCGGCGCCGGCCGGGAGGAGCGGCATCCCGGGCGGCCACGCCGTCCAGGCCCCACAGGAAGAAGAAGCCGGAGGCGCCGGAGGGGACGAAACTGCCGTGAACCGTGATCATCCGCATGCCTCGCATTCGTCGCGTGGTAGGCATACATTCGCCCGGCGCCGGGGCGCCTCCTGCCAGGGGCGCCTGGCCGCAGCGACCTGCGCTTTCGCCGGGCGCCCTGTGGTAAGATGAGGGAGAGCAACCCTGCGGCAAGGAGGTGCACCATGACGCTGCGCGATCCTGTGCAGCCCATCCCCACGCTCAGCCTACCGTCGGGCGAGCGGGTGCCGGTCCTGGGCCAGGGGACGTGGATGATGGGGGAGAGCCGCCGGTCCCGGCGGGAGGAGGTGGAGGCCCTGCGCCTGGGGCTCGACTTGGGCATGACGCTCATCGACACCGCCGAGATGTACGCCGACGGCGGCGCCGAGGAGGTGGTGGCCGAAGCCATCGCCGGCCGCCGGGACCAGGTCTTCCTGGTGACCAAGGTGCTGCCGGGGAACGCCTCCCGGCGCGGCACCATCGAGGCCTGCGAGCGGTCGCTGCGCCGGCTCCGCACGGACCGGATCGACCTCTACCTGCTCCACTGGCGGGGGCGGTATCCCCTGGCCGAGACGCCCCGGGCGTGCGCGGGGCGTGGCCGGGCCGGCACGATCCCCACCCGGGGGGGGTGCACCCTAGATGACAACACACCACCGGAACGACAGGGCCCCCCCGCGG
>QGVE01000031.1 GCA_003242675.1 Bacillota bacterium | reverse complement strand
CGCGTGCCGGCCCCCTCCTCGGGCACCTCTCCGGGGGGTTGGGGGGCGCCGGGGACGAGGGGGGCCGGCTCGACGCCGGCGGCGCGGCCCTGGCCGCCGCCGGCGTGAAGATCAGGGTCGAGCCCCAGAGCGCGCGGGTAAGCCGGCCGACCGGTCCGTTGCGGCCGATGAGGAGCAGGAGGTAGTACCCGAGGACCGTCGGCGGCAGCGCCAGCGGCAGGTTGACCGCCACATCCAGCACCTGCTTGCCCCGCCAGCCGGGGCGCGAGAGCAGCCAGGCGATCGGCAGCCCCACGACGAACACCAGGCCCGTGGCGATGAGGGCGATGCGCAGCGAGATCAGGACGTTCGACCACACGGCTGTCATGTCAGTTCACCGGTCCGAAGCCGTGCTGGCGCAGAATCTCCACGCCCGCCGGCGAGAGCAGGTAGTCGGCAAAGGCCAGGGCCTGGGCCTTGCGCGGAGACTCCTCCAGCACGGCCATGGGGTAGAGCACAGGCGGGTGGCTGCCCTCCGGCGCCTCCGCCAGCACGATGACCTCCGGCGAGCCGGCCGCGTCGGTGCGGTACACGATGCCGGCGTCGGCCTCGCCCGACGCGACGAAGTTCAGCACCTGCCGCACGTCCTCGCCGAAGACCAGGCGCGGCTGGACGGCGTCCCAGAGGCCCAGGTGCTCGAGGACGGCCTGCGCGTACTGCCCGGCCGGCACGTGGGCCGGGTTTCCCAGCGCGATCCGCCGGACGTGGGGAGAGGCGAGGTCCTCCCAGCCCTTTACGGTGTCTGCGGCCGACTGGCCGCGGATCAGCACCACCTGGTTGGAGGCGAGGTTCCGGACCGCGGACGCTTCGACCAGGCCCGCTTCGATCAGGGCCTTCATGGGTTCCGGGCCAGCCGCGATGAAGAGGTCGACCGGCGCGCCCTGCGCGATCTGCTGCTGCAGGGCGCCGGAGGAACCGAAGTTGAAGCGGACCCTGATGGACTGATGGGCGACCTCGAACTCGGTCTGGATCGTGTGCAGCGCGTCCGTGAGCGACGCGGCTGCGGACACCGTGATCTCCACGGGCTCGGGCGTCGGGCCGGGCTCCGCGGCCTGACCGGCAGGCTGGGGGGAGGGCCCTGTGCCGCAGGCGGCCAGCACGAGCACCAGGCAGACGGCGAGTAGGGCGGTGGCTGGTTTCAAGCCAGGTACCTCCTTCGATCGCACCGGAGCGTCGCGCGCCAGGTCGAGCATTCACCCCGCAAGGGGACATGCGCCCGGATCCCTACGTGCGGTGGCGGCCCCTCGAAGTTGCGGATCCGAGCTGCGGGAAAGCGACCTCTGCCGCTGCGAGCGCCCGGCGCATCGGCTCCGGGAGCTGGCACTTGTGTATAGATTTGCATTGCTTTGACGGCACGCGCACTGTAGAATGGCGCTTGTCGGAATGGCGCGGCAGCCGCAGGAGGAGGACAGAGCGCTGCGCAATGGGCTGGGGACGGCGGCGGAGCCCGTCCTATGCGTGCGCTTCCGCGCGTGCACGGGTTCCGCCGGTTGAGACGGAGAGGGGGTTCGGGATGTCGGTGGAAGCGGTGTCCCCGGGGAAACGGGAGTCGAGGGGCTTCGTGCGGAGGATTCTCCGCGCGCTGGGCGTCGTCGTCGTGCTCGCCGGTTTGGTGGTCGGTTCCCTGGTCGTCAGCGCGTACCGGAACCCGCCGCTGCGTTTCGGATTCGCGCCCGTCGCCCGGGAAGGGGAGGCGGGAGAGTGGACGACCGTGGCGTGGCAGCTGATCAACGAAGGGCGCTTCGCCGTGCGCATCCGGGAGGTCCGGTTCGACCTTTACCCCGACCAGCGGGCGATCCCCGTGTGGGTGATGGGGGGAATCAGCACCCACGGCCGCCTGGTGGCCTCGAACCTGTCCGACAATCCGACCGACGACGGCATCATCCTCGTTCCCATCGGCGATTTCGTGATTCCGCCGAAGCACAAAGGCCGAATGGAGGTCACACCGGAATTCAGAACGTGGGGCACCCCATACAACTACGGATTGATCGCCCGCTATTCCTTCCGGGAGAGCGGCAGGAGTCCCATGGGCCGGATCACCATCCGCTACACGTACATGGGGCTGCCGCTCACCCTGCAGGACGAGTTCAGAGACGACGACTGAGCAGCCTCGGACGTGCATCTCCCCCGAAACTGCGACCCCGGCGGCGGACTGGGGGTCCACTCGCCGGGGTCTTCAGCCTGAGAAAGGAGACGGAACATGCGCACGCTGCTGGTTCAGCAGTACAAGTGGGGCGGCAGGAAGCATTACAGCTACCCCGTGAAGCTCATCGAGCAGCGCCCCGACGTCATCATCGTCCACGGCCCCTACGGCCGTGCGATCGTGGAGCTGGCCCGGACGGCGCTGGCGGAGCTGATCACGCTGGTGGAGAAGCGCCGCTTCCCGTTCGACGGATCGGCTTTCCGCCTGCGGGAGCAGCTGTCCCGGCAGCGGGCCGCGGGTCACAGGTTCAGCGCGATGCGCTTGGCCACCGCCATCGCCTGTCCGCCGGCCATCGCCAGGCTCTGATAGGCCGGCGGGGTGCAGACGTCGCCTGCCGCGTAGACGCCGGGCACCGAGGTCTGCCCGTACCGGTCGGTGATGATGTAGCCTTCGGGATCCAGCTCCACCTGCCCCGCGACCAGCTCGCTGTTGGGCTCGTTCCCGATGTAGATGCAGACCGCGTCGGCTTCCAGGGCCCACTGCCCGTCGCCCTGCCTGACTTCCACCCGGACCGCGTCAGGCCCGACGGCGAACCGCTGCACGGTCGCCCCCTCGTGGTGGACCAGCCGTGGGCTGGCGAGCACGGGGGCCGCCAGATTCGGCCGGGCCCGGAGCGGGCTGCGGCTGAGCAGGTGGACCTCCCGGGCGACCGGCAGGAGCAGCCCCGCGTTCTCGACAGCCCGGTCTCCGCCGCCAATCACCGCGACCCGCCGCCCCTGGAACCACCGCAGGTCGTGGGACGGGCGGCGGACCCAGCCGCCGTCGTAGAGCGCCTGTTCGCCGTCGACGCCGAGCCGCCGGGCCCGCAGGCCCGTGGCGATGACCAGGGCGCGCCCCGCCACCGGCCCCTCGGGGGTGAGGCACGTGCGGTCCGCCGCGGACACCGCGGTCACGGGCCGGCCCAGCTCCACCCGGACCCCGGCCTCTTCCGCCTGGCGCATGAGCCGCTCCGTCAGGGCCTCGCCGCTGGGAAGGTCCAGACCCGGGTAGTCGAAGATCCGCCCGCCGATCTGGTTGAGCTGTCCTCCGGGCCGTGCCTCCCGCTCCAGGACCACCGGCCGGAGGCCCAGGCGGCGGGCCCAGATCGCCGTCGCGAGGCCCGCCATGCCGGCCCCGACGATGACCACGTCCCAGGGTCGATTCTCTGCCAACACAGCACACCCCCTCGCCGCGCTTCCGGGGTGCGCGCAGCGTGTCCCCTAGTCCTCAAACAGTTTCCGGAACTCGCCGTAGCCTTCCTTCTCCAGGTCCTCCTTGGGGATGAAGCGCAGGGCCGCCGAGTTGATGCAGTACCGGAGCCCCGTGGGCGCCGGGCCGTCCGGAAACACGTGGCCGAGGTGGGAGTCGGCGCCCCGGCTGCGCACCTCGGTGCGGACCATGCCGTGGCTCAGGTCCAGCCGCTCCACGATGTTCTCCGGCACCAAGGGCCGGGTGAAGCTGGGCCAGCCGCAGCCGGCGTCGAACTTGTCCTTCGAGCTGAAGAGCGGCTCGCCCGAGACGACGTCGACGTAGATCCCCTCTTCCCAGTGGTTCCAGTACTCGCCGGAGAAGGGGGGCTCGGTGGCGCCGTTCTGGGTGACCGCGTACTGGATGGGGGTCAGGCGCCGGCGCAGCTCCGCATCCCGCTCGGGGTCGCGCCAGTGCTTCCGGAGGAATTCATCCCGCCCCGAGGCGGCGCGGTAGCGCTGGTAGTGGAACGGATTCTTCCTGTGGTAGTTCTGGTGGTACTCCTCGGCCGGGTAGAACGGTCCGGCCGGGAGGATCAGCGTGGCGATGGGCTTGTCGAACCGCCCGCTGGCCTCCAGTGCGGCCTTGGACCGCTCAGCCAGCCGCCGCTGCTCCTCGTTGTGGTAGAAGATCGCCGTGCGGTACTGCGGACCCCGGTCGTAGAACTGCCCGCCGGGATCGGTGGGGTCGATCTGCCGCCAGAAGATGTCCAGCAGTTTTTCGTACGGGAAGACCTCCGGGTCGAAGGTGATCTGCACCGCCTCGAAGTGGCCGGTGGTCCCGGAGCAGACCTCCTCGTACGTGGGGTTCGGCTTGTGGCCGCCGGTGTATCCGGACACCACCCGGTAGATACCGGGCTGCTCCTCGAAGGGGCTCACCATGCACCAGAAGCAGCCGCCGGCGAAGGTGGCCAGTTCCAACCGCTCCGCGCTCATGTCTCATGCCCTCCCTGTACCATTCTGGACGACCGGCGCGGCGCCCGCGTTACTGCCCCGCGCTGCCCACCGGAGGCCGGCCGCCGTCCCTTCCCGCCCCTGCCCGGCCGTCCGAACCTTCTCCCGGGCCCGAGCGTGTCAAAAAAGAGGGGGGGTGAAGCGATGAATCGTTCCATGTGGGGACTGGCGGGCGCGGTTTGCGCCGCCCTGCTCCTGGTCTGGAGCGCGCAGGCGCCCCGTCTCGCCCTGGACGACATCATCGAGGCCGTGGAAGGGGCCGGGCTCCGGGTCGCCGTGCAGGAGACCGCACAGACGCCCTGGGGCGAGGGGACCGTCCTCACCCTCGGCAGGGACCAGGATCAATTCCTGGTGGCCCATGTCTACCGCAGCCAGGAGGAGCAGGAGCGGCTCGCCCTTTCGGGGGAGACCGGCACCCTCAGCGACCGGGTACCCCGGCCCGCGTTCATCCGGCACCGGAACGTGCTGATCGTCATGCCGGCCGACTCGCCCGTGCGGGAGACCGTGCGCTCGGCCATCCTGAGTTGGGGAATGGTCGACTGAGGCGGCGGTGACCTCCCGCCTCGCGCCGCGGGCGCGGCCGACTCCCTTTTGGGCGGGCGCCGACTTGTGGTACACTACACTAGATGCACATTCCGTAGATCACCGCCCCAAAGGGGGAGACCATACATGACGCTGAAGGACCATAAGGCAGAGGACCTTAACCATATTCTCGACCGCGTCGAGCAGATGATGAAGGACGGCACCCTGGAGATGCTGCCGATGGCCGCGCCTGCGGCGGAGGACCTCACGTCGGGCGGCTTCGACCACCTGGAGCCGGGTCACGTCGCGCGGATGCAGGTCGACCCCGAGGCCGGGCGGCGCATTCACGGCAAGCCCGAGCCGCGGGTGCACATCGAGACCTTCGGCTGCCAGATGAACGAGCACGACACCGAGATCATGTACGGCATCCTCCACCAGATGGGCTACGTCAAGGCCCAGGGGCCCGAGGACGCCGATCTCCTGCTGTTCAACACCTGCGCGGTGCGTGAGTCCGCCGTGGAGCACGCCTTCGGCCGCATCGGCCAGCTGAAGCCGCTGAAATACACCAAGCCCGACCTGATCATCGGCGTGTGCGGCTGCGTGCCCCAGGTGGAGGGAGAGGTGGAGCGCATGCTCCGCAAGTTCCCCCACCTGGACCTGATCTTCGGCACGCACAACATCCACCGGCTGCCCGAACTGGTGGAGCGGGCCCGGAGCGCGCGGGAGACCGTGGTGGACGTATGGGAGTCCATGGGCGACGACTTCCCCGACGTCCTGCCCGCCGCGCGCGAGGGCGACCTCAAGGCGTGGGTCACGATCATGTACGGGTGCGACAAGCACTGCACCTACTGCATTGTGCCCATGACGCGGGGCAAGGAGCGCAGCCGCCCGCGCGAGGTCATCCTGGCCGAGGTCCAGGAGCTCGCCCGGCAGGGCTACAAGGAGATCACCCTGCTCGGTCAGAACGTGAACGCCTACGGGAAGGACCTCTACGGCCGCCACGGGGAGGGGGCCTTCGACTTCGGCGACCTGATCGAGCTGATCGACCGGAACAGCCCCGGCATCGAGCGCATCCGCTTCACCACGAACCACCCGCGGGACTTCACCCGCAAGATGGTGGAGCAGATCGCCCGGGCCGAGAAGGTCTGCGAGTGGTTCCACCTGCCGGTGCAGTCGGGCTCGGACAGCGTCCTGCGGCGCATGAAGCGCTCCTACAACCGTAAGCAGTACCTGCGCCTGGTGGAGTGGATCCGGGAGCTGATCCCGGACGCCGTGATCACCACCGACATCATCGTGGGCTTCCCGGGCGAGACGGAGGAGGAGTTCCAGGAGACGCTCAGCCTGGTGGAGGAGGTCCAGTTCGACGCCGCCTTCATGTTCATGTACTCGGAGCGCGCCGGCACCCCGGCCGCCCGGATGCCGGACCGGCTGAGCGTGGAGGAGAAGAAGGAGCGGCTGCACCGGCTGATGGAGGTGCAGAACCGGGTTTCCCGCGCCAAGAACGAGGCGCGAGTGGGCAAGGTGTACGACATCCTGGTGGAGGGGCTCGACAAGGGCAAGCCGGACGTGGTCTTCGGTCGGACCCGCGGCAACATCCTGGTCACCTTCCCCGGCGACGAGTCGCTCCGGGGCAAGATCGTGCCCGTGCGCATCACCCGCGCCGGCACCTGGACGCTGGAAGGCGAGCTGGTCGAGAGCCCCGTGACGCTGACCTAGTCGGCACGACGAGTGGGGGGATTCAGCGTGTCGGTCGCGACGCGTCGCGATGTGTGGATGCTCGCCCGGGAACTGGCCGATGCCCTGGCGGAGACGCCGGAGGTGCTGGAGTACCGGCGCACCGAGGACGCGGTGCTGGCGGACCCGGAGGCTGTCGCCCTGATTCGGGAGTACGAGGCCGCCAAGCGCGCCGTGAAGTTCTCCCGGGGCCGGCCGCCCGAGGAGCAGCAGGCCCTCGTCGAGCGGTTCCTGGCGATCGAAGAGCGGTTCAACGCCCACCCGGCGATCCAGGCGTACTGGAACGCCCGGGTCGCCCTGGACGCCTTCATGGAGCGGCTCAACGCCGTGATCACCTTCCCGATCACGGGCGAGACGGCGCCGAGGGCCAGGGGCGGATGCGGCTCGGGCGGCTGCGGTTCGGGTGGATGCGGCTGCGGCGGGTGAGGACGAGCACAGGACAGAGCGGGGTGGATACCCGGAGGGGGGCTGCGGCCCCCCTCCGGACGTTGGAGCAGGGGATAGGCTCCCGGGTGACGAACAACAGCCGGAAGGAGCGCGCGGCCGGGCAGGACGGGCCGCGCGGATGAGGAGGACTTGCAGAAAGGTGGACCCAGCCAAGACGACACCGATGTTCGCCCAGTACCTGCGGATCAAGCAGCAGTACCCGGACTGCATCCTGTTCTACCGGCTGGGCGACTTCTACGAAACCTTCATGGAGGACGCGGAGCTGGTGGCGCGCGAGCTGGAGCTCGTGCTCACCGGGCGGGACGCCGGCAAGGACGTGGGCCGGGTGCCCATGGCCGGGATCCCCTACCACGCCGCCGAAGCGTACATCGCGCGGCTGATCGAAAAGGGCTACAAGGTGGCCATCTGCGACCAGCTCGAGGATCCGAAGAAGGCCAAGGGGCTGGTGAAGCGGGACGTCACGCGGGTGATCACGCCGGGGACGCTGGTGGAGCCCCGGCTCCTGCCGGAGAAGGCCAACAACTACTTGGCGGCCATCGCGTGGTCCCGGGCGGGCTTCGGCCTGGCGGTCGTCGACCTCTCCACGGGCGAGTTTGCCGCGGCGCAGATGAACGGGGCCGACAGCCTCCGCCAGCTCCTGGAGGAGATCGGCCGGCTGGAGCCGCGGGAGGTGATCCTGGAGCCGGGGCTGGCGGCGGAGCCCTCCGTGACGGGGCCGCTCAGGGCGGCGGGCATCACCATCACGGTTTTCGAGGGCCGCCACTTCCAGCACAAGACCGCCTACCGGAAGCTCACCGAGCACTTCGGCGTGGCCAACCTGAGCGGCTTCGGCTGCGAGGACCTGGAGCTGGCCACCTCGGCTGCCGGCGCCGCGCTGGCCTACCTCGAAGAGATGCACAAGTCGAGCCTGGGCCATGTGAGCAGCCTGTCCGTCTACTACCCCGGCGACTACATGGTGCTGGACCCGGCGACGCGGCGCAACCTGGAGCTCACGCGCTCCCTGCGGGATGGCGGGCGGCGCGGGACCCTGCTCTGGGTGATCGACCGCACGGTGACCGCCATGGGCGCCCGCCTGCTGAAGAGCTGGCTGGAGCGGCCGCTACAGCGAGTTGGTTCTCCGGCAGCTGCAGTGGTGTAAAAGGGCCCGCCCTGGGGGGGGGCGGTCCCCCGGCCCGTCCTGCGCGCCCTCCGGAGGGAGGTGCACGCCCGGGAGCGGCTGGCGGGGGGGGTGGCGGTGGGCACCGCCAATGCGCGGGACCTGGTCGCCCTGAAGAACTCGCTGGTCGCCCTGCCGTCGATCCGGGTGGCCCTGGAGGACGTCACCGCCCAGCGGCTGGTGGAGCTCCGGGACCAGCTGGACATGCTGGACGACGTGCGGGACCTGATCGAGCAGGCCATCGCCGACGATCCGCCCGTGGCCCTGACCGAGGGCGGCATCCTGAAGGACGGCTTCCACCCGGAGGTGGACGAACTGCGGCAGATCGCCCGGGACGGCAAGGCGTGGATCGCCCAGGTGGAGGCGCGGGAGCGGGAGCGAACCGGTATCAAGTCACTTAAGATTGGGTACAATAAAGTTTTTGGCTATTACCTCTCGGTCACCAAGCCCAACCTGCCCCTGGTACCCCCGGACTACATCCGCAAGCAGACCCTCGCCAACGAGGAGCGGTTCATCACGCAGGAGCTGAAGGAGCTGGAGGAGAAGGTGCTCCACGCCGCAGAGCGGGTGATGGAGCTGGAGTACGAGCTCTTCGTGGAGATCCGGCAGCGGGTGGCGGATCAGGTGACCCGCATCCAGCGCTCCGCCCGGGCGGTCGCCGAGCTGGACGTCCTGGCCTCCTTCGCGGAGGTGGCCGCGCTCTACGGCTACTGCCGGCCGCTGGTGGACAATTCCACCGTGCTGGAGCTGAAGAACTCCCGCCATCCGGTGCTGGAGCGGGTGATGGAAGAGGGCGCCTTCGTGCCCAACGACATCCTGGTGGACACCGGCGAGAACCGGGTGCTGCTCATCACCGGGCCCAACATGGGCGGCAAGTCCACGGTGATGCGGCAGGCGGCGCTGGCGGTGATCCTGGCGCAGGCGGGGAGCTTCGTCCCGGCCGAGTCGGCCCACATCGGCCTGGTCGACCGGGTCTTCACCCGGGTCGGCGCCTCGGACGACCTCGCCACCGGCCGCTCCACCTTCATGGTGGAGATGACGGAGGTGGCGAACATCCTGCACAGCGCGACCCAGCGCTCGCTGGTGGTGCTCGACGAGGTGGGCCGCGGGACGGCGACCTTCGACGGCCTCTCCATCGCGTGGGCGATCACCGAGTACATCCACCAGGTGATCGGCTGCCGGACCCTGTTCGCCACCCACTACCACGAGCTCTGCGAGCTCGAGGGCATCCTGCCCGGGGTCAAGAACTACTCGGTCGCCGTGATGGAGAAGGGCGACGACATCATCTTCCTGCGGAAGCTGGTGCGGGGAGGCGCCGATCGCTCCTACGGCATCCAGGTCGGCCGCCTGGCGGGCCTTCCGCCCTCGGTGGTGGAGCGGGCCAAGGAGATCCTCGCCACCCTGGAGGAGCAGGAGGGCGAGCGCAAGTCGCGCCGGGAGGCCGCCGCGCAGCGGCTCCGGCGGCAGCCTGCGGTGCAGCTCACCTTCTTCGAGCCCAGGAAGGACCCGGTGGTGGAGGAGCTGCTCAGCCTGAACGTGCTGGCGCTCACGCCCATCGAGGCGCTGAACACGCTCTACCAGCTGCAGGCGAAGGCGAAGGAGAGCCGCTGACGCCCGAATGGCGCGCAGCCGCCCCCCCGGCAGGTAGCCGGGGGGCGGTTTTCGTGTCCTACCGAGGAGCGGCGCTGCGCCGGCGAACGTCCGGTGCGGCCAGCGGCCTGGGAGGCACTGTTCCGAGGTCCGCTGCGGCCATCCGTGTGCCTACGCAGCGCGCGATCACCTGGAGCGCCAGAGCTCCCGGGTCAGCGTGATGATCTGCAGTCCGTCGCTGGGCATGCCGTCGACGTGGCGAAACGGCACCAGGCCGACCACAGTCAGCCACAAGGCCAGGAACTGCACCAACTGTCGGGCGGTCAGCCCCGGCCTCCACCACCAGACGAACTCGCCTGCGCCGTCGGGCAGGAGGAGCAGCAGGAGGAGGGCTGATGCGGCGGGGCCGCCGAGGATGCGCACCAGCCGCTTCCACGGGGCCGGGTCCGCGTGGGTGAACCAGAAGCGGGCGCCCGTGGACCAAAGCCCCAGGCCCCAGTGCCACTCGATGCGCAGCGGCCCCATGCCGAGGGCGGTGCGCCGCCGCGCTCTCGGATCGCCGAACCGGATGTGGGCGCCCCGGGCACCTGTTGCCCAGCCCGCCGCCACGTGGCCCAGCTCATGGACAAGGACCACCGGGAAGTAGGCCAGGAGCAGGAAGAGGAGGTCACCCCAGTAGATGCTCACCTGCAATCGCGATCACCTGTTACGATGACGCAGCCCCGCCCCTCGGAGGTTCGAACATTCGGTCAAGAGTTACTGGAAGACTACTCCTGGGTCCTGAAGAACCGCTTGATGATGGCAATCTGCCCGTAGTGGGAGGCGATGTGGAAGGGCAGGAGGTGCAGGAAGAACGTCAGCGGCTGCGGCCTGCCGCCGGGCAGGAAGGGGAAGGTGCGCTCCAGGTCGGCGGGGGTGAGCGCCTCCAGCACGGCCAGCACCTCGGCCCGGGCCCGCTCGAGCTTGGCGATCAGCGACTCGGCGGTCTCGCCGGGATCGGCGGGGGCGATCGGCGCCCCGGGGGCCGGCGTGTAGCGGTCGAGCAGGACGGCCCGGCGGAGCTCGTCCGGGGCCTGCCGTCCGGACATGTGCTCGGCCACGATCAGCTCGGTCGCCGCGATGTGCAGCACGAGGGTGGCGATGCTGTTGGCCAGGCCCGGCGGCACGAAGGCGAGCTGCTCGGGCGTGAGGTCGCGGATGGCCCCCTTAATGGTGCGCAGTCCGAAGGCCAGCTGCTCGGCACAGGCGCGCGCTTCAGGGATCATGATTCAGCCTCCTCAACATCGGTGGTGCTGAGTCTCTATTCGGGGGCAGGCGTCAGAATCCTCCGGCGCCTCCGCCCGCCGGGGCGGCAGCAGGCGGCATCACCCGCACCCCCGGTGGACATACTGACTCCCGGACAGGCGCCGCTGCGCTGACGGCGGCGCCCAAGCTCGAGGAGGGAGGAACGTGGATCTCATTCCGTGGCATCCCCTGCGCGAACTGGAGCGCCTGCGCGGGCCGCTGGAGCGCTTCTTCGCCGACCCGTTCTTTGCGCCGGCCGTGCCCTTTGGCGCCCTCGTGGGCGCGTTCCCGGTGGAGGTGGTCGAGCAGGGCGACGACATCGTGGTGCGGTGCGAGCTGGCCGGGATCGACCCCAAGGAGGTGGACGTGCGGATCACCGACCAGGGGGTGACGATCCGGGGCGAGCGGAAGGCCGAAGAGGTGGACCGGCAGCGCGGCGCCTATCGCTCGGAGCGGTTCTACGGGGCGTTCTCACGGACCGTCTCGTTCCCGGTGCCCGTGGACAGCGACCGGGCCTCAGCGACGTTCCGGCACGGACTCCTGGAGGTGCGGGCGCCCAAGCGCAACCCGGATGCCGGGCCGGACGGGCGGCGGCTCAACATCACGCCTCTTCACTGAGCTTCGGGGCTGGCACCAGCCCCAATCCTTTATGTGTGTCCATATTGGACCGAACCTGCCCCGCCTCTGCCGGCGTCAGACCATTAAGAGGAGACACAAAAGGGAGACGGTCTCGCGCGGCCGGGCGGGGACCGTTGAAACCGGGAGGAACGAGGCGGGATGGAGCGGATTCGGGGGCGCAGGGCGCTGGGCTATCTGCTGGTCTTCGGGGCGGCGACGCTGTGGGGCACGCTGGGCATCGTGAGCAGGGGACTCTACGGCAGCGGCCTCTCGGCGCAGGCCACGGTCACCCTCCGGGCGGCATCGGCGGCCGCTCTGCTGCTGGCCGCCCTGGCCGTGTTCCGGCCGGCGACCCTGCGGATCCGCCTGCGGGACATCCCGCTGTTCGTCGCCTACGGGCTGGTGAGCGTCGCCGCGTTCTACCTGCTCTATTTCCTCACGATCCAGCAGCTGTCGGTCGCAGCCGCGGCGGTGCTCATGTACACCGCGCCCGCCTTCGTGGCGCTGGCGGCCGCGTTGACCCTGGATGAGCGGCTGACCCGGAGCAAGCTCCTGGCCCTGGGCCTGACGCTGGCCGGCTGCGCCCTCGTGGCCCGGGCCTACGAGCCGGCGGCCTTCCGGGGCCAGCTGCTCGGGGTGCTGACCGGACTCGGGTCCGGCTTCACCTATGGCATGTACTCCATCTTCGGCAAGCACGCCCTGAAGCGGTACAACCCGTGGACGGTGCTGGCGTATTCGCTGCTTTTCGGGGCCCTGCCGCTGCTTCTGCTCTTCGGGCGGGAGGCCGCCCGGTCGCTGGCGCGCTCGCCCGGGGCGCTGCCCTCCCTCGCGTACCTGGTGCTGGTCACGACCCTGGGCGCCTACGGACTCTACCTCACAGGACTGCAGGCGGTGGAGGCGAGCCACGCCGCCATCCTGTCCACGGTGGAGCCGGTCGTGGCGGCGCTGCTCGGGTTCTGGCTGCTGCACGAGCCGCTCCAGCTTCCCCAGGTGTTCGGCATCCTGCTTGTCCTGGGCAGCGCGGTGATGCTCAACCTGCCGGCGGGCGAGGCGGCCGGGGGCCGGGCGGCCATTCCGCCGGCGGCAGCCGGTACGGAACGTGCTCGCCGCGCGCCGGGGAGCGCCCCGTGAGCGCTGCGATCACGGTGCCGTGGCAGACGACGATGGCCCGGTCCTCGTGGGCGTGCCGGCGCAGCACGGCCAGCACCCGCCGGCGCACGGCAGAGAGCGGCTCCCAGCCCCTCGACTCGCCTTCGGGTCAATCGCCGCCGAAAGGCCAGGCCGTAGTCGGCGTTCCCGTGCCTCACCAGTGTGAACGTGGCCATCGCCACCCTCCTCCGAACGTTCGGTCGTGCTCCCGGGACTTCGCCGCCCGGGGCGCGCCATCCTGCGGGGGGCCCGTCTTCCGGCGGCGCCGTTCCGCCGGTGCGCGGCATCCCTCCGGAGCGGCGCCGTGAGGGGCCCCCGCCGCAAGAAGTCCGTCAACCGAAGGCTTGCCTCAGGTTGAGAGACATGCCACAATATGTCGGTGGGGATTCTTCCTGGAGGAGTGAACAATCGCTGTGTTTACGTGGTGGCAGTGGCTCCTGATCATCCTGGCCGCACTTGGCTTGGCCTTCCTCATTCTGTGGCAGACACCGTGGTTCAAGGTCCGCAAGTACGCGATCGACCTGAAGCGCCTGTACGACAAGCACAAGCTCCAGGAGAAGGCCGAGCAGGCGCAGGCGCTCGGCCAGAACCCCAACGTCAACCCGGTGCTCCTGCGCAAGCAGCTGCGGGAGATTATCGCCACCTACGAGGCGTTGATCGCGGACATGAACAAGCTCAAAGTCCCGCCCAGGGCCCAGAAGCTGCACGAGATGTCGCTCACCGCCGCCAGGGAATCGCTCGCCCTGTACCAGATGGCCGCAGCCGGCGGCTTCCGGCAGAAGGCGATCATGAGCCGGCAGAAGAAGGTGCTGCAGCTTCAGGAGCAGATCCAGGCGGAGACGGAGAGGCTGTACGGCAAGCCCAAGCAGCCGAAGAAGTAGCGGCCTGATGAGCGGCGCCTCCGGCCCGGAGAGCGCCGCCGCAGTGTCATAGGGGCGTTGCGGGGCGACGTGGCGGAGGTGAGAGCTTGGCCCGGATTCACCTGCTCGACGAGCGGACGGCCAACCAGATCGCAGCCGGCGAGGTGGTGGAGCGGCCGGCCAGCGTGGTGAAAGAGCTGGTGGAGAACGCACTGGACGCCGGGGCGCGGCGCATCGTCGTGGAAGTCAGCGGCGGCGGGCGGGATCTGGTCCGGGTGACCGACGACGGCATCGGCATGGTGCCGGAGGACGCCCGGCTGGCCCTGCAGCGCCACGCCACCTCGAAGATCCGCTCCGCGGAGGACCTGAACACGATCACCACGCTGGGCTTCCGGGGCGAGGCCCTCCCGTCCATCGCCGCGGTGTCCCACCTCGAGCTGATCACCCGGCCCCACGACCAGCTGGCCGGCTACCGCATCGTGGTGGAGGGCGGCCAGATCGTCGCCGAGGGCGAGCACGGCTGTCCGCCCGGCACCCGGGTGACCGTGCGGAACCTGTTCTACAACGTTCCGGCGCGCCTGAAGTACCTGAAGACCAGCGCGACGGAGATGGCGCAGATCGGCGACGTCCTCACCCGCCTGGCCCTGGCCAACCCCGAGGTCGCCTTCCGCTTCCACAGCGGCCATGCCCAGGTCTTCGCGACCCCGGGCAGCGGCGACCTGATGGCGGCCGTGACCGCCCTCCTGGGCCGGGAGATCGCCAAAGAGCTGATCCCGGTGGACTACCGGAGCGATGCGGCTTGGATCCACGGCTTCGTCGGCCGGCCGGCGATCGCCCGGGCCGGGCGGAGCCACCAGTACTTCTTCGTCAACCGGCGGGCCGTGCGCACGATCGCCGCCCGCTACGCCCTGGAGGAGGCGTATGCCCACCTGCTGCCGGGCGGCCGCTACCCGGTCTGCATCCTCTTCATCGAGGTGGAGCCCCGGGAGGTGGACGTGAACGTCCACCCGACCAAGGCCGAGGTGCGGTTCCAGCGGGAGCGGGAGGTGCGGGCGGCCGTCTACCAGGCGGCCCGGCAGGCCCTGGGCGCCGCGCTGCTCATCCCCGGCACCTCCATCTCGCCCGGGGGCGAGGTGCGCGTGCCGGACCGGGAGGAAGAAAAGGCCGCCCTGCGGCGGGGGTGGGTGCCCCCCGGGGCCGGCAGACCGGGGGAGGGCGGCGGGCGCGCCGCTCCGCCCCCCTGGCAGGGGTCCGCCGGAGGCGCCGGTGCGCAGACGGCCGCCCGGGAACCGGTCCGGACGTACCTGCCCCCTGGCGGGCTCCAGGCGGCCCTCGCAGAGAAGGCCTCGAAGGAGGTCGCCGCGGCGGGCGCCCCCGCGCTGGACCTTGCCGGGGCGAGCTTCGTGCCCCGGCCGCAGGATCCGGCTGAGCTGATCCGGTCGCTGCGTCCCCTCGGCCAGGTGCATCGCTCCTACATCGCCTGCGACGGGCCGGAGGGGCTCTACCTGATCGACCAGCACGCCGCCCATGAGCGCATCTTCTTCGAGCGCCTGTACGCCGCGGCGGAGGAGCAGGCCGCGGCGGTGCAGCGGCTCCTCTTCCCGCTCACGCTGGATCTGACGCCGGCGCAGATGGCGATCTGGCGGGAGAACGCCGCGCTCTTCGCCGAGAGCGGATTCGAGGCGGAGCCGTTCGGCGGCAACACCCTGCTCATCCACGGCGTCCCTGCCGGCCTCGGGACCGACCACGTCGCGCGGCTGGTCTGTGACTTCCTCGACCGGCTGCAGGAGGAGCAGGTGCCGCCCGGGACGCCGGTGACGGAGCGGCGCCGGCGCGTCCTGGCCGCGATGGCGGCCTGCAAGGCGGCCATCAAGGCGCGGGAGACCCTGCAGCCCGAGGACATCGCCGCGCTGCTCCAGGATCTCGCAGCGTGCGCGTCGCCCGAGACCTGTCCCCACGGCCGGCCAACCATCATCTGCGTGTCCGTGTCCGAACTGGAGAAGAGGTTCAAGCGGTGAAGCTGCCACTGGTGGTGTTGGTGGGCCCCACCGCGGTGGGGAAGACCGCGATCTCCGTGGCCGTCGCCCGGGCGGTGGGAGCCGAGATCATATCCGGCGACTCCATGCAGGTCTACCGGGGCATGGACATCGGCACCGCCAAGATCCGCCCGGAGGAGATGGGCGGGGTGCCCCATCACCTGATCGACATCAAGGATCCGGACGAGGAGTTCTCGGTCGCCGAGTTCCAGGCCCGGGTGGACGAGCTGATTCCGCAGATCTGCGCGCGCGGCCGCCTGCCGATGCTGGTGGGCGGCACCGGGCTCTATGTGCGCGCCGTCGTGGAGAAGTACACGTTCACCCCGATGGAGCCCGACCCCGAGCTCCGCGCGCGCCTCCGGCAGGAAGAGGAGCGGCACGGGCCCGGGTACCTGCACGCCCGCCTGGCCGAGGTGGATCCGGTGTCGGCCGCCCGGCTGCACCCCAACGACCTCTTCCGCATCATCCGGGCGCTGGAGGTCTACGAGCGGACGGGGATCCCCATCTCCGCGACCCAAATCGCGGCCCAGTCGGAGCCCCGCTACGACGACCTGATGATCGGCCTGACCATGGACCGGCAGCAGCTCTACGCCCGCATCGACGAGCGGGTGGACGCGATGCTGGCGGCCGGGTGGGTGGACGAGGTGCGCCGCCTGCTCAGCCGCTACCCGCCCAACCTGCGGTCGATGCAGGCCCTGGGCTACCGGGAACTGGTGCTCTACCTGCGGGGGTTCCTCACCCGGGACGAGGCGGTGGCCCTGATCAAGCGGAACACCCGCCGCTTCGCGAAGCGGCAGTTCACCTGGTTCCGGCGGGAGCGCCGGCTCACCTGGCTGGACGTGACGGAACCATCCGCACGGAACCGGGCGGTGGAAGAGATCGTCAGAATGATAAATGAGAAATGGCCCTGTAGAGAGAGGAAGGGGCGAAGCGAGTGACCAAGGGGTCAGCCAGCCTGCAGGACGGGTTCCTCAACCTGCTGCGCAGGGAGAGCATCCCGGTGACCGTCTACCTGGTCAACGGGTACCAGATGAAGGGGCACATACGGGGGTTCGACAACTTCACGGTGGCGCTGGAGGCCGACGGGAAGCTGCATCTCGTGTACAAGCACGCCCTCTCGACGATCACGCCGTCACGGCAGCTGCCGGTTACGGTGGCGCAGCTCATGCGGGGCGAGGAGGAACCGGAAGGGGAAAGGGATGAATAAGCGAGGGGGACCGCCTGTTGGCGGTCCCGTTCAGTTTCGGAAACCCGCGAGGCCGGACCACGCCGCACGGGCGATGGCGGCGACCGCGTTTTCCAGGTCCGCCCGGGTGATGGCCATCAGCTCCTCCCGGGTGGCGTCCGGCCGGTCCACCAGCCGCACGGCCTGGCAGCGGATCGCCTGCTCCACGAGGTTGCGCATGGCGCGGGCGTTGCCGTTCTCGCCGGCGGCGAGCCAGGCGTGGCCCCGGAGGATCTGCCGCAGGGCGGCCCGTCCGTCGGGGGTGAGCTGGTAGTCCCGCCGCCGCAGCATCATCTCGCCGATGGCGAGGAGCTCCTCCGGCGTGTAGTCGGGGAAGTGGAGGGTCAGGGCGATGCGGGAGCGGAGCCCAGGGTTCTGCCGCAGGAACCAGGCCATCTCGTCGGGGTAGCCGGCGAGGATGAGCACCAGTTCGCCCCGGTGCTCCTCCATGGCCCGCACCAGGTAGTCGATGGCCTCCTTGCCGAAGTCTCTTTCTCCACCTCTGGCCAAGCTATATGCTTCATCTATGAAAAGTACGCCTCCCAAAGCGCGCTTGGTGACCTCCCGGGTGCGCTGCGCCGTGTGTCCGATGTACTCGCCCACCAGGTCCGCCCGCTCCACCTCGACCATGTGGCCCTTGGGCAGCACGCCCATCTCCTTGAACAGGCGCCCGAGCAGCCGGGCAACGGTTGTCTTGCCGGTGCCGGGATTGCCGGTGAAGATCATGTGCAGGCTGCTGGGCTCGCTGGCCAGGCCGGCCCGCGCCCGCCGGAGCTGGATCGCGATGTACGCCTGCAGCTCCCGGACCAGCTGTTTGACCTGCCCCAGCCCGACCAGCCCCTCCAGCTCGGCCACCACCGCCCGCACGCGCCGCTGCCGGTCTTCGTCCGTCTCCACGGGGCCAGGCTGCACCCGGGGTGCGGCCCGCCTTCGGCGAAGCTCCATCGCCAGCTGCAGGGCGTCAGCCGGCGTGATGCGGCCCTGTCGGAGCCAGTGGCTGATCTCCTCCATCCGCTCAGGCTGTCGCACCCTGGCCATCGCACTCCACCTCCAGGCATGCATACGCACGAGGCGCCGCGGCCAGCATGAGGGGGCCCGCGGATGCCGAAAACTGGGAAAGCGCGCCGGAGGTGGCTGCTGGCGCAGAGGTGTTACAGGGGCTGGCAGCTGTGATATACTACGGGATAGAGCGACAACCACTCCGTTCCCAGAGCGGAGTGGTTCCGTATGCGCGCACGATCCGGCTGCTTTGGCCGGTTTCCGAGATACTCCCTGCGGAAAGGTCGTGATGCCATGGTGCGTGCACGTCCGCCGTCCGAGATCGAGCAGCTTCGGTCGCGGATCGCCAGCCGACTGCGCGTGCTGGAAGAGCTGCTGAACACGCAGATGGAGGAGTACTTCTCCAGCCCGGGCAGCGAGGGCCTGGCCTACAGCGTGCGCCCGCATCTGCGCCGCTACGTGGAGGTCGCCAGCCAGCTACTGGAGCGGATGGGCGAGCAGGGCGAGGACGCCCCGCTGGACGTGGTGTTCATGGATGTGCCCGTCACGCTGGTGGACGAGGAGGACGGCACCCAGGAGGTCTACACCGTCGTCCTCCCGGAAGAGGGCGACCCCTCGAAGGGGTATATCTCCTGTCTGTCACCGCTGGGGCTGGCCTTGCTGCTGAAGCGCGTCAACGAGCGGGTGGTCGTCGACGCGCCGGGTGGGCGGTTTACCTACCGGATTGCCGCGGTGGGAAACATGGCCCTGAAGGAATAGGGGAGGCGGGGAGGTCCCCGCCAATTTTTCATGCCTTTTGCGCCGGGCAGTGAACTTTCCGGCGGCGGGCGGCGTCAGACCGGCGGGTGATGCAGATGCACGGGACACCCTTCATTCAAGTGGACGCAGTTCGGAAGTCCTTCGGCGGGCGGCCGGTGCTGACGGACGTGACCTTCTGGGTGAACCGAGGCGAGATCGTGGGCCTCATCGGGCCCAACGGCTCCGGCAAGACCACGACGATCCGGCTCCTGAACGGCGTGATCGCACCGGATGCCGGCCGGATCTCGGTGGGCGGCTTCGATCCCGGGCACGACGGCGACCGGGTCCGCCGCATGGCCGGGATCCTGACGGAGTCGGCGGGGCTGTACGGCCACATGACCGGCCGGGAGAACCTGCGGTTCTTTGCCGACCTCTACGGCGTCGCGGACCCCGGCCGGGCGGACGAGCTGCTGGCGGAGTTCGGCCTGAGCGACGCTGCGGACCGCAAGGTGGCCACGTACTCCACCGGCATGAAGAAGCGCCTGGGGCTCGCCAAGGCGATACTGCACCGGCCGGAGCTGCTGTTCCTGGACGAGCCCACCAGCGGGCTGGACCCCGATGGGATGCGGATGGTCCTGGAGTACATCCGCCGGCTGAACGAGCAGGAGGGCACCACGGTGATCATCTGCTCCCACCTGCTCCAGCAGCTGGAGGTCGTGTGTCACCGCTACCTGTTCCTCGTCGGGGGCCGGGTGGTGGAGCAGGGCACGCTGCCGGAGCTGGAGGCGAAGTACCTCTCCACGGTGACCCTGGAGGTCGAGACGGACCTCCGCCTGTCGGACGGCCACTACCGGGGCATCCCCGCCCGGCCGGCGGGCCCGCGGCGCATCGCCTTCACCCTGCCGAGCCGGGAGGCGGTTCCGGCGTTCCTGCGCCGCTTGGTGCAGGATGCGGCTGTGTACAGCGCCGTGCCCGTCCGGTGTGACCTGGAGACGCTCTACTTCAAGATCACGCGAGGGGGTGCGGCAGGTGAATAGGAAGGCCGTCCTGGCCATCGCCCGGAAGGACATCCAGGCCATCACGGCCAACGTCCAGGTCTGGCTGCCGATGCTGGTCGTGCCGCTGATCCTCGGCGTCGTGGTGCCCCTGGCGATGGTGCTCGGACTGCGCTTCGGCGCAAGCAGCCTGTCGCCGGCGGACGTGCAGATGCTGCTCGGCTGGGCGGACCGCCTGCCGGCAGGGGACATGGCGGCCAGGCTCGCGGAACTGCCCACCCTGAGCCACCGCTTGATCTACGTCGCAGCCAACTACGTCCTGGCGCCGTTCTTCCTCCTGATTCCGCTCATGGCCGCCTCGGTCATCGCCGCGGACTCCTTCGCCGGCGAGAAGGAGCGGGGAACGCTGGAGACGCTGCTGCTGGCCCCGGTCGACCTGGCCTCGCTGTTTGCGGGGAAGGTGCTGGCCGCCTTCGCCCCGGCCATGGCGCTGTCGCTGGCCACCCTGCTGCTCTGCGCCGTGTCGGTCAACGCGGCCGCCTGGCCGCTCTTTCACCAGGTCATCTTCCCCCGGGCGAACTGGATTCCCCTGGTGCTCCTGGTGATCCCCGCCGTCGCGCTGCTGGCGATCCTCCTCAACGTGTTCATCAGCGCGCGGGTGGCCACGTTCCAGGCCGCCTACCAGATGGGCGGGATGGTGGTGCTGCCGCTGCTCCTCCTGGTGCTGGGGCAGGTCACGGGGATACTGGTCTTCAGCGGGCCGGTGGCGCTGGCCGTCGGGCTGGGGCTGCTGCTCCTGGACGGGATCCTGCTGTGGCAGGTGGTGCGCCGCCTGGACCGGCAGCAGCTCTTCGCCAGCCAGGTCCGCTGAACGACCGGGACACGGGGGCAGGTGAGGCCTTTGGAGGAAAGCGAACGAATCCGGCGGGCGCAGAGGGGCGACCGGGCCGCGCTGGCGGCGCTGCTGCAAGCGCATTACCTGCCGGTGAAGAAGTACCTGGTCACGATCACCTTCGACCGCGACCTGGCCGAGGACCTGACCCAGGAGACCATGATCCGGGCCATCGAGCGCATCGGCCAGTTCCAGGGCCGCTCCCAGTTCAGCACCTGGCTGATGAGCATCGCCACCCGGCAATACCTGGACTGGCTGCGGCGGGAGAAGCGGGAGCGGCAGGCGGCCGTGCGCGCGGCGGACCAGGGGCCGCCGGGGCAGCCGGGGCCCCCGCCGGACCGGCAGAGCGCCCTCGACCTCCTGCGTTCGCTGCCGCGCGAGGTGGCCCTCCCGGTGGTACTAAAGCACTACTACGGCTACACGTACGAGGAGATCGCCGAATGGATGGAGATCCCGGTAGGAACGGTGAAGTCCCGCGTCTTCAACGCGGTGCGCGCTTTGCGAAGGGGGCTGGGGCAGGATGACGCGTGAGCCGGAGCCCTGGGAGCGGAGCCTCAGGGAAGAGCTGGATGCCCTGGCAAAGGCGGTGGACGAAGAACAGCCGCCCGACCTGGGCGCCCTGCTCATGCTGGTGCGCGACGTGCAGCGGGCACAGCGGGAGGCCATCGGGACGGACCTGCTGCGGTTCCTGGCCGTCGCGGCGCTGGCCCTCTGCGCCTGGCTATGGGCGTCGCTCCAGTTCCCGATCCTGTTCCTGGCCGCGCAGGCGGTCCTGGCCGTGGCGATGGCGGCCGGCGGCGCGCTGGCGCACGCCGGGCGTAGGAGGATGGGCCATGAATGATCCGAGGCAGATTCCGTGGTGGGGCTGGACCCTGCTCGCACTGCTGCTCGCCGCCCAGGGCGTCCTCCTGTTCCTGGACGCCCGCCGGCGCGGCGCCCGGGCCTGGTTCTGGGGCCTCCTGGGGCTGATCCAGTTCCCGATGCCTGCACTGCTCTACTGGCTGCTGGTGGTGCGGCGCCGCAGGCGGTAGACGAAGGAGAAGCCCTGCCGCCGCGGGCGGATGCTCCCGAAGCGCGGGCCATCCCGACGGAGTCGGGATGGCCCGCCTGCGCGCCTGCGCCTTTCCTGCGGCGGGCCGCGGGGGGGGGAAAGGAAGGGAGGGCGCCCAAATGGGGTCACCTGGGGGTAACGCCGTTGAAAAGTGGGAACAACCGGATCCCCGCCGCCCCCGACCGAACG
>QGVE01000162.1 GCA_003242675.1 Bacillota bacterium | reverse complement strand
CCGCGTCGTGGGGCAGGCCGGCGGGCCCCGGCGCCTGCCCGGCTGCCTCCGCCTTCGCCGCCCGGGCCTTCAGCTCCTCCAGGGAGCCCCTTGCCGCGAGGTAGGCCTGGGCGATCTCCGTCCTGGCCCGGGCGAGCGTCAGGCTGTAGTGGGACGCGGCCTGCACTTCGGCGGCCGTGCCGCCGGCGGTCGCGAGTCCGGACTGGAGCCGGCTGCTGCCGAGCTGGGCGGCGGCCGCACGCAGGTCGGGTCGCCGCCGGATCGCCTGGGCGATCAGGGCTTCGAGGTCATCCGGCAGGGTCACGTCCCCGGCGCGCAGGTCGAGCGGTTCGGGCTGCACCTCCGCGGCCAGGGGGACGCCGATCACCTGGCTCAGGGCGGTGCGGGCCCCCTGCTCCATGGCCTCGGCCCCCGCCAGGGCCGCTTCCTGGGCGGCGAGGGCGGTCTGCACCTGCAGGAGGTCGTAGGGCGCGGCGCTGCCGACCGCCACCGCGGCCTCTACGTTGGCCAGCTGGGTCCGGGTGCGCTCCAGGGCGGCGCGCTGGGCCTCCACCGTGGCCAGGGCCTTCTGCCACTCCACGTAGGCCTGCAGGGCCGCCGCGCGGACCTGCTGCCGCGCGGAAGCATACTGGGCGACGGCCTGCTCGTAGGCGTAGGTGGCCTGCTGGCCGGCCGCTCCCGCGGTGATGGCCTCCGCCGGGATCGTCACCCCGTACTGGGCCTGCAGGAATGCCGACGCCAGCGGGGCCAGGGTCGGCACGCTCTCCGGCGTCGTCTCCCGTGCCGTCCGCGCCGCCTGCAGCTGGAGCGCGGCCAGCCGCAGCCCGGGGCTATAGCGCTCGGCCAGGTCGAGGGCCTCCTGGAGCCGCAGGATTCGGATCGGGGCCTGCTCCCCGGGGGCCGCCTGCGCTTCCCCGGCTGCGGCCGATGCCGCCTCCGGGGCGCCGGTCTCCGGGGGAGCGCTGATGGCCGGCGCCGCGCGAGCCGCCCCGCCCGCCCCGACCAGGAGGGCCGCCGCGGCGAGCGCGGCTACCAGGGAACGGGGGATCTGCACCATGGGTCACCACCCTCTCGCGGTCGGATTCAGGAGTGAGTGAGCAATCACTCATTCTAGGGACCGAAGGGGCTGGCGTCAAGTAGGAAAGGGCACACCCAGCGATTGCCGGGTGTGCCCACCCCAGATTGCCGGGTGCCCGGAGCGCCTCCACCGGGGCCGGGCATGCCCTTCACCCACTTCCGGCGACAGGGGGCGGCGTGCGCCTTGCGCCCGTCCCAGCCTCACGCGCCCAGATCCGCCCAAAGCGCCAGCAGCCGCCGCACCGCCACGCGGGTGAGCGCCGCGTCCCCGGCCTCAATGGCCCCGCGCAGTGCGGCGAGCTCGAGGTCGAAGGTCTCCACCTCGTCCCGGGCGGAGGTGAGGCGGATCCGGCGCCGCAGGCGCTCCCAGTCCGCGCCCACGCGCTCGGCCGCGGCCTTGGCGTCGGCCCAGCGCTCCGCCTCGGCGAGGGGGAGCAGCGCCTCCAGCTGCGCCGGGACGTCGCCGTGGTTCCCGATGGGGCGCTTCAGGAGCGGTCCGGAGTTCAGGGCCAGGACCGAAACCGCGATCACGAGCGCCGGAAGTCCGTAATACAGGAGCTGAAACAGGCGACCCTTCATCGTCACGCCCTCCTTCCCGGCCTAGTTGGGGCCGGGGTAGTCGCTGAGGTCGTGGGACTTGGGGAACCGATCGGTGTAGCGGTCGATGTGGAGGCTCCCCTGGCCGTCCAGGACCACCAGGAAGGCCTCCGCCGGGCTCGTGAGGCCGTGCTCCCGCAGCTTCTTCGTCAGCCAGGAGTGGGTCAGCCCCAGGCGGCGCAGGTTCTGCTCCATGACCTCGCCGTCCACGACCAGCTCGATGCCCAGCCCGCGGGACGAGGCCGGGATCCCGAGGTCGGCCGGCGTGACGGGGCGCGTCCCGGCCGTCTTCAGCACCGACAGGGTGCCGCGCGGCTCCAGGATCGCCAGCTCCACCTCGTCCAGGTGGAAGGCGGACTGGCCCCGCAGGAGTTCGGCCAGCTCGCTCTCCCGCATCCGCAGCCGGCGCATGTTGTTCTCGAGGATCTGCCCCCGGTACACCAGGACGACCGGCTCGCCGTCCACCATCTTCGCCACCCAGCGGTTCTTCAGGGCGGCGAACTGGCCCAGCAGGGTGAGGCCGCCCCAGACGAACAGCCCGAGGAACACGGGCCATGGCCGGATGGAGAGGTTGGTGGAGAGCTCGGCGGCCAGGGATCCGAGGGTGATGCCGGAGACGTACTCGAAGAAGGTCAGCTGGCTCACCTGGGTCTTGCCGAGGATGCGGCACAGGATCAGGAGGTTGAAGAACGTGATCACCGAGCGGACCAGGACGACGGAGACTTCCCCCAACACGCCACCTTCCATCCAAATCATGCGCGGGCCTGAACGGTGGTTTACAGACGGCGAAGTTCTGCTATACTGCGTTAAGATGCAAAGCAATGCCACGTGCCCCTGCAGGAGGTGAGGACCGTGAATCAGCACGAGACTCCGCTCTTCACCGGGCTGATCCGGCACGCCGCTCGCAATCCGATCCAGTTCCACATCCCCGGCCACAAGAAGGGCGCGGGGATGGCCCCGGAGTTTCGCGAGTACATCGGCGAGCGCGCCCTGGCCATCGACCTCATCAACATCGCCCCGCTGGACGACCTGCACAACCCCCATGGGATCATCCGCGAGGCGCAGGCGCTGGCCGCGGAGGCCTTCGGGGCGGACCACTGCTTCTTCAGCGTCCAGGGCACCAGCGGCGCCATCATCGCGATGATCATGACCGTCTGCGGCCCCGGCGACAAGATTCTGGTCCCCCGCAACGTCCACAAGTCGGTCCTCACCGGCATTGTGCTTTCGGGGGCCTTGCCCATATTCATGAATCCCGACCTGGACTACGACCTGGGCATCGCCCACGGCGTGAGCCTGGAAGCGGTGCGCCACGCCCTGGACCAGCATCCCGATGCCAAGGGCGTGCTGGTGATCAACCCGACCTACTACGGTGTGGCGGCGGACCTGAAGGGCATCGTGGAACTGGCCCACTCCCGCGGCGTCCCGGTCCTCGTGGACGAGGCGCACGGTGTCCACCTCGCCTTCCACGATGCGCTGCCGCTTTCGGCCATGCAGGCCGGCGCGGACATGGCGGCGACGTCGGTGCACAAGCTGGGCGGGTCGCTCACGCAGACCAGCATCCTCAACGTGCGCGAGGGGCTGATCAACCCAGGAAGGGTGCAGGCGATCCTCTCCATGCTGACGACCACCTCCACCTCGTACCTGCTGCTGGCCTCGCTGGACGTCGCCCGCAAGCAGCTGGCCACCCGGGGGCGGGAGCTGATCGACCGGGCCGTACAGCTGGCGGAGCGGGCCCGGCGCCAGATCGCGGAGATCCCGGGCCTGTACTGCCTGGGGCCCGACGTCATCGGCCACTCGTCGTCCCGCTTCGATTTCGACCCGACGAAGCTTCTTATTAATGTAAAGGAATTGGGCGTGACCGGCGTCGAGGTGGAGAACCTCCTCCGCGCGGAGTTCAACATCGAGGTCGAGCTCTCGGACCTCTACAACATCCTCTGCATCATCTCCCTGGGCCACACGGCGGAGGACGTGGACGCCCTGGTGGCCGCGCTGCGGGAGATCTCCCGCCGCTTCTACCGGCAGCGGCCGGCCAACGTCGTGAAGGTGAAGGTGCCGGTGACGCCGATCCTCGCGATGCACCCCCGCAAGGCGTTCTACGCGAAGACCGAGGTCGTGCCGATCGAGGAGGCGGTGGGCCGCGTGATCGCCGAGCCGATCATGGTGTACCCCCCGGGCATCCCGATCCTCCTGCCCGGCGAGATCGTGGCGGAAGAAAACCTGGACTACCTGGAGGAGTGCATCCGGGCCGGGCTGCCGGTTCAGGGCACCGAGGATCCCGAGATCAAGATGGTCAAGGTCGTGAAGGACGCACAGTGGTGAACCGTGCGCCGGGGCCGGCCTGCGGGCGGGCCCCGGCGCTCAGTTCGAGTTGTACACAGCTTATCCGCGGCCTGTGGAGAACTCGCGTTCCCCGAAACGCCCACGCGGCGCGGCTTTGTTCGTTCGGGCCGAAGAGTTATCCACCGCGGTTGTGGATAAGTTGTGATCATCCTGGGGAGACCCGGTGGACAGCGCGGGCCCACCAAACAGGAAAAATCTCCGTGTGCAGACCGCCCCGCCCCGACCTGCGTAGCATGAAGAAAAAGACGGAGGTCGGGGTATGGTCTTCTACTTCGTGCAGCCCGGTGAGACGCTGTTTGCCATCGCCCGGCGGTACCGGACGACCGTCCACGCCCTGGTCGCCGCCAACCGGCTGAAGGACCCGAATGCGATCAGCCCGGGCCAGGCCTTGCTGATCCCCGGTCCCGGCGAACAGCCGGCGCCGCCGCCCGGCGTCGTCGTCCACCGCGTGCGCCGCGGAGAGACCGTCTTCCGGCTTGCGGCCCGGTACGGGACCCCGGTCCGGGCGATCCTGCAGGCCAACCACCTTGCGCACCCCGAGTTCGTGGCGCCGGGGCAGCGGCTGGTGATCCCGGAGCCGCCGGATCCGGGGCCGGACTGGCCGATGTGGGGGCGGGGCCCCGGGCGCGCGGCCGCCGGCCCGGCGGCGCCCGCCGCTCCGCCCCGGCACCGGTGGTCCCGCAGGGCCGGCCGGTCCGCGGCCTTCGTCCCCTCGGCGCCGGTGACCCGCGACGGCCTGGTCTTCGCCGGCCTGGGGGATGGGTGCTTCTGCGCGCCGGGCCAGCGGCAGGGGGGGGGGGGGTGGGGGACCGGGGGGGGGGGGCGGCGGGGGGGCCGGGGGGGGGGGGGG
>QGVE01000161.1 GCA_003242675.1 Bacillota bacterium | reverse complement strand
TTCATCCGCCGTCTGCGCGGTCCGGACCAGTCCGCTCAGCCGGCGGATGCAACGGTATAGCGGTGGGCCTTGAGGAGTTCGGCACAGGTATCGAATAAGGGTTGCATGAACGGGACCTCATTTATGAAAAGTATGTCCCCCTGAGTGTACTCCATCGGCTTGGCCATCGGCCAGCCCATCTTTCTGCCAGCGCTGCGGCCGAAGGGGAGCGGGGCAGGCCCAGGTAGACGGGTGCGGCGCCGGCGCGCGCAGGCGGAGTCGGGCACGGCCCGCGCGCGTCTGCGCGAGCTCGGGCCCGTGGCGGCCGGTGCCCGGGGGACTAGGAAGACGTGCAAAGCTGGCGGCGCTCCCGGGAGCGGCGCCACCCCAGGAGAAAGCCCGCCAGGAATGCGGCCGCCATCAGGAGAGCGGCGGCGGGCAGGATCTCTCCCACGGTCGCGTGGACCGGGTCCGCGGCCAGGTTCCGGAGCTGCACGGCGGCCGGGACGACGGGGAGGAAGTAGAGCTGCGGGTAGAGGCTGAGCCAGGTTCCGACCGTGGCCCGGTACAGCAGCAGGAACAGAACCGGCACACCCAGGCCCGCGGCGAGGGCCAGGGCGCGGCTGGCGCTGCTCCGGGAGACCCAGAGGCCAAAACCCATCCACAGCACCAGGAACACCCACGCCAGCAGCGGCGGCCAACCGGCCTGGACGGCAGCGAAGCGGTTCAGCAGAAAGCCTGTGATGAGCGGCAAAAGCACCAGGACCAGCTTGGCGTTCCTCAAGCGGCGTCCCTCCTCCCGGATATGACCTCCTGCACGAGCTGATGCCCGCCGCAACGGCCCCGACCTGGATCGCCCCGTTCGGCCGCGGGCGGAAATGGGGAAGGAAGAAGCCCGGGGCGTGAACAGGACGAGGTTCCCGGCCGGGTTCTGGACCAGCGGCGGTGGTGTTGCGATGATCCATGGTCCACGTTGCTGAACCCTTCGAAAAGTAATGACGCTGAGCGTGGTTCACGGGTTCGACGCGCGAGCAGCCGTGCCGGTGGCCCTTTGGCCGGCGGCCCGTTGAAGCCCGAATGGTGTTTGGGGTAAACTTCCCCCAGACGAATCGCCTGGGGGAGTCGGCCATGATGTCACGCGCCACACGGGATCTCCTGTCCCTGCTCGCCGCGGCAGGGGAAGGCTGGGTGAGCGGGGCGGAGATCTCCCGCCGGCTCGGGGTGAGCCGCACCGCGATCTGGAAGCAGGTGGAGGCCCTGCGGGCGCTGGGCTACGCGGTGGAGGCCGCCCCGCGGAAGGGCTACCGGCTGGTCGCGCGGCCCGACCTGCTCACGCCCGAGGAGGTACTCGCGGGTCTCACCACCCGGCGGCTGGGGCGGGTGGTCGAGTACCGCGCGGCGGTGGGCTCCACCAACGATCTGGCCAAGGAGATGGCCCGCCAGGGCGCGCCGGAGGGGCTGCTGGTGCTCGCCGAGCAGCAGACGGCCGGCAAGGGGCGGCTGGGCCGCTCCTGGAGCACGCCGCCAGGGGTTGCCATCGCCATGTCGCTGGTGCTCAGGCCGGACCTGCCGCCCTACGCCGCGCCGCGCATCACCCTGGCGGCGGCGGTGGCGGTGGCCGAGTCGGTGCGGGAGGTCACGGGCGTGGCGGCGGGCATCAAGTGGCCCAACGACGTGCAGGTGGCCGGGCGCAAGCTCTGCGGCATCCTGACGGAGATGGAGGCCGAGCTCGACCGGGTCGCTTTCGTGGTGCTGGGAATCGGGCTGAACGTGACCCTCCGCCGGGAGCAGATGGATCCCTCGTTCCGGGACACGGCCACCTCGCTGGCCCTGGAGGGCGCGCCGCCCGTGCGGCGGGCCGCCCTGGTGCAGGCGATCCTCGCCCGGTTCGAGGCGGCCTACGACGCGCTCCTGGGGGGCCGGTTCGACCGGGTGCTCGACCGGTGGCGGGCGCTCTCCGTGACGCTCGGGCAGCCCGTGCGGGTGCTCGGGCTGGACGGGCAGGTGACCGTGGAGGGCGTGGCCGAGGAGGTGGACGCGGACGGCGCCCTCCTTGTGCGGGACGGCGCGGGCCGCCTGCACCGTGTGGTTTCAGGAGAGGTCTCGCTGCGGCCCGCGGGAGCGCCCGGCCGATAGGCCGGGCGCCAGATCGGTAGGCGCTTGCGCGGGATCAGGAGGCCCGGGCCTCCGGCGAGGTTTTGCACCGGCCGGCCCAGGCGGCGGGTCAGCAGCTCCAGCCGTGCTCCAGGATCTCCAGGTCCGTGACCACCATCCGGCCGTCCGCGGCGGTGCCGATCCTGGCCCGCCCGGTCCAATAGGAGCCACACTCGTACCCCCCGACGGTGGCGATGAACTCCACGTAGCCCTCTTCGTCCGGCGGGGCCGGCTCGATCGCGGGGCCGTACTCGCCCTGCACCAGACGGCCCACCCGGACGGGGATCGGGTAGTAGCGGACTTTGCCGACGTCCTGCGCCAGGAAGGCGGCGCGCACGTCCGGATCGGGGAGGTACTGTTCGATCTGCTCATCCAGGCCGTACCACCGGGCGATGAACAGCGCGGTCAGGAGGTCCTCCGCCGTGGCGGGATACGGCCCCGGCGTGACTTCCTCGCTCTGCAGCTCGGCCAGGTACGGCCAGAATGGGTCCGCAGGGGCCCGCTTGATGCGGTAGCGGCGCACGAAGGTGTGGCCGGCCAGGGTGCCCGTGATCTCCACGGTGCCGTCTGGCGCTATCGCGTAGCCCTGGCCGAAGGCGAGGTTGGTCTTGGGGTGCCAGCCCCACGGCGAGACGAAGTGGCCATCCTCCATCCAGGTGAACTCGATGCTGTGCCACTCCTCGGGCGTGCCCGCCTGCCTGACCAGGACCGCGTCGGACAAGCCGGGCACGGAGACGAGGTCGACCCGGCCCTGGATGCTCGGCGGCAGGGACTCGTTTAGGATGAGCAGGGGGTAGCCCCCGCTGTCCACGAGGATGACCTCTTCAGCGTGCCACTCCCCCAGCGCGCCGATGATCCCTTCGACCGCCCCGTCGCCGTTGAGGTCCAGTTCCCGCACCGGCCGGCCCAACGCGGCGGCCGCACGGATCCGTTCGATGCTGTACTGCACCGCCGCCCCGTCCGGACCCGGCGCCGGGGCTGTCCCCTCCGACGGCGTGCCGGTGGGCGTGGTGGAGGGCTCCGGTCCGGCGGACGCATCGGCGGCCTGGCCCGGCGGCTGTGCCCCGGCGGGCGCGGGCTCGGGGGCGGTCGCCTGGCGGCCGCAGCCCGTCAGCAGAATCAGGCTGAGGATGAATGCGGACAGTCGCGTGGGTCTCATGTTCGCTTCCTCCAGTCGTGACACCGTGCAGTCTCCGCCGCCCTCGCACGGCGGTTGGCAGGGACCCGGTCAGCGCTGTGCAGCCAGCGGAACGTACGCGTCTCCTTCGCGCACCCAGGTGACCACCGTTGGGTCGGCCCAGTTGCGGGGGTCGTAGTAGTGGACGTCGAACTGGTCGATGCCTTGCTCAGGGAGGGATACCGCAGGGTACCGCCGGGCGGATCCCCGGAACCTGAACCCGAAGTCCCGGGGCAGCGGGGCCCAGAGCAACCGCCACGTGTCCCCTTCCCGGCGGAGCAGGTGCACCTCTTCGTCGGCGCGGGTACCGACGCCGGAGAGGTCCACGACGACCAACGCATCGGTCCCCGCCTGGCGCACGGCCCTGAACTCGCTGCCGCACCCGACCGGGCAGTTGCTGCCCAGGGCCCCGAACAATCGGTAGCGCTCCGCAGCCAGGGCCTCCGGGGCCTGCGGGTAGAGCTGCGCCCGCCAGTCGCCGCCGTCGTGCCAGAACAGGGCGCGGCCCTTGACCTCGTTGTAGAACTCGCCGAACTTACAGGCGAGAAGCGGCACCTCGTCGCCGCCCCGGCCGGGGCTGTACTCGCAGGTGAAGATGAGGTTCGGGTCGGTGATCCGAAATTCCCGATACCCCGCCTCGCTCCGGGACAGGTCCAGGGCCTGGATGGCGCTCCTCGCCTTTTCCAGAATGATGTCCCCGTTTTCCAGCTGGTTGCCCGGAGGTGCGCCGGGGACCGCCGCGGACGACAGAATTTGCAGCCCCTCTGTGTACCGCGGGTTGACGGCACCCTGCCACCGGCCGCCGTCCAGCCAGAACTCGGCATACTCCGTCAGGTGGTCTTGGGACTCCCCGAATTCGCACTTCAGCAGGGGCCCGCCGCGACCGCTCGTGGGGATGTAGTCGCAGGCGAACAGGAGGGTCGGGGTTTCGGTCCGGAAGACGACAGCCGACGACGCCGCCCCGGGCAGGTCCAGGGCCCCGATGGCGGCGAGCGCCTGGTCGATGATGGTCGCTTCTGCGGAGTTCTCCGCCCCTTGCCGAAGTGCAGGTGGATGTGTGGCCGGCTCCGGTTCTCCGTCGACCGGCGACCTCCCATCCCGTGCGGAAGATGGGGACGTGAGCTCTTCCGTGGCAGCGGGCGCGGCGCCTCCCGGAGCCCCACAGGCCGCTGCGACGAGCAGCATCGCCGCCAGGCCGGCGAAGAGCAGGGGAGAGCGTCGTGGTTCGTTCCTGCCCATCTCTGACCCCCCAGCGATTCCTCGCGGCGCGCAGGCGGCACCCGTGCGGCGTCCGTCGTGCGCGCGCTCATCCGTTGGACGCCCGTGGCACTGCCCTTGTTTCCACGGATTTTCCAAGCGCGAAAAATGGCGCCTGCACCGCGTGGGCGCGGGCAGGCGCCCCTCTTCCGTTCCCATCAAGCCCCGAGGTCGCGGGCGAAGTACAGCGCCACTTCCCCGCCGGCCGGGCCCGCCGGGTCGTAGAGCGAAGTGTCCAGGCCGCACCAGCGGAACCCGAGCCGCCGGTAGACCGAAACCCCGGGGAAGCGAAGATAAACATCCT
>QGVE01000030.1 GCA_003242675.1 Bacillota bacterium | reverse complement strand
GGGGTTGGGGGTGATGGCCAGGGGCTTTCCCCGGGGCGCCGGCGCCCGGTTCCGGCCCCGGTCGCCCCGGGCCGCCCGGCGGGCCTGCTCCAGGTCGGCTTCGCTGAGCGGCGCCGGATCCCACAGGGTCAGGCGGCCCACCCCGGCCGCGGCCAGGTACAGGGCGGCGGCGGATCCGGCCGCGCCCAGGCCGGCCACCAGCACGGCGGCCGCCTTGATGCGCCGCTGGCCCCTCCCCCCGACTTCGGGCAGGATGATGTGCCGGCTGTAGCGCAGGATGTCCTGCTCGGTCAGGCTCATCGTCCCACCCCCCCGCAGAACTGCTCGTAGTCGATGAGCTCCCGGATGGTGGGGTGGTCGCCGCAGACCGGGCAGTCGGGATTGCGCCGGATGTGGACCTCTGACACGTCCATGTCCAGGGCGCTGTAGATCAGCAGCCGGCCGACCAGGGGCTCGCCCCGCCCCGTGATCAGCTTCACCGCCTCCATCGCCATCAGGCTGCCGATGAAGCCCGGCAGCACGCCGATGACGCCGGCCTCGGCGCAGGAGGGCACCGCGCCCGGCGGCGGCGGCGTGGGATAGAGGCACCGGTAGCAGGGGCCCTGCCCCGGCACGAAGGTCGTCACCTGGCCGTCGAACCGGAAGATCGAGCCGTGCACCAGGGGCCTGCCGGTGAGGACGCAGGCGTCGTTGACCAGGTAGCGGGTGGCGAAGTTGTCGGAGCCGTCCACGATCAGGTCGTACTGCCGGAACAGGTCCAGGGCGTTCTCGCTCGTGAGGGCAACCGGGTGGGTGTCGACCCGGATGTCCGGCCTGAGGGCCAGGATCTTCTCCCGGCCGCTCTCCACCTTGGGCCGGCCGACATCGGCCGTGTGGTGGAGGATCTGCCGCTGCAGGTTGGAGAGGTCCACCTGGTCCATGTCGACGAGGCCGATGCGCCCGACGCCGGCGGCGGCCAGCGCGTAGGCCACCGGCGAGCCGAGGCCCCCGCACCCGACCAGGAGCACCGAGGCCCGGGCCAGCCGCTCCCGTTCCGCTGGTGTGAAGCAGGCTTCCGCCATGCGCAAAACCCCTTCGCGTCCGACCGATTGCCGGCGGGACCCGCCGGCCTCCTCCGAGACCAGTCTACCACCCGCCGGGACAAACCTCCAGACCGGACTGAAGGGCCGGGCGCCGCACCCAGGGGCGGCCTCCGCCCGCCGCGGCTACCGGGCGGGCAGCGTGACCCCGCCCAGGCTGCCGCCGTAGAGGGCGCTCGGCACCGGGCCGACGATCACCGTGTCGGCCAGGGGCAGCTCCTGGACCAGGGGGACCTCCTGGGTGGTGAGGGGCAGGATGATGCGCATGGACGCCGCCGCCTCCAGCCAGACCCGGTGCCGGGTCTGGTTGATCCCCTCGCCCCGGAACTCCTGCTTCACCGTGATGGTCACCGAACCCGCCGGCACCAGCTGCACGGAGAGGCGCGGGCCCAGGTTGGAGAGCAGCGGGGAGCCGGTGAGGGCGCCGAGCGGCAGCCGCACGGGCGTCTCGGACAGGCGCCGGAGCTCCTCCTGCACCGCCACGGCCGCCTCGCTGGCGACGCGGTTGACCAGCGGGGTGTTGACGTGATAGGCGGCGATGCGCCCGCCCTCGTCGCGGATGTACTCCACCACCTGCGCGCCCGCCAGCGTCCGGCTGACCTCCGCCGCGACCACCCGGTTGACGGCCGCGGCCCCCAGCCGCCTGGCCTCCACCTCGGCCACGGCCGTGAGCGGCTGCAGGAGCATGAGGTCGCCAATGCGGACGAGGAGGTAGAGCGCGGCCGCCGCCAGGATCGGGATGCGCAGCCAGGTCCGGCGGAACCGCAGCCGGTAGAGCCATCGCCGGAGCTGGAACCCTGGCCCGCCCCGGGGGCGGAACCGGAGGCGCGCCGGGCTCCGGCCCAACCCACGAAGCGGCCCCGTGCGGCTGAAGCCCCGCATCGCCCTCCCCCTCCCCGTCCTCGGGCACGCCTTTCGGACATAGCCAGCCTATGCCCCTCCGGTGCGGGAACATGCCTGTGCCCTGCGGCAGGGCCCGCGCGCCGGCTTAGAGCCCCCGCGCGGCGGTGGGCGCGACCGGGTGGCGACCCTGCTCGAGCTGGCGACGAGGCGGCAGGCGAGCATCCCCGTGCCGGCGTACCCCCACTGGACCCCCGACGGGTACCTCATGGTCATCTATAAACGCGAACAGGCCGGGGCGCTCCTGCCCCGGCCCAGTCCTTGCGGCTTATTTCAGCACCACCCGGCCGTACTTCCGCTTGCCTGCCTTCAGCACCTGGCCCGGCCGGAGCATGAGCTCCGCCCGGGGGTCGGTCACCCGCTCGCCGTCCACCGAGAACCCGCCCTGCTCGATCAGCCGGCGCGCCTCGTTGAGCGAGGGAGCGAGGCCCGCGGTGACCAGCACCCGGGCCGCCGGCATCGGCAGCTCCGCCGCCGGGATCACGACGTCCGGGATGTCCTCGGGCAGCTCGCCCCGGGAGAACTGGGCGACCCAGCGCTCCTCGGCCCGGCGGGCCTCCTCCTCGGTGCCGCCGTAGGTCGTGATGATCGCCCGGCCGAGCTGCTTCTTGAACTTCATCGGGTTCTCCCCGGCCGCCATGGCGGCCTTGATCTGCTCGATCTCTTCCTGCGGCACGTCGGTGAAGTATGTAAAATAGGTGATGATCAGGGTGTCGGGAATCGACATCGTCCGGCCGAAGATCTCGTCCGGCGAGTGGTCGAGGCCGATGTAGTTGCCCAGGGACTTGGACATCTTCTGGGTCCCGTCCAGCCCCTCGATGATGGGCGTCATCAGGCAGACCTGGGGCTCCTGGCCGGCGTTGCGCTGCAGGTCCCGGCCCGTCAGCAGGTTGAACTTCTGGTCGGTCCCGCCCAGCTCCACGTCCGCCTGGACCGCCACCGAGTCGGTCCCCTGCATCAGCGGATAGAAGAACTCGTGGATGTAAATGGGACGGCCTTCCTCGTAGCGCTTCTTGAAGTCCTCCCGCTCCAGCATGCGGGCGACCGTGGACTGCGCGGCCAGCCGGATGACGTCCGCGAAGGACATCGGCGCCAGCCACTCGCTGTTGCGCCGGATCTCCAGCTTGCTGACGTCCAGCACCCGGGCGGCCTGCTCCAGGTAGCGCTCGGCGTTGGCGGTAGTCTCGGCGTGGGAGAGCTGCGGCCGGGCCTCGTTGCGCCCGGTGGGGTCGCCCACCATGGCGGTGTAGTCGCCGATGATCAGCACGCCCTGGTGGCCCAGCTCGACGAAGTCCCGCAGCTTCCGCAGGGGAACCGTGTGGCCCAGGGTGAGGTCCTTCGCCGTGGGGTCAATCCCCAGCTTCACCCGCAGCGGCCGGCCGGTCTTGACCGACCGCTCCAGCTTCCGGCGCAGCTCCTCTTCGGTCACGATGTCGGCCACGCCGCGCATGAGGATCTTCATCTGTTCGTCCACGCTCAGGAAACCCATCTTCATCCGTCCTTCCCGTATAACAGGGCCGAAAAAAGCGCCCTGCCCGGCTGTCCTGCCCAGGGACGGCGCTCACGGCACCGCGGTACCACCCTGGTTGACCCCGAGGAGGGCCCCCTCTTGCGTTCCGGTAACGGGGAACTTCCGGCCCGGTCTATCCATCTAACCAGTAAGGCGCCAGGCAGGCGCCACACGGCCGCTGGACTCGGCGGGCGGCTCAGGAGTGTACTTCGACGCCGGGCTCCGGGGTTTCGCACCGACCAACCCCTCTCTGGCGGAAGCGCCGCCGTCTACTTCTCTCCGTCCTCGCCGTTTGTCACCACATTTTAGCACAGGCTGTCCACCGGCGCAATTCCTGGCCACCAACAGGAGTCTCGCCGCGCGAAGCGAATTGCTTTCCCTTCGTTGGAGGTGTTTCACTTGCCGAATACACGACGGCCAAACAGTTCACCGTCGAAACCGCCTCCCGGGAAGAAGCGCAGGCGCAGGCACCGCTGGCTGCTCTTCGCCTTCCTGATCTTCGCCAGCGTCATGATCGGCGGCGCCGGGTTGGCTGCGGCGTACGTGTACCAGGCCTATCAGGATCTGCCGGCCTTCAACGAATTCGACCCGGACCTCTCGTCGGTCATCTACGACCGCTACGGCAACAAGGTCTATGAGCTGGCCCTGGACGAGCACCGCACCCTGGTCGAGCTGGAGGACATCCCGGTCGACGTGCGGAACGCCGTGATCGCCGTCGAGGACCGCCGCTTCAGGAACCACTTCGGCATCGACCCGATCCGGCTGGCCGGCGCAGTCTGGTCGAACATCAAGTACCTGCTCGGCATGCCCGGGTCGCAGCTGGAGGGCGGCTCCACCATCACGATGCAGCTGGCCCGCAACGCCTTCCTCTCGCCGGAGCAGACCATCAAGCGCAAGGTCCAGGAGATGCTCATCGCCATCCAGCTGGAGCGGCGCTACACCAAGGATCAGATCCTGGAACTGTACCTGAACACGGTCCCGTGGGGCGGACGAGCCTACGGCATTGAAGCCGCGGCGCAGATGTACTTCTCCAAGCACGCCAGCGAGCTCACCCTGTCGGAGGGGGCGCTCTTGGCCGGCATCCTGAAGGGCCCCTCCGAGTACAGCCCCTTCACCAACTGGGAGGGCGCCCTGGAGCGCCGGGCGATCGTGCTCGACCTCATGGTGGAGCAGGGCTACCTTGACCCCGCCGAGGCCGAGCGGCTGAAGAACGACCCGCCCGAGCTCAGGCCGGCCGAGATCACGCCCGCCACGGTGACCTTCACCGGCGACTGGTACGTGGATTACGTCATCCAGATCCTGACCGACCCCGAGGAGGCCGCCAAGTACAACCTGATCACCTTCAGCCCCGAGGAGCTCTACCAGAAGGGGCTGCGCATCTACACCGCCCTGGACCCCGAGAAGCAGCGGATCGTCCAGGAGAAGCTGTGGGAGATCATGCCGGCGGCCACCGTGGAGTACAGCGGCCGCGAGGACACCGAGGTGCCCGAGGCCGCCGTGGTGGTGATGGACCACACCACCGGCGAGGTCCTGGCGCTGGTGGGCGGCATGGAGCACAAGCACATGCTGGGCTTCAACCGGGCCACCCAGGCCCGCCGGGACCCCGGCTCGACCATCAAGCCGATTGTGGCCTACCTGCCGGCCATCGACCTCCTGGGCTGGGGGCCGGCGACGATCATCGACGACTCGCCGCCCCGCCTGAACGAGGACGGGACCAACGTCTGGCCCGAGAACTACGAGTACAACTACGCGGGCCTGAAGCCCATGCGGTGGGTGGTCGAGCAGTCGCGCAACGCCGCGGCCGTGCGCACCCTGGAGGCCGTGACGCCGGCCAAGGGCCTGGAGTACGGCAAGAAGCTGGGCCTGCCGCTGGTCTCCCGTGAGGAGGACCCGGCCTACAACGACGAGAACCTGGCCCTCACCCTGGGCGGCCTCACCCGGGGCGTCACCCCCCTGGAGATGACCATCGCCTACGGCGTGCTGGGCAGCCTGGGGCAGAAGACCGACCCCGTGGTGATCACCCGCATCGAGAACAAGTACGGCGAGGTCATCTGGGAGGCCAGGCCGAATGTGGAGCAGGTGGTGGACCGGGCATCCGCCTGGCTGATGGTCGACGTGCTGAAGGGCGTCATCCAGCGCGGCACCCCGGCCGCCGAGACGAAGGGCTGGCACGGCTGGCCCGCCGCCGGCAAGACGGGGACGACCGAGGACTGGCACGACGCCTGGTTCATCGGCTTCACCACGGACCTGGTGGTCACCGTCTGGACGGGCTACGACAACGACGACGGCGTGCGCCGGCCGCTGCCCTCCGGCGGCCAGGGCTGGAAGAAGTGGACCGGCGCCGGTCCGCCCACCCGCATCTGGACGGCGATCATGGACGAGTTCTACAAGGAGCCGCCGGCGGACTGGGAGCGGCCCCGGGGCGTGGTGCAGGCGAAGGTCTGCGCCCTGACCGGCAACCAGCCCTCCGTCTGGTGCCCGGAGGACCAGGTGAAGACCGACTGGTTCCTGGTGGGCCACGAACCCAAGCCGGAGACCTGGTTCCAGCAGGTGCAGGTCGTCCAGGTGCCGTTCCTGACCACGTCGGACGGGCGGGAGATCAAGAAGTACGTCCTGTGGCAGGAGGGCTGCGAGGGCACTCCGGAGACGCTCACGCTGATCAAGCGGCCGACCACGTGGGTCAAGCACCCGACCAACCCCAACAACATCTGGCGGTACTGGCCGGCCGACTGGTGGCGGGAAGTGCCCACGGAGTACTGCACCCCGGTGAAAGACAAGGGCGGCCCGGACGGCGGCTCTCCTGACAAAGGCAACGGCGACGGCGCCCCGCCGGGCGACAGCACTCCGGGCAATGACGGCGACGGCTCCGGAAACGGCGGCGGCCGGCCGGGCCGGAGGAACAACTCCGGGAAGAACGGCGGCGCCGCGAGCGACGGCTCTGCGGACGCCGGCCCTGACGCCGGCAGCGGCGGCCGCTCGCCGGGCAACGGGGGGAACGACGGAAACGGCCGCACAGCGACGCCCGGGAGCAGCGGCGACCCCGGATCCGCCCACGGCGGGCAGGCGGGTGACTCCCCCGGCGGCGCGGAGGGCCCGCCCGGCGCCGGCGACGCCGGAAACGGCTCCGGCGGCGCGCTGAGCGGTCCCTTCGGCAGCGGCGCCCGGCAGCCGTAGCCCGGAAAACCCGAACCGGTTCTTCAGCCCCCGGGCTTGCCAGTAGGCAAGCCCGGGGGCTTTGTGCGTCTGCGGGGTGTGCGCTGCTCGCCAGGGTCCCGCCTGCAGGCCTGCCCCATCACGGGCAGGTCCCGGCTGCAGGCCAGGTTCGCCGCGAACCGCTCCTTCGTCTCCGGGGCGAGGCGAATGCGAACCCGCCGCCCCTGATCGAGGGAGAGCGCACCCCGTCCGCCCCCAACTCAAACAATACACTCAAGACTGAAAGTTAAGAAGGAAGTTTGGCCTAAGACGGAGTACTTGGACATATAACCTGGTCATACGACAGAGGGGGGTGCGCGAACGGGCTGTACTTCTGTGGGGGTTGGTTTCCAAGAGGCTCCATTCTATTGCGCTATGGAGGGAAAGGGGAGGTACGGATATGGCCGCGAGTAATCCGCATGTGGTCCCGGAGAGGACGCTCTGGAAGGTGATCGGTGCCTCTGCTGCCGGCACGGTCATCGAATGGTATGATTTCTACATCTTTGGCAGCCTGGCCACGGTGATCGCCGGGCATTTCTTCCCCAAGGAAAACGAGACGCTTGGCCTCATTTACACGCTGGCGACCTTTGCCACCGGCTTCATCGTCCGGCCCTTCGGCGCCGCCTTTTTCGGCCGAATCGGCGACCTGGTCGGCCGCAAATACGCATTCCTGGTCACCCTGCTGATCATGGGCCTCGCGACCACCGCCATCGGTCTGGTGCCGGGCTATGCGACCATCGGGCTGGCCGCTCCCGCCATTCTGATCGTGCTCCGCCTGCTCCAGGGCCTGGCGCTGGGCGGTGAATACGGCGGCGCCGCCGTCTACGTGGCCGAGCACGCCCCCGACCACAAGCGCGGCTTCTACACCTCCTTCATCCAGATTACCGCCACCGCCGGTCTCTTCGTCTCACTGGCCGTCATCCAGATCGTCCGCTCGATGCTCACTGCGGAGCAGTTCAGCGCCTGGGGCTGGCGCATTCCGTTCCTGCTCTCCATCCTGCTGGTCGGCGCATCGCTCTACATCCGCCTGAGCATGAAGGAGTCGCCGCTGTTCAACAAGATGAAGAGCGAAGGGAGGGTCTCCCGCAACCCGCTCGCCGACTCCTTCAAGAACGGCGCATGGAAGGTGATGCTCCTCGCGCTGCTCGGCGCCACCGCCGGTCAGGGTGTCGTCTGGTACACCGGCCAGTTCTACTCCAACTACTTCCTCCAGACCGTCCTCAAGATCGACCTGTACACCAGCAACATGATCGTCGGTGCTGCACTGCTGCTGGCCGCCCCCTTCTTCGTGGTCTTCGGCAGCCTCTCTGACCTCATCGGCCGCAAGAAGATCATGATGGCCGGCAACCTGCTGGCGGTCCTCACCTACTACCCGATCTACCGGGCGATGGCGCACTTCGCCAACCCGCTCAACCCGGTGATGCTGACCCTGCTGGTCTTCATCCAGGTGCTCTACGTCACCATGGTCTACGGCCCCATCGCCGCCTTCCTGGTGGAGCTCTTCCCGGCGAAGATTCGCTATACGTCCCTCTCGCTGCCCTACCACATCGGCAACGGCGTCTTCGGCGGACTCGTCCCCACCGTCGCCACCGCCCTCGTCGCCGCCACGGGCAACCATTACGCCGGCCTCTTCTACCCGATGGCGGTTGCCGCCATGACCTTCATCGTTGGCTCCCTCTTCTTGAAGGAGACCAACCACGTCCAGATCTGGGACGAATACCACGTCCGGGCCCAGGAGAACTGAGAGCACCGCGGGCAGAGCATGTCGAAGTGCCGCCGGCCTTGGTGCCGGCGGCACTTCGCTGCAGGCCCCGACTGCGGTGGCCAGTCGGGCTTCGTGCGGTTTGGCTGACGGGCGACTTTCACCAACAGGTCAGCGCCCATGCTGGGCGCACAAAGCGAGGGGGCGCCGGCTCACCACCAGTTCCCCTCTCCTTTTTCTTGCGAGGGGCGTTCTGCCTCCGGGAAGCGGAGCATACAAGTTGGAACTTGAGCCCGAGAGGTTGTCGTTTGCCAGAGAACGAGGTACAATGTGGAAGTGTTAGCACTCACCTTAGATGAGTGCTACTAGAATGATTCTCGGGCCGAGGAGGGATGGACATGGCTGTTCGTGCGATCCTGCTGGCCGGAGGGCTGGGTACGCGCTTGCACCCCCTGACGGTTGAGCTGCCGAAGCCCATGGTGCCTGTACTCGGCAAACCCTGGTTGAGTCGCCTGATCGATCAGCTGACCAGCTTCGGGATCACCGACATCACATTGAGCCTCCGCCACGGCAGGCAGTTCGTCACCGACTACTTCCGGGAGTCGCCGCCGGGCGTGCGGCTGCGCTTCGCGGTGGAGCCCGAACCGCTGGGCACCGGCGGGGCGATCCGGTTCGCGGCCGGTCCGGATCCCGAGGAGACGCTGCTGATCCTGAACGCCGATGTGGTGCAGACCTTTGACCTGAACGCCTTGCTCGAGTTTCACCGCCAGCACCGTGCGCAGGTGACCATCGGGTTGGTCGAGGTGCCCGATCCGTCCGCCTACGGCGCTGTCGAAATGGACGAGAACAATCGCATCCTGCGGTTTGTGGAAAAGCCACGCCCGGGTGAGACGGACAGCCGGATGGTCAACGCCGGTGTGTACGTGTTCGACCCGGGCGTGTTGTCCTGGATCCCCCCGGGCCGGGCCGTCTCCGTGGAGCGGGAGACCTTCCCGGCGCTCCTGCGCGACGGCGTGCGCGTCTACGGATTCCCGGCCACGGGCTACTGGAAGGACATCGGCACCGGCGACCGCTACCTGCAGCTGCACCGCGACATCCTGGAAGGGCGCTGTCCGATCCCGGTCGCCGGCCCGATGCTCGGCCCCGCCCACTGGCAGGCGGACGACGCCGACGTCTCCCCCGAGGCGCGGATCACGCCGCCCGTCTACATCGGGCCGGGCGCGGTGATCGAGGCCGGCGCGCAGATCGGGCCGAGGGCGGTCATCGGCGCCCGGTGCCTGGTCAGCAAGGGCGCCCGGATCAGCGACTCGGTGCTCTGGGACGGCGCCCGCGTCGGTCCGGGGACGACGGTGCGCCACTCGGTCATCGGCTTTGCGACGGGAATCGGGGGCGGAACGGTCGAAAACGTGCTCCTGGCCGGTTGGAGGTGATGCGCGTTGGGCCTCAGGTTGGCGATCGTCAGCACGTATCCGCCCCGGCGGTGCGGCCTGGCGACCTTCTCCGAGCACCTGCGCGGGGGGCTCCTGGCCGCGGGGGCGGAGGAAGTGTCCGTGGTCGCTATGGTCAAACCCGATGCGCCGGCTGAGCAGCGGCCCGAGACGGTGGCGGTCATCCGGGACGACCTGGAGATCGACTACCGCCGGGCGGCAAACCTGCTCAACCAGGGCGGCTACGACGCCGTCCTGCTGCAGCACGAGTTCGGCATCTTCGGCGGCCAGGCCGGCATCATGGTGAACCATCTGCTGGACCGGCTCGAGGTCCCGGTCATCGCGACCCTGCACACGATCCTCAGCGACCCCAAGCCGGAGTACCGGCAGGCCATGGACGCCCTCCTCCGGCGCGTGGACGCCGCGGTGGTCATGGCCCGGCGCGGCGGCGAGATCGTCCGCGAGGTCTACGGCGCCAGCCCCGAGCGCATCACCTACATCCCGCACGGCGTCCCCACCCCGCCGGCCGGCACGCCGGAGGAGTGGAAGGAGCGGCTCGGGCTCTCGGGCCGGCTGGTCGTCATGACCTTCGGCCTCCTCGGGCCGGGGAAGGGCATCGAGACGGCCCTGGAAGCCGTCGCCCTGGCAGCCCGGAGCTGCCCGGACCTCCTCTACCTGATCGTCGGCGCGACCCATCCCGAGGTCCTGCGGCGGGAGGGCGAGCGCTACCGGCAGGGGCTGGAGGCCCAGGTGGCGAAGCTCGGGATTGCCGACCACGTGCGCTTCGTCAACCGGTACCTGGACGAGGACGAGCTGCTGGGCTACCTGCAGGCCGTCGACATCTACCTCGTCCCCTACCCCGGGGCCCAGCAGATCAGCAGCGGCACGCTCACCTACGCGCTGGCGATGGGCAAGGCGATCATCTCGACGCCCTTCGTCTACGCGCAGGAGCTCCTGGGCGAGGGCGCGGGCATGCTGGTTCCCTTTGGCGACGCCGCGGCCATGGGCCGCGCGCTGGCCGAGCTGGCCGCCGACAGCGGCTGGCGCAGCAGCCTGTCGGCGGCGGCGCGGGCCCGGGCGAAGGGCTTCACCTGGCCCGAGGTCGGCGAGTCCTACCTGCAGCTGGCCGCCCGGCTGGCGCGGCGCGCGGCGCGGGCGCAGGGTGGTCCCGTCACGGTCCGGACCCGGTCCCGGCCCGGCGGGACGCGCGAGCGGACCCTGCCCCGGCCCCGGCTCAGCCACCTGGAGCGGCTGACCGACTCCACGGGCGTCATCCAGCACGCGTTTGGCCCCATCCCCAACCTGACCACCGGGTACACGTCGGACGACAACGCCCGGGCCCTGCTGGTGTCGGTCTGGGCGGCGAAGGCCGGGGAGCCGGTCGGCCGGCTGCACGAGACGTACCTGGCGTTCCTTGCCTACGCGCAGGAGCAGGACGGCTGGTTCCACAACGCGTTCAGCTACGACCGGAAGCCGCTGGCCGAGGAGCGGTCGGAGGACTGCCACGCCCGGTGCCTGTGGGGCCTCGCCGCCGCGGCGACACAGCTCAGCTGCCGGTCCGTGACCTGGACGGCCGCCCAGCTGCTCAGGCGCGGCCTGGCGCCCTGCGGGTCCATCCGCACGCTCCGGGGCATGGCCGGCCTCGCGATCGCGATGGCCGAGTGGCTGGAGCACCGGCGCGGGGACGCGCGCCCGGACGGCGCGCCCGGCGACGACGAGGTGCGGGCGCACCTCATCCGGGCCGCCGACGGCCTGATCGCCGCCTGGAAGCAGAATCACAGCCCCGACTGGCCGTGGTTCGAGGACCGCCTGACGTACGACAACGCCATCCTGCCCTACGCCCTCCTCCGGGCGGGGCGGGTGCTGGACGTCCCTGAGTACCGGCGCGTCGGCCTGGCGGCCCTGGAGTTCCTGGCCCGGGTCACGTTCCGCGACGGCGTCTTCTGGCCCATCGGCAACGACGGCTGGTACGTGCGCGGAGGCCGCAGGGCCGAGTTCGACCAGCAGCCGCTGGAGGCGACGGCGATGGTCCTGGCCTGCCGGGAGGCCGGCGCGGTGACCGGAGACAAGACCTGGCATTCCATGGCGGCGGATGCAGCGCGCTGGTTCACCGGCAAGAACGCGCTGGGGCTCTCGCTCCTGGATCCCGAGACCGGCGGCTGCCACGACGGGCTGACGCCCCACGGCGTCAACCGCAATCAGGGCGCGGAGTCCACCCTCGCGTGGCTGATGGCCGCGTACGGGCTGGAGCAGCCCGCCGCACTGAGCACTGCAGTGAGGTGATCCACTTGACCAAGGCAACAGCAGCGCTTCCGGAGGTCATCTTCCGCGAGTACGACATCCGCGGCGTGTACGGGAGGACGATCACCGACGAAACGGCGCGCCTCGTCGGGCGCGCGTTCGCCCGGCTGGCCAAGGAGCGGGGATTCCGCGAGATCCTGGTCGGGCGGGACAACCGCCTCTCCTCCCCCGCCCTCTCCCGCGCGCTCATCGAGGGCATCACCGGCGAGGGGCTGGACGTCCTGGACATCGGCCAGGTGGTGACCCCCGTGCTCTACTGGGCGCGGGAGTTCTACGGCATCGACCCGGCGGTGATGATCACCGCCAGCCACAACCCGGGTGACGAGAACGGCTTCAAGCTCTGCCTCGGCCCCGGCACGCTGTACGGCGAGGCCATTCAGGACGTCCGCCGGCGGGCGGAGGCGCTGGTCGGGGAGCCTCCGGCGGCCGGGGGAGGCCGTGTGCGCACCCGGAATCCGATCCCCAGCTACTGCGAGATGATCGCGGGCCGGGTGGCCCTCCACCGGCCGCTCAAGGTGGTCGTGGACGCCGGCAACGGCACCGCCGGCCCCATCGCCCCCGAGCTCTTCCGCACCCTGGGCTGCGAGGTCGTGCCGCTCTACTGCGAGTCGGACCCGACCTTCCCCAACCACCACCCGGACCCCGTGCGGCCCGAGAACCTGCGGGACCTCGTCCGCACCGTCCGGGAGACCGGGGCGGACATGGGCCTGGCCTTCGACGGCGATGGCGACCGGCTGGGCGTGGTGGACGACCAGGGCCAGATCCTCTGGGGCGACCAGCTCATGATCCTGTTCTGGCGGGAAATCCTGCCCCGCTACCCCGGCGCCACCGCCCTGGTCGAGGTGAAGTGCTCGCAGGCCCTGGTCGAAGAGATCCAGCGGCTGGGCGGCCGGCCGCAGTTCCACCGGACCGGCCACTCCTACATCAAGAAGAGCCTGCGGGAGCTGGGCGGCCCCTTCGCCGGCGAGATGTCCGGCCACCTGTTCTTCGCCGACGGCTACTACGGCTTCGACGACGCCCTCTACGCCGGCGCCCGGCTGTGCCGGCTCGTCGCCGAGAGCGGCCGGCCGCTCTCGGCCCTGTGGGCCGACGTCCCCCGCTACCCGTCCACGCCCGAGATCCGCGTGGATTGCCCGGAGGAGCGCAAGGCGGCGGTGGTGGAAGGCGTGGTGCAGCACTTCCAGGGCCGGTACGAGGTCCTGACGGTGGACGGCGCCCGGGTCCTCTTCCCCGGCGGCTGGGGGCTCGTGCGGGCGTCCAACACGCAGCCGGTGCTGGTGCTCCGCTGCGAGGGCCGCACGGCGGAGGACCTCGAGCGGGTGAAGGCGGAGATGGCCGAGGCCCTGGCCCGCTTCCCCGAGCTGGGGCCGGTGAAGTGGGAGTAGGGCGCGGGCACGATGCGGCCACAGCATCCGGTTGAGCCGCAGCCCGGGCGGGAAGGGGCCGGGCGCCTCCCGACCTGGCGGATGGGGCGGGCGGGCGCCGGGCCTTTGGGCCGTTCGTCCCGGACGGCCCGGGCGCCGCTCCCCGCGGTGGACCTGCCCGCGGCCGCCGCCCGCCGCGAGGCAAGCCGCGCAGCGGCCCTGGCGGCGTGGCGGGCGGCCCGGGAGGCCGCCGGGCTGCCCCCGGGCGCACCCGAGGGCGTGGCGGATGCGCTGGCCCTGGCCCGGCGGCCGGACCTGGACGCGGTGCTGGTCGCCACGCCCCCCGACCTCCAGCCGCAGGTGGCCGGAGCGGCCCTGGCGGCCGGGAAGGCCCTGTTCCTGGAGAAGCCCGGGGCCTTGCGGGCGGCCGACCTCGCGGCCCTGGCGGCACAGGCCCGGCAGCAGCGCGTGGCTGCGGCGCTGAACTTCGTCATGCGGGCCAGCCCGCTCATCGCCTGCGTCCGCCGCTGGTACCGGGCGGGCATCCTGGGCCTGCCGGAGCGGTGGCACGTCGAGAACTGGGCGGGGGGCGAGATGCCCCCCGACCACTGGTTCTGGGACCCCGCCCGGAGCGGAGGCGTGCTGGTGGAGCACGGCGTCCACTTCTTCGACGAGGCAGCCTGGGTGCTGGGGGGCCGGCCGGTGCGGGCCTGGGGCGCCGGCTGGCCCCACCCCCGGCGCCCGGCGGCCGGCGCCCGGGCCCTGGCGGCGGTGGAGTACCGGGGCGAGCTCGCCGGGCAGCCCTGGCACCTGGTCGCCACGTTCTACCACGGGTTCGTCCGCGAGCGTGACGAGCACCAGGTGCGGGAGCTGGGCTTTGCCGCCGGCTGGCTGCGCATCGAGGACTGGGTCCCCCGGCGGCTGACCGGCGTCCTCCGGCTGGGGCCCGGGGCCGTGCAGGCCCTGCAGGAGGCCGCGGCGGACCTCGTCCCGGTGGCAGTGCGTCCCCTGAGCGACGGCCGCTTCTGGGTCGAGGCCGAGGTGGCCGGCGGAGAAGAGAGCTACCGGGAGATGATCCGGGAGGGGTTCGTCCGGCTGCGCCGCGCGGCCGCGGGCCTGGGTGAGCCGCTGGCGCCGCTCACCGCCGGCGCGGCGGCCCTGCGGGTGGCGGAGGCCGCGTCCCGGGGCGGCTGGCAGCCCGTGGATGCAGGGGCCCCCGCCCCGCGGGCCGAAAATACCTTCGGGTGATCACATGCAATTCCGCGTGCAAGTGCGCGACCCCGTCCACGGGGACATTCGCCTGACCGACATCGAAGTCCGGGTGCTCGACACCCGGGAGATGCAGCGGCTCCGCTCCATCAAGCAGCTGGGCACGGCCCACCTGGTCTTCCCCGGCTGCGTGCACACCCGGTTCGACCACAGCCTGGGCGCGCTGCACATGGCGCACCGGATCCTGGAGTCGCTGCAGCTGAACGGGTACGCCATCGCCCCCGAGGAGGCCCAGCTGGTCCGGCTGGCGACCCTGGTGCACGACGTGACCCACATCCCCTACGGCCACACCTTCGAGGACGAGCGGCAGATCTTCCCCCGCCACGACGCCGGCCCCCGGCTGGAGCACTTCCTGGGGATCCAGAGCGAGCTGGGCCGCGTCCTGGCCGCCTCGGGCTACCTGGACGGGGTGAAGGCGATCCTCACCGGCCGGCCCCCGGCGCCGTGGATGGGCCAGATCGTCTCCTCCACCATCGACGCCGACCTCCTGGACTACCTGCGGCGCGACTCCTTCTTCGCCGGGCTGCGCATGAACTACGACGACCGGGTCCTCTCCTATTTCATCAAGGAGGACGGCCAGCTCCTGATCAACATGGTCAAGCACGGGCTGGACCGCCCGGACGCCCGCACCGAGGTCATCCACCTCCTGCGCATGCGCTACGTGCTCACCGAGCGGCTTTACCTGCACCACGCCAAGATCGCCGCCGGCGCCATGATCTCGAAGGCGGTCGAGCTGCACACCAAGCACACCGGCCTCCGGGAGGAGGCGCTCTACGGCCTGGGCGACCAGACCTTCCTCGACCTGCTGGCCCGCCTGCCCGGCCCGGGCATCATCCAGCAGCTCATCGAGGGGGTCATCGAGCGGCGGCTGTACAAGCGGGCCTACGTGCTCTCCGGCGACACCCTGGGGCCGGAGCGGGACGCCTTCATCGCCCGGTACGGCGGCCAGTCCGCGGCCCGGGAGGAGCTGGAGGAGCAGATCGCGCGCAAAGCCCGGCTGAAGCCGGGCCAGGTCATCGTCTACTGCCCGAAGGCGAGCTTCTTCAAGGAGGTCCACGTGCCCGTCCGCTCCCGCCACGGCGTCGGTCCCCTGCTGGAGCTGGATCAGTCCGGCGAGGTGGCGGCCATGGCCCGGCAGTACGAGGGGCTCTGGCGGACGTACGTCTTCTGCCCGGCCGACAAGGTGGACGCCGTCCGCCGGGCGTGCGAGAAGATCTTCGGGTACGAGAGCGAGTACCGGTAACGCGGTCCCGCCCCCGGCGGGGCCGCTCGTTTTGTTGGCGCGCAAAGACCCCGGCGGTCGGAGCCCGGTGCCGTGCAGCGGGCCTCCCCGCCGGGGTCGCTTGTCCGCTCACGCCTTCAGCTTCGCCACGGTCACGCCGTCGCCGCCCTCGCCGACGCCGCCGAGGCGATACGACACCACCCGCCGGTCGTGGCGCAGGGCCTCCGTCACCGCCTTGCGCAGGGCGCCGGTGCCCTTGCCGTGGATGATGCGCACCTGGTCCAGGCCGGCCAGCACGGCGTCGTCCAGGAACTTGTCGACCCGCTCCAGCGCCTCGTCCACCATGAGGCCCCGCAGGTCGATCTCCGGCGAGATCGCCCGGGCCTTGGCGGCGCCAAGCGCCCTCGCCCGGGTCCGGCCCCCTGCGGCCGCCGCCGGCGGCTCCTCCTCCGCCCGCTCCAGGTCCTCCAGCGCGACGGTCATCTTGATGATGCCCGCCTGGACCAGCACGTTGCCCTGGGCGTCGGGCTCGGCCAGCACGTAGCCCGTGGTGTCCAGCGAGACGATGCGCACCCGGTCGCCGGGCTTCAGCCCGTGCGGCACCTCGCCCTTGCGGCGGGCGCGCAGCTCCTCCTCCGTGGGCTCGACGGCCGCGCGCGCCCGGGCCAGCCGGTCGCGGGCGGACTGGATCGCCTGCAGCCGCTCCGCCTCCCGCTGCTCCCGCAGGGCCTGCTTCAGCTCGGCGATCACCGCCTCGGCCTCCCGCCGGGCGGTGGCCAGGATCTGCTGCGCCTGTGCCCGGGCCTTCTCCACGACCTCCGCCGCCTTGCGCTGCGCGTCGCCGTAGCGCCGCTCGTACTCCTCCCGCATGCGCTGGGCCTCGGCCCGGAGCCGGCGGGCCTCGGCCAGCTCCTTCTCCAGCTCCGCCCGCGTCGCGTGGATGCCCTGGATCAGGTCCTCGACCCGCTCCTGCTCCCGGGTCAGGAACTGGCGGGCCCGGTCCACGATGTGGGGCGAGAGCCCCAGCCGCCGGGAGATCTCGAACGCGTTGGACGAGCCCGGGACCCCGATGAGCAGCCGGTAGGTGGGCTGCAGCGTCTCGACGTCGAACTCCACCGAGGCGTTCTCCACCCGGGCCCGGGTGTAGGCGAAGGTTTTGAGCTCCGAGTAGTGGGTGGTGGCCACCGTCTTGGCCCCGCGCCGGTGCAGATGCTCCAGGATGGACATGGCCAGGGCGGCGCCCTCGGTGGGGTCCGTCCCCGCCCCGAGCTCGTCCAGGAGCACCAGGGCGGGGCCGTCGAGCGCGTCGAGGATGCGGATGATGTTGGTCATGTGGCCCGAGAACGTGGAGAGCGACTGCTCGATCGACTGCTCGTCGCCGATGTCCACGAAGACCTGCTGGAAGACGCCCACCCGGGTGCCGGGTGCCGCGGGCAGGTGGAGGCCGGCCTGGGCCATGAGGGCGAAGAGCCCCATGGTCTTCAGGGCCACGGTCTTGCCGCCCGTGTTGGGGCCGGTGATCACCAGCGTGTCGAAGGCGATGCCGATGTGCACGTCGATCGGCACGACCCGGCCTTTGAGCAGCGGGTGGCGTCCCTTCCGGATCTCCAGGATGGGCTCCCGCACCAGCTCGGGCTCCACGCAGTCGAGGTCCAGGGAGAGCCGGCCCTTGGCGGAAGCGAAGTCGATCTGGGCCACGGCCTGAAGCGTGTCCAGCAGCGCGTCGGCATCACGCGCCACGAGGCCGGAGAGCCGGGTGAGGATGCGCGCGACCTCCTCCCGCTCCTTCAGGGCCAGCTCCCGCAGGTCGTTGTTCATCTCCACGATCTCCATCGGCTCGATGAAGAGCGTCGAGCCGGAAGCGGACTGGTCGTGGACGATGCCGGGCACCTGCGCCCGGTACTCGATCTTCACCGGCACGACAAACCGGCCCTCACGGATGGTCACAATCGGGTCCTGGAGGTACCGGGCGGCCGGGCCCCGCACGAAGGCCTCCAGCCGCTCCTTCATCCGGTTCTGCAGGATCCGCTTTGACCGGCGGATCTCGGCGAGGGCCGGGCTGGCGTCGTCCCGGACCTCTCCGGCCTCGTCGATCGCACGCCGGATCTCGGCCTCGAGGTGGTCAAAGGTGCCGAGCATGCGGGAGAGGGCGGTCAGGATCGGCACGCCCTCCTGCTGCTCCAGGAACCGCTTCAGCCGCCGGCTGCTGGCGGCCGTATCGGCCACCTCCAGCAGGTCCCCGGGCTCGAGCATGCCGCCGCGCACCGCCCGCTGCACGTGGGGGCGCAGGTCGTGAAGGCCGCCCAGGGGGATCGAGCGGCCCGCCTCGTAGAGCCGCCGTGCCTCGCTGGTTTCGGCCTGCCGGTGCTGCACCTCGAGGAAGTCGGTCGCGGGCGCGAGCGACTCGACGACCTCCCGCCCCAGCGACGTCGCGGTCCGCTCGGCCAGCATCTCCTTGATCTTGGCGAATTCCAGGGTTCGCAGGGTGCGTTCATCCATGGCGATGGTCGATCTGTACTCCTCTCGTCCGTCCTACCCCACCACGTCCAGGATCGCGGGGGCGATGTCCGCCAGCGACCGGATGCGCCCGGCCACGTCGGCGGCGCCGGGCCCCCGCACGATCGTCGCCACGGGGTTGGTGGTGTGCTGCTTGGTGGACAGGTCCTCGACGTTGCCGTGGTCCGACGTGATCACCAGGAGGTGGTCGGGCGGCAGGGCCTCCAGCAGCCCGCCCAGGAAGCGGTCCAGCCGCTCCAGCACCCGCCGGGCCTCCGCCATGTCCCGGGCGTGGCCGGCCTTGTCCGTGAGGAAATGCTCATAGAGGGTGAAGTGGTGCTGCGCGGCCACCCGGGCCGCCCGCCGGCCGGCCTCCGCGGGGTCCACCGGGTCCAGGTCGTAGCCCATCGCGCGCAGGACGTGGTGGTCGATGTCGAAGCCGACCGCCTCGCCCCGCCGGAGCTGGTCGAAGTCCCGGAAGACCTGCATGCCCGCCGCCAGGGCAGCGACGGTCGAGGCCGAGGGGCGGTAGCGCCGGTCCCGGAGCTCAGGCTGCCCGGCGGCAACCCATTCGAAAAACTCCGGCCGGAAGGCGTTCAGGAAGGTGGCGGTGAGCCCGCGCTCGACGACCCGCTTGAAGATGGAGTGCTCGTTCAGGATCGCCTTCAGGCTGGGGGTCGGGTAGCCGTTCAGGTGACGGCCGATCGCCTGCGCGCCGTTCCGGCCGGTGAAGAGGGTGGTCTGCCCCGTCGCGCTCTGGGGCAGGCCGGGCACGCCCAGGCAGGCGTCGGTGGGGACCGCCGCCACGCCGGGCCCCCGGTGCGGCACCGCCCCACGCCAGAGCGGCCTTCCGCCCAGCAGGGAACGGAAGGCCGGCATGTCCGCGGTCATGAGCGGGTTGCGCTCCGGGTCGTCGTCGCCGAGGCCCAGCCCGTCAATGAAGAACATCATCACCTTCACGATCCCACCTCCGGCCGCCCGGGTTCGGGCGCACGGGCCGGGCGTGGGCGGCCGCGGCCTGCCCGATCGCCCGTTCGACGGCCTCCTGCACCAGGCCCGGCAGCCGGCGGGCCAGCACCGCCTCCACGGCGCGCTCCACGTCGCGGGGCGTCGCCGGTCCGGCATCCCGCTTCAGGATGACGCTGATGCCCCCGGACTGCTCCATCCAGGCCTCTTTCACCTCCGACACGTCCTCCACCTCCTTGTGGCGGAGGGCGGTCATCAGGTCGGCCATCGACACCCGTTCTTTCAGGAGATTTCGCCTCAGCACCCGGCCATCCTTCACCAGCAAGGTGGGAAAGCCCTCGGTCCACCGCTCGAACCTCTTCCAGTGGAGGTTGACGGTGGTGAGGATCACGTGCAGCCCGCCGAGCAGCACGACGGGGATCAGGCCGTGCAGGAAGTCGACGTCCAGCGTGCTGATGGGGATCGCGGCGACCTCCCCGATCATGATCACCATGGCCAGGTCGAACGGGGCCAGGTTGGCGATGGAGCGCTTGCCGGTCCAGCGCACGACGATCATGACCAGGATGAACGTCAGGACCGTCCGCACCAGCAGCACGGGGACGTGCTGAAAGAGCTCCTTCGTCCAGTCACTCGTGAAGATCTGCGCGAGGATCCACACCCCTCGGTTCCACGCCCCTTTCCCGCGGGTCCCGCCGGACCGCTCCCTTAGGATGCCCCGGGAAAGGGCGTTTGGACAGGGCGAGGGCCGCCTCAGCCGCCGGCGCGCTCCGCCAGCGCCTCCCACTCCACGTACAGCCGCTCCAGCTCCGCCTGCACGGCGTTATACTCCGCGACGGCCTCGCGACCGGTGGCGCTCCGGTAGATGTCGGGGTCGGCCATCCGCTGCTCCAGCTCGGCCTTGCGCCGCTCCAGCCGCTCGATCTCCGCCTCCAGCCGGCGGACCGCCTCCGCCGCCTTCCGCTCCTCCTTGCGGGACCGCGGCGCACGGCGGCCCGCGGGTTCGGCCTCCCCGGCCCGGGGCCGGCGCGCGGGCGGCGCCGCGGCATCGGCCGCCGCGTGTGCCGCCAGCTGCGCCTGGCGCTGCTTCTCCTCCCGGTAGGCCGTGTAGTTGCCCTCGTAGACGGCGACGCCGTCGGGCAGGCCGAACTCCCAGACGTGGGTCGCGACCCGGTCGACGAAGAACCGGTCGTGGGACACGAACAGGATGGTGCCCGGGTAGGCCCGCAGGGCCTCCTCCAGCACCTGCTTGGACTCCAGGTCCAGGTGGTTGGTCGGCTCGTCGAGCAGCAGCACGTTGGCGCCGCTCACCATCAGCTTCGCCAGGATCAGCCGGTTGCGCTCGCCGCCGGAGCAGTCCCCGATCCGCTTGTAGGCGTCCTCGCCGGAGAAGAGGAACTGGCCCAGCAGGGAGTGGGCGTCGTGCTTGGTGAACCCGGGCAGGGCCATGATCTCCTCCAGGCACGTGCGGTTGGGGTCCAGGTCGTCCAGGTCCTGGCTGAAATAGCCCCGCTGCACGCCGACGCCCCACCGGTACGAGCCGGCGCTGGGCTCCAGGAGGCCGTGGATGATCTTCAGGAAGGTGGTCTTGCCGGAGCCGTTGGGCCCCACCAGGGCAATCCGGTCGCCCTTCTTCACGGTGAGGTTGACGTTCCGGAAGAGGGTGCGCTCCCCGAACGCCTTGGCCAGCCCCTCCACCACCAGGACGTCGTCGCCCGACTCGTAGTCGACTTCGAAGGAGAGCCGCATCGTGCGCCGGTGCACCTGCGGCCTCTCCAAAAGCTCCATCTTCTCCAGCCGGCGCAGCCGGGAAATTGCCTGGCCCTTGCGGTTGGCATTGCTCCGCCACTTCTCGTAGAAGGTGCGCAGCCGCTCGATCTCCCGCTGCTGCCGCTCCCAGGCGGAGAGCTGGGCCTCCTGGCGCCGCTTTTTCTCCTCCAGGTAGTAGGAGTAGTTCCCATAGTAGATGTCGCACCGGTGGTTGTCGATCTCCAGGGTGCGGCTGATCACCCGGTCCAGGAAGTACCGGTCGTGGGAGACGAGGATGGCCGCGGACCTCACCTGTCGGAAGTAGTCCTCGAGCCACTCCACCGCCTGCAGGTCCAGGTGGTTGGTGGGCTCGTCCAGCAGCATCAGGTCGGGCTCCGCCAGCAGGATCTTCGCCAGCCCGAGCCGCACCTTCTGGCCGCCCGACAGCACCTCCACGGGCTTCTCCAGATCGGCCTCGGTGAAGCCGAGGCCGAAGAGCACCGCCCGCACCCGGGCCGGGGCGTCGTACGCGCCGGCCGCTTCGTACAGGGCGGTGATCCGGGTGTACTCGTCCATGACGGCCTGCAGCTCTTCCTCGGACTCCGCCTCGCCCATCCGCGCCTCCAGGGCGCGCAGATCCCGCTCCCACTTGGCCAGGTGGCTGAACACCGACCTGGCCTCCTGGAAGACGGTGCGGCCGGGGGTGAACTCGGGATCCTGGCTCAGGTAGCCGATGCGGGTGCCGGCGGGCATGCTGATCTGCCCCTCGTCGTACTCCACGCGGCCCAGAAGGATCCGCAGGAGGGTCGTCTTGCCGGCCCCGTTCGGGCCCACGAGGGCCATCTTCTCGCCCTCGTTCAGCAGAAACGAGACGTCTTTGAAGAGCAGGTCGGTCCCCCAGTACTTGGTGAGCCCCTGCACGGTCAGGATCGCCACGGCGAATCGCTCCTTCCGTCCTCCCCCGCTGGGCGATGGAGGGTCCGGGAGACGGCAGGCGTCGGGTGCGCAGACACGCAAAAGCCGCGGGTAAGGGTGCTTACCGCGGCGCAGATTCACTTTATGATATTCCGCCGGTTCCGCATCTGTCAAGGCGGCTCAGTCACCCTCGGCAGGAACCAATGCCGGCCGCGTCCGGTCGTAGAGCAGCACGGCCAGCAAGGGAACCACCAGACCGGCGCTCATCACGGCGATCTGCGTGTGGAACCCGGAGGCGTCGTACAGCATGC